>JAMXLG010000400.1 GCA_024281135.1 Vulcanimicrobiia bacterium | reverse complement strand
GGCGCGTTGACTTTGACATAGATGCGCGTACCCCACTGGCGCATGCCGTCGGCTTCGAGAAACGTGTGCGTGCGCCGCGCATAGCAGAAGCGGCACTGGTGGTAGCAGCCGCGATAGGGGTTGATCGACCACTTGAACGGCATACCAGGGACGCCGTTGATCACGCTTTTTGCCGTTTGCTCGATCACCTCGACGCCGCGCATGGGTTTACTATATCGAACATATGTTCGATATGCAAGCTGGGCCCTAACGTGTAACTCTCGGCGCGTACGGAGGTTACTATTGAAGGCAATGGCCTATCGATTTCAGCCCAACCCCTCTTACCGCGGGACTGCCGCGGCTAACACGCAGTCGCTCCTCGGCCAAGTGCTGGGCCTTACGGCGCTCGGCATGTGTCTCACTGCGCTCGGCGTGTATTTGTTCCCGAACGTCGACGTCGGCGTCAGCCGCATAGCGTTCTTTGCGTCGTTCGTTCTTTTGATCATCATGCAGTTCGTGCGTCAGAACGGTCCGCTCGCACTCGTGATGTTCTACGCGTTTACGTTTCTCGAGGGCATCTTTCTCTCGCCGATCATCGGGTATTACAGTCACGTTGCCGGCAATGAGGTGGTCTTCAACGCAGCGCTCACGACGGGCTTAGGCATGTTTGCACTCGGTGCAATCGTCTATGCGACGGGCCTCGATCTGCGCCGCTTCCAAGGGATATTCCTCATCGCGCTGCTCGCGCTTGTAGTGATTGGCATCATCTCGTTCTGGGTGCACATCATCTCGCCGACGGCGTACTCGTGGGGCGTGTTGATCATCTTTACTGGCCTCGTGCTCGTCGACTTCGCCCGCTTACGCGCAGGCGGCGACGGCCTCACCCCCGTCCAGATGGCGGTTTCGATCTACCTCGACGCGATAAACATCTTCCTCGCGATCCTCCAGCTCACGGGTGGCGGCGGCCGCCGCTCGAACGACTAGCCCGAAATGTGGTAATTACTGGCGCTACCCGGCTTTCGTCGAAGCTGGAACACCAGTTCGTGTGTTGAAATAGGCCTAAGGGATCATGTGCGGGATTACGGGGATAATAGCGCCGGGGCGCGACGCAGCGCGTTTGGCGTACTTCGGGCTTTATGCGCTACAGCACCGCGGGCAAGAGTCGGCGGGTATTGCTGCGGCCGATGGCGGCACGATCCGCTCGCACAAAGATATGGGCTTGATCGGTGCGATCTTCGATGAAGAGCTGCTCGGCCAGCTCTCCGGGTATATCGCAGTCGGTCACACGCGCTACTCCACCACCGGGTCGTCCGTCGTCGTCAACGCCCAACCGCTGCTCGAGTCGACCGAAATCGGCGACTTCGCATTCGCACACAACGGAAACCTGACCAACACGGACGAACTGCGCGAAGCGCTTTCGCCCACGACGACGCTGCAAGCCACCTCCGACTCGGAAGTGATGGCAAAAACGATCGTCGAGGCGCCCGGCTCGATGCTCGATCGCATCAAGTACGTGCTCACTGTTGCGCGCGGCGCGTACTCGATCGTGCTCTGCACGAAGGACGAGCTGTTCGCGTTCCGCGATCCGTGGGGCGTGCGTCCCCTTTGCATCGGAACGTTCCCCGACGGCGGCTATGCCGTTGCGTCGGAATCGTGCGCTTTGCCGACGATCGGCGCGCAATACTTGCGCGAGGTCGAACCGGGCGAAGTGATCCGCATGACGCCACACGGCCTCGAATCGCACCGCGTGGTCAAAGAAGATGCGCGTCCGGCGATGTGCATGTTCGAATATATTTATTTTGCGCGACCCGATTCGACGCTCAATGGGCGTTCGATCTACATGGCACGTTATGCAATGGGACGCGAACTCGCAAAAGAGCATCCGGTCGATGCTGACGTCGTGATGGCGATCCCCGACTCGGCCGTTCCCGGCGGCATCGGCTATGCCACCGAGAGTGGACTGCCGTACGTTGAGGGCCTGATCAAGAATCGCTACATCGGCCGCACGTTCATCAGCCCCGATCAAAATATGCGCTCGCGCGGCGTGCAGTTAAAGTTCAATCCGGTGGTCGAGAATCTGCGCGGCCAGCGCGTGGTCGTCGTAGACGACTCGATCGTGCGTGGCACGACGACGCCGCGCATCGTGAATTTACTGCGTGAAGCGGGCGCGAAGGAAGTGCACTTGCGCATTACCTCGCCGCCGATCAAGCATCCGTGTTATCTCGGCGTGGACATGGCGACGTACGACGAATTGATCGCCGCGAATTACACGATCGAAGAGATCCGTGCAAAGACCGGCGCCGATTCGCTCGGTTATCTCAGCCTACAAGGTCTAATCGCAGCGACGGGACGCAAAGGTGACGAGATGTGTCTCGGCTGCCTCACCGGGGTGTATCCGAACGTTCCGCTAGCGCACGAACCGCGCGCCGTCGCCGGCTAGCACCGGCGCGTGGTCGTACTGCTCACGGGCGGTTCTCGCGGTATCGGAGCCGCCGCGGTGCGCGCGCTCCATCACCAGGGCCACGACGTCATCTTCACATACGCAACGAAGGCTGAGGAAGCGCAGCGATTAGCTCAAGACCTCGGCCCTTATGTTCGTGCGATGCACTGCGATCTAGCAGATCATGCGAGTCTTCCCGGCGTCATCGATGCGGTGATCTCAGCACACGGACGGATCGACGTGTTGATCAACAACGGTGCGATTTTCTCCGAGAACCCGTTCTTCGATAACGATTATGATGCATGGCGCCGGGGATGGGAGCGCACCTTTGCAATCAACCTCTTTGGTACCGCGGACCTGACGTATCTCGCGCTGCAACATATGCGTAAGCAGGGCGGTGGAAAAATCATCAACATCACGTCGCGCGCGGCGCATCGCGGCGAATTGAGTTTCGCTGATTACGGTGCAAGTAAAGCAGCGCTGGTTAATCTCACGAAGTCAATCGCACGCTCGTGCGGGAAGTACGGCATCAGTGCTATCTCGATCGCGCCGGGCTTCATCGAAACGGATATGGCGGCGCCCGATCTCGAGATACCGGAGCGGCGCGCCGAACTCGAAGCGGAAGTTCCTCTGGGGTATATTGGCACGGCGAAAGAAGTCGGCGAGGTGATCGCATTCTTCGCATCCGAACACGGCAATTACGCCAACGGTGCGACGATCGATCTCAACGGCGGCAGTTATGTTCGCTAGCGTCTTTAAAGAGTCGCCGCTCGTCCTTACCGACGGCGCCATCGAAACGCGCGCCGTCTACGAATTCCACCGCGATCTCACGGACCTCGAAGTCTTCACGTTGCTCGGTGACGCCCAAGGGCGCGAGATTTTGCACACGATTTATTCGACATACGCGCAGATCGCGGCAAAGTTCAATGTGCCGATGCAGCTTGGAACGCCGACGTGGCGCGCGAGCCGTAACTGGACGGGCGATGTGGCAGAGGTGAACGCCCAAGCCGTTGCGCTCGTTCGAGAAGTAGCATCATCGACCGGTGCAAGAGTGGTTATCGCGGGCGTCATTGGACCGTCGAGCGACGGATACGATCCGTCCGGCGCTCTTAACACTGAGGATGCCGTCACGTATCATCGCGAGCAGGCGTCAGCACTTGCGTCTGCCGGCGTTGACCTTTTGTATGCGCCGACGTTTCCCGTGACCGACGAATTGCAGGGCGCTGCGCGTGCAATGAGCGAGATGAAGCTGCCGTTCGCGGTTGCTCCGATGCTGCACGCCGATGGAAAAATGCCGGACGGCACGACTCTCGCCGCAGCAATTGCACGCCTCGATGAAGATGCAGCCGCGCGGCCGTGGCATTACATGCTCGGATGTTTGTATCCGACGCATGCTGCGACAGCATTGGAATCGCTTTTCCGCAGTGCGCCAGCCCTTGCGCATCGCGTCGTTGGCCTGAAAGCCAACGGATCACCGCTGCCGCCGGAATCGCTCGACGGGTCGACGACATTGCAAACCACAGCGCCCGATGTATTTGCACGCGATCTTTGGGAATGCGCTCAGAATTTCGGCCTCCACGTGCTTGGCGGCTGTTGCGGCACGGACACGCGCCACATCGAAGCACTGGCGGAACTCGCGACATCAGAACCCTAGGGATGTAGCGCGAGTCGTAAAATATATAGGTATGGTCGCGCAGGCTGCGTGCACTGCTGCACAACTCACCGCATTCGATAGCGGAGCGACGAGTCACGGCGATTCCTTTTGTCAGGCGGCGTGAACGAGGGCGTCACGGTGCGGTTCACACCGCATGACGCAAACTTCACGACAGCGGCGCCAACCACGATTGCGCTTGCGCCCTCGCAGACCGCGTCGTTTTTGCTTGGGTACCCTAAGGTAGATTCCCACAGCAATTCGTGTGATGCGATTAGTACGATCGCGATACTCGGTTTTCCGAACGGGGGCACCGTTCGTCTACCCGACACATTATCGCCATGCGCGACGGTCAACGTTTCGCCGTATTTTCGCAAGCAATAGCGAGGCATTACCGCGTTGAACCGTTGCTCTCCGGCCGACGCGCTCGGAACGGCGAAAGTTCGCCAGAGCGACGGACACACCAAAGTCTATAACAGCGTCAACGTCAAGATGAACGCTGACAACCTCGCGGTTACGTCTTCCGACGGGATCGTATCTCAGAAGCCGGCGTAACATTAAAGCGTGAAACGCGGAATAGACATACAGCAACTCATTCAGCAGGCAAAATAATCAGTTCTACCACGCCTAAATATCTCAGGAATATTCAGTGCCGCCGGCGCACGATTGGGATATGCGAGAGGAATTGGAGTGCGCTAAAATCGTCGCGCATGATGTGTACTAGGTGGCGCACTTCATCAGTTCTGGCGCTCGCGGTTTTGTTGCTTGCGTCGGGATGTAACCGGAGCTCGCGATCACGAGAGGAAGCGAGCCCGGTGCCAGCGACTGCGGAGACCGGCGCCCGTTCAATAGCTGGGTCGAAGGGAACTGAAGGCTGGTATTCCACGCAACAGGCCGCGCAAGGCGGTACGTTGTTCAAGCAAAAATGCGCCGTCTGCCACGGTGACAAACTGCAGGGTGGGGCTGGCCCGACCCTAGTAGGAAATCAGTTTTTTCTGCGCTACGGCGGGAAACCGCTGAGCGCACTTTGGTCAATCGTTCACACGCAAATGCCATTGAATGCGCCCGGAACGCTTTCCGAGCCGCAGTCTCTTGCGATCGTGGCGTTCATCCTGCAACAAAATAGCTTTCCCGCGGGACCGTCTCCCATCGTTGGGCACTACGATATCTTACGGATCATCCCGAGCGCAGTGCCGGGTTCCGCGGAAGCGGCAGAGGCAGCGAGTGCCGCAGCAGCCCAGAACATCGTGAGGCAACCCTCTACGACGACTGTATCGCAACGAGAACTGAACAGTGCAGATGCCGATGCTGATAACTGGCTCACGTACGGAAAGGGCTATCACGGTGCGCGCTTTTCGGCACTTTCAGGCATTACGACCGCAAATGTTTCACGAATCAAACCGCTCTGCTCGGTAGAACTCTCGGAGGCCGGTTCTTTTGAAGGAGGTCCGGTTGCGTACCGCGGCACGCTCTACGTCACCACGACAAACGGTACGTTCGCAATCGACGGCAGTACGTGCGCAAAGATCTGGGAGCATCAATATAGTCCGACCGATATTACTGCCGGAGCGAATAATAAGGGAGCGGCAATCGGCAGCGGACGCCTCATCCGCGGCACAACGGACGGCCATCTTATTGCGCTTGATATAAAAACGGGCGATCTCTTGTGGGATCGTAAGATCTTCGACTCGAGCACCGGCGCCTCAGCGATAGCAGCACCACTGATCTGGCACGATCTGGTGTTCATGGGTGCAGCCGGAGGCGACGTAGGCGTGCGCGGGGAGGTCGCGGCGTATCGCGTAACGGACGGCACAAAGGTATGGACGTTTTCAACGATTCCGATGCAATCCGAGACCGGAGCGAACACATGGCGTGCGACAAGCGCATTGCACGGAGGTGGAGGCGTCTGGACATATTTCACACTCGATCCGCAAACGGGAACGCTCTTCGTTCCAGTCGGTAATCCCGGTCCCGACTTTAATTCTCAAGTGCGAGCCGGTGCAAATCTGTTCACAACAGGCATCGTCGCCCTTGATGCAAGCTCCGGAAGGTTGCGCTGGTGGTACCAAACACAACCTAACGATGACCACGATTGGGATGCTACGGGCAGCGCGGCATTCGACATGCCCGACGGCAAAAAGCTCTTGGCGGCTACGAGCAAGGACGGGCTAATGCACCTGCTCGATCGCACCGATGGCAAACTGCTCAACAAAACACAGACTACGACGATCGCTAATATCAGCGCGCCGATAACGACAAGCGGAACTCACTATTGTCCAGGCGTGACCGGAGGATCAGAGTGGAATGGTGCGGCATGGGATAGCGCCACTCGCCTTGTCTACGTAAATGCGGCGGATTGGTGCGTGACGGTGAAGCTAACCAAAGAATCCAGCATCACGAACATCACTGAGGCGCAGAAGGTTTATTCGGGAGCTGCGGGATTCGGCGGCGGCATCCCGATCCCCGACCCGATGGCCAAAGCCTACGGCTGGACCACTGCAATCGACCCTTTAAGTGGCAGCGTGAAATGGCACATCAAGATGCCGACGCCGATGATTGCGGCCCTTACGCCTACCGCGGGAGGATTGCTGTTCACGGGAGATCTCAACGGTAATTTGCTTGCTCTCGACGCGACGAGCGGCAAGACCCTCTACCGGCACAATACACAGAATGCAATCGCGGGCGGCATCATTACCTATCGCCGCAATGGCACACAGTACGTAGCGGTTGCAGCCGGCAACACTTCATTCGTCGCCTGGAAAGTGACCGGTAAGCCCACAATTTTCATATTTGGTCTGTGATGAACGGACAATCCCATGCCGACCCGACGTAGCATTCTGCTTGGGGCCGGCGCAATTTCTCTTGCGGTTCTTGGGCGTGCCGGCGGCGCCGTCGCTCAGGAAAGCGATCCACTTCCGTCATGGAACAAGGGCGTAGCGAAGAGCGCAATACTCGAACTCGTCGCTACTACAACGACGTCAACTAGCTCGAATTTTGTGCCCGAAGACGAGCGGATGGCGACATTCGATCAAGATGGTACAACTTGGGTAGAGCACCCCGTCTATACGGAGCTCGCCTTTTCCT
>JAMXLG010000399.1 GCA_024281135.1 Vulcanimicrobiia bacterium | reverse complement strand
TCGTGGACGTACCACGCTTCGGTACCCTCGTCGAGAATCGGCCTCTCGGCGGGTCCGACGGTGCCGCACGCTCTCGTGTCGTAGATCATGTGGGGATCGAAGTAAAAGACCGATTGGCATCCGCCTCCGCGACAATCGCTTAACGCCTTTGTATTGCCAAGACCGCCTTGCGCGTACGTGAGATATGCACGCGCTTGCGCGCTCGTTCCAAGTGCGCCTGAACTCCAGTACAGATCTTTGGCCCACGTCTCAATATGCGAAGGAACGCCGCTAGCAGCGGCGGCAACGCTCTGAGTGGTTAAGGTAGCGGACGTGTCGGTTGTCTGTAAGGGGGGCTGCTGTGCTTGAGTGGCGGGATCGACCGGTTGGTTAAGGTCGGGGGCGTTTTGGGTTTGCGTTGTTGATGTCGGATCGGCGGGTAAGGGGGATTGTTGTCCTCCCCCGCCGCTACACGCGCTGAGTAACGCAGCAAGCGACAGGGAATAAACAAATAGGCGGGTGGGGCTCAAGGGGGGCCTCCTCGTCATCGACGTTACATGGGTAGAGACACCGATCACGTGGCGCGTGACGCGGCGTCTCTGCGCAGGTTACGGATACGACTCCGGAGCGTCAACGAACAGTAGGATGCCTGCACGCCCGCCCGGCGGGCATTGATTACGCGTGAAATCGCGAAATACGTCGATCCCACTAACGCAGTCTTTGCCCGCCGTTAACGTTGGCGGCGCCTCGTTACGCGTAAGCCTGGTAAGGCTAGCGAACGATGAGAAGGCCTTGAGAAGGTGCGAGCGTCGTCGAGTTTGCGGCAAACCGTACGCTTGTCAAGTTAACGGTGCCGCCGTTCGGAATGTCGCCACCGGACATTGAGACAACGTGGCCGTACGTTTGCTTTAACCAGGCTGCTTGCACAGCGACCGTTCCAGCAGTCGAATTGACGATTGCTGCGCACGGACCGATCGCGGTACCGGCGTTGTAGCAAGTGCTAAATTCTCGGCGATAGACGCCCGGTGCCACTTGGATATCCGCCGCACCTGAGGTCATCGTCTCGAGTGGGCCCGTCGGATAGATTGAATTCTCCGGGAATACAGCGAGGTTGTTCGTGTTTGCCTCGAGGTCGGGGTACACGATCGTGTGGCCTTCACGGTACCCGAGCCACGCCATCGATGTGGTAATCGTACGCTGCGCAATTTGCGCGGCACTTCCAAGCGCTGATTCGCCGTGATTCAACTCGACGAACGAACCCTGCGGCAACGCGTTGATCTTTGCCATTGCGTTCAGCACCGAGGCGTACATCGTCGGACGGAAAACCCCGGAATTGACGACGCAGTCCTCGCAAAGCGCACCGATGAAATGATTGCTCGACTGCATGATGTTGAGGTCGTTCGGCTGCTGATTCGCGAAATCGAGGCCGTTGTAGAAGCCTTGCATCCCCGTACCGTTCGGATGCGTTAGCGAATTCGCAAGCGCATCGTGTTCGCCCGCAACGGATGCATCGGTCGGCATCTCTTGCGTGTTCTTGCACCAATGGCTCGGCAAGACGTTCCAACAGAAACCGCCGCCCGCGCCGTAAAATTGCGAGAGCACTTGGCCGCTGGTGTCGTCCATCAAGAAGAAGTTGAACGCCGCCGCGTTCGTGTGGAAATACGACCTGTAATAGCTCTGCATACTGGTGCTGTAACTGTTCATCGCGTAAACCGGAATCGTTATCGTCTTGCCGCTACACGTCTGATTGTAGGATCCGTGCAGGCGGTGTGCTGCATCGCTGTAGCCTGTGAGATGGACGAACCACGTCTCGTCAGCGTTTTTTATTATGCCGGCGACATCGCCGCCGACGCTGCCGCATGCGCTCGTGTCATAGAACATGTTCGGATCGAAGTAGAAGACCGACGAGCAACCGTTTGAACCGGTGCAATCAGAGCTCGCCTTCGCATTGCCGAGGCCACCCTGAGCGTAGGACACGTACTGCCGCAATTGCGCCGCGCTGCCGTTCTGACCCGGACCCCAGTAGAGATCTTTCGCCCAAGTGGCAATGTGTTTCGGCACGTTTTGCATCGGCGTCGGGGTGGGCGTCGGCCCAGGTGTGCCGGTTCCGGCTTGCGTCACCGAAACCGCATACAGTTTCGACCACGAACCGGTTGCACTAACAGAGACGCTCTCGCCCCTAAAGGGCGCTTTGCCCGTGAACGTCGTCGTTGATGAAGTCATCACGTTGACGTAGCCGTGCGGGTAGCCGGTCTGAAGTGTAAAACCGCCGGCGAAGGTGCCTTCGATCGTTCCGGACGCCTGAATCGTGCCGGTCGTCGAGGTTGCAGATTGGGCCTGCACCGATTGCGTGCCGGTCGTCGAGATTGCAGATTGCGTCTGTGCAGGTTGCATGGCGCTCGACGCGGCGGGACCGTCTAGCGGTCCCGTGGGTGTGAGAGCGGCCTGCTGCCCGCCGCTACAAGCTGCAAGGGAAGCAGCCAGTGCGCAGAGCGCGAGTAAAGAAGAGCGGCTCAAAGAAGCCTCCTTGGATAACAAACATAGGGGGGATTGTCCGAGCACCCAACGGGGAAAGGAGTGACTGCCAGAGGAGGTGCCTTCGTTGGCAGGTTAACGGCACCCGAAACCCGGGGTCAACGTTCTTCCTAACGCTCGCTAGGTTGCATAGCGAGCAGCCCTGAGCACGATTTCGAACGTTTGAAGGGCTCGCTTAGCCGAGTCTTTACGAAACGGAGTGGACGCCAGACGTCTTAATGTGCGGTGTTCGCCAAGCATTTTGCCGCATCGGTGAAGCACCTAAGTCAAATAACGGAGTGTAAAGCTCACGTAAGTTCCCTATTATGGACGCCGCTTTTCACGATTACTTAACCCAGCAGGCATTCTGCCCACATCTTCATGCTGCGAAGGGGGGCCCTCGTGAAAAACGCGTCTCTCAAGGACACAACTAAGCGCACTTTTCGAACGCGTGGATCCGTCTTAAGCCTTTCGGTTCTTGCTATCGCTGCTGCTCTCGCAGCTTGCGGCGGCGGTGGTGGCGGCGGTTCGGTCGTCCCGAACGGCACGGGCGGGACGGGTGCGCTGCCTGCGAACGTGCAACCAACGTCGGCGAGCGTGACCACAGCAACCGCGACTCCGGCAGCGTCACCGACCCCGACGATCATCAACACCGGCGGAACGATCACCAGCGCGTACGCCGGCGGCTTTACGCTTCAAACCGGCGCTCCGCACGGCTACGTCAACGTCGTGACGTCAGCATCGACCCAATTTGCGGGCAAGCCGCCTTACATCGGGGAAACGGTCTCGGTGAGCGCGACCGGTTCCTGGTCTAAGCTTTACGCGATCTCAGTTTCCCAAGTGATTGGTGCAGTGGTCACCCCAGGCCCCACCGCTTCGCCGGTTCCGCCGGCGCACGTTCAGAATTGGGCCTTCGATGAATACTGGTCACTAGGGGCCAACGCGCCGAGCTCCGCCGTCGCGCAGTATCTCACGTACGCGGAAGGCGGCGCGGGCAATTCAAAGGCGACCACCGACTGCGACGCAACTACACCGAAGAGATGCTCGTCGGTGTTCTACATGAATCCAAGCATGCAATACGCGAGCTCGAATTGTCCGATTCAACCGGACGCACAATTCATCGCCGCGGCTGGATCCAATGAGTCATGGTTCGTTCACGAATCCGGCTACACCGATTTTGCCCACCGCCTTCGCGGCTCGTATAACCAAAGTTGCAAAGGGACGACTTCAGCGATCCCGGTGTACATAGCAAATCAAACGTCGCCTGCTGCCAACGCATGGTTCTTGAGTTATCTTCAGAGCAACGGCGACAACTGGGACTACTACTTCATGGACGACACTAGCACGACGGTGATGAACCAGACATACGGTCCCGGCGGCGGTTTCTGCCAAGACTCGCTGCCGAATCACTGGTGCAAGTCGACGCAAGAATATCCAACGGACGCTTCGGTCGCGCAAGCTCACGTGACGTTTGTGGACTCGCTTGCGCATAAGAACGGCAACCCGATGCAATTCTTCTTCAACGGCGTAGGCTTCACCGGTCAAACGCCGGCGAATTTGCAGCTGCTCACGATGGCGCCGGGCCGTTTCGTCGGCGCGGTCTGCGAGAATTGCGTCGTCAACGCCGGCACCTTCCGTCCGACGATGTACGCTCCGGTGCTCAACGCCATGGCGCAGATCAATGCGATTCCGAACGCAGCGTTCGTCGAACTGAATGATGGCTATTCGCCGGCTGGAAGCGCAGCGCAAGTTTCGCAACGCTTGGTGGTGACGGCGATGACGTGGCTCGGATACAGCGAAGGGCACACGATCGACTTCGCCAACCTCGAAGACAACACGCAGAACTTGGCAGCGTGGCCGGAAGAGATGCTCTATCCCGCCTATCCGGTGCAATCGATGTCGTCCAGCGGCGGGTCGAACGACATTCAAGTCACGACCGGCGTCTATCGCCGCGAGTTCTCCGCTTGCTATAACAACCGCGTCGCGATCGGTCAGTGTGCCGCGATTGTGAACGCCACGTCGTCTACCGTCACGGTTTCGAGCGCATGGTTGACGAAGGCGTACGGACACATGGTCGTACTCAACGGCGGCGATATCCTCAGCGGAGGATCGGTCTCGCTAAACTCGTCGGCATTCAATGCGAACGTTACGACGATTGCGCCTGGACAAGCGGTGCTGATCGTCCTGTAAACACGAATGAACGCTCGCCGCGGCGGCGAAGGCAGCGACAGATGCGACGACTTCTGTTTCTGTCTTACTACACGCCGCCGCGGCCAGGCGTCGCAACCACGCGAACGCGCCAACTCCTGCGTTACCTTCCTGATTATGGTTGGGAAGTAACGGTTGTCACTGCGCAGCTACCGGGCGCGGATGCAAGCGTCGTACAGACGGCGTATCTCGACCTTTACACGTCCGTCAAACGCGCAGGCGGTTTTGGGGACAAGAGCGCGCAAGCCGCACTAGGGATCGAACCCCTCGCAAACGATACGCGCCCGTCGCTACGGCAACGGGCGTTTGCCTTTCTTTACGCGCTGCTTACGTATCCCGATCGGGAAGTTGGTTGGTTCCCGCATGCGCGCTACACGCTGAGCCGGCTTTTTCGCTCGCAGTCATTCGACGCGATCCTGTCGTCGTCGCCTCCGTTCACCACGAACTTGATCCTCGCGTCGCTTGCGCCTCGCGTTCCGTGGGTTGCCGATTTCCGCGACCTCTGGTCCGACAGTGGCTACTACAGCGGCATCATGCGCAATGCGATCGACTCGGTGCTCGAGAAATGGACGCTGCGTCATGCAGATGCGGTGACTACGATCTCCGAGCCGTTGGCCCGCACGCTGCGATCGCACCGAAAAGATCTGCCGGTTGAGGTCATTGCGAACGCGTTCGATCCGGAAGAATGGGACGGCATTTCGTTCGACGTCGAACCGCAATGCACGTTCGTTCATGCCGGGCAGCTCTTCGAAGGACGACGCGACCCTCGCCCGCTGTTCCGCGCCATTCGCTCGCTCATCGACGAGGGCGCGATCGCACCGCATGAAGTCCGCGTAGATCTCTATGCGAGGAACGAAAGCTGGCTCGCGCGGAACATCAGCGAGGAGCGCGCTGAGAACTTCGCACGTGTCACCGGGGTCGTATCACGCGCGGAGGTCATGGCCGCGGAACGTCGCGCAGATCGGCTTTTAGTACTCTTATGGGAAGGCGCGCAGACTGAAGGTATCGTTACCGCTAAACTGTTTGAGTATCTCGGTGCACGGCGTGCGATTCTCGCGATCGGCGGACCGGAACATAGTGCGGTCGACGACGTGCTCGAGGCAACGCGTAGCGGCGAGCGAACGCGTACGGACGCCTCACTAAGGGACGCTGTGCTACGCGCGGTAGAAGAACACCGCGCGAACAACGTGCGCATCGTCGATACCGACGCGCTCAAGCCGTTTGATGCTTCGACGATGGCGCAACACTTTGCGCGATTGCTAGATCGACTCGTAGACGCGAAGCATATCGTCCGTCCAGCGCTCTAAGCTGAACGATTTCTCGATACGCTCTCGAACGGCGGTTGACGGCCCGTATTCCAGTGCAGCTCTAAGGGCGACGGCGAGCGCCCGAGCATCGCCCGCCGGGAAGAAGAAGGCGCCTTCGCAATCGGCCAGCATCTCAACCGCGGGCGGAATGTCACTCGTTGCGATGGGGAGGCCGCAAGCAGCCGCTTCACCGAGCACGAACCCAAAGCCCTCGCCTAAGCTCGCGAGCACAAATGCGTCAGCGGCCCAATACAGGGGACGCGGATCGGCAAGGCGCGGCGAACGAATAACATCGTGCTGCGCTTCGAAAGCGCTCCAGTCTTCTTGCGATCCGCCGTTGAGCAACAAGCGGTAGTCCTGAACTTCCTCGAGCGCATCGCGTAGCACGCTTCCACCTTTTACCGGCGTGCGGTCGAAGAAAAGGATCACCCGATCGCCTTCCGCGATTCCGAAACGCGCGCGAGCATCAGCACGTTCCTGCGATGTCGGCGGATGGAAGCGCGACGTATCGATGCCGTTTGGCAGCACGCGCACGCGCTCCTTAGGTGCACCCCGGTCGAGGATCTGCTCCGCGATGCCCCCGGAGACACAGAGCCACTGGCGTATTGCGCCACCGATCAGCATATACTTGACGCGAGCGCGGAGTTCATCGAAGAGCGAGAACTCTTCGCGTACCGAGTGGAGGTGCCACACGATCTTCGAATGACGCGCCAACCGCGCAACCGCAACATCGTACCGGTTGAAGTGTGAGTGTACGATGTCGGGACGAAGGGCTTTAAGCGCCGACGAGAGTTCGCGCGAATTGTGAACCAAGTGCAAGTCCGTGCCGGCTTCGGTTAACTCTTCGTACCACGAGGCCCCAGGAATATCGCTCGAAATAACGACAAAACGGTCGCCGTTCGACGTCACTGCGCGCGACAGCGCTTGCATCGACGGGATGAAACTTCCGCCGGTCGTTCCCCAGTAGTCGATAACTTCGCAAATCGTTCGCTTCATCGCAGATAGATCGCTGCGCGGGCAGGCGGAATCGCCGTGTATGCGCGCAGAGAACTCAGTTGTACGGTTCCGCCGTTCAGTGCGTCACTGCCGCTCAACCCCAGCGCGTGTCCGAAACGCAGACGGAACCAACTCGGCGACGGGGTAACGCTCGATGAGCTGCCGTTTACGATTGCTGCGCAAGGACCGATCGGAACACCACGCAGATAGCAGTTTGAAAACTCACGCCGCCAAACCGACGGTGCGACGCTCAGGTCGGCGTTGCCGCGAGACATGCTTTCTACCGGATTGGTGGGGTAGATATCGTTTTCCGGCCAGACAGCTAGGTTCTTCGTATTGAACTCAAGATTCGGAAAGACGATCGTGCGGTTATCTTTGAATCCGAGCCACGCCATAGACGTCGTGACCAGCCGCTGTGCGATTTGATCGTCGCTGCCGGGAGGAGACTTACCCGTATTCTGTTCGACGAATGCGGCTCCCGGCGTCTGATTGATGATCGCAATTGCGTCGAGGACCTTTCCATACATATTCGCACGGAGCGTCCCGCCGCTGACAACGCAACCTTCGCAAAGCGCACCGACGAACTGCGGGCTCAGGCGCACGAGCTCAATCCTCGGCTGGCCGTTCGTGCCGAACGAAACGCCGTTATAAAAAGCTTTCATTGGCGTACCATTGCTATGCCGCAGCCGCTGTACGAATGAAACGTGAGCATTCACGAGGTCCGCGTCGGATTGGTACTCTTGCGTCTTGTTGCACCACCCGTTTTTCATCTCCGGGGCCTGCTTGCAGAATCCGCCGCCCGGGCCATAGAGCTGCGTAATGAGCGATGAAGACGTATCGTCCATCATATAATAATCCCAGCCGTCCGCGACTCGCTGGAGGTACGCGGAGAAGTAAGCCCCGACGGCCGGATTCGCTTGATTGATTTCGTAGACCGGGACTTGCGTCGGGACGCCCTTACAGTTTTGGGTGTAGACGCCTTGCGCGCGGTGCGCCTGATCCGAATATCCCGGCAGATGAACGTACCAGTCCTCGCGCGCCGCAGCAATAAAATCTTTATCGCCCGAGAACGGGCACAGCTTGCTATCGTAGACGAAACCGGGATCGAAATAGAAGACGGATGAACAGCCGCCGGCACCGCGGCAGTCTTTCACAGGTTTGTCGTTGCCCAATCCACTCTGCGCATACGTCAAATAGCGCTGGACCTGCGCTGGAGTTGCATCTTTTCCCTGAGCAAAATTCTGGTCGAAGGCCCACGTCGGAATGTGCATCGGCACCGTTGCAGCAGGGGCGGTCGCCGGTAAGAGCGTCAGCGCACAAAGGATCGCGATGAGATACTTCATGCCGCCGATGCCCGTGCAACGAGGCGTTCGTAGAGATCCACGTGCCGGCGTGCGGTCATCGCGATGTCGTACTCGTCTCGAACGCGCGATTGTACGTCTCTTGCTTTCTCGCGATAGGAGTCGCGTTGGTCGAATACCCGTTCCACGCTGCGCGCGAGTGCCTGCGGCGTAAAATCGCTCGCGATAATCCCTAGCGCGCCGTCTTCAAGCATTTCTTGTGCGCCCGTCCACGGTGTCGAAACGACCGGAACTCCGGCGGTCATTGCCTCGATCATTGCAAGCGGCATTCCCTCTGTCAGCGACGGAAAGAGCGCAAGGTCTGCGCCCGGGAGTAAGCGGGAGACGTCGTTACGGAACCCAAGGAACGTCACGTTCGCCGTTACGCCGAGATCGTGCGCCAAGGCGGTGAGCATCGGCCGGTCAGCGCCTTCGCCGACGAAAAATAGATGCGAGCTGCTGCGACGCGCCGCCTCCATTGCGGCTAGCGCCTCGAGCGACAACCGCTGATTCTTATGCCGGTGCAGATTTCCGAGCACGACGATCGAGAATATTCCGGGCTGCACGCCAAGCCGGTCGCGGCCTTCAACGATATCGTTTGCGTTCGGAAAGGGCGACTGTTTGATGCCGTTTGGAATAACGACGATTTTCGATGGATCGAAGTGTTCGTACCGCGCGAGAAATTCCGCCTGCTCGCGAAAGAACGTAACGATCGATGCCGTCGAGCCGTTCAGGAACAAGTCGGCTAGCAGCGTGTGACGTGCACGAGCTTCGATGTCGCACGGCAGATGTTCGGTCCGCACGATTGCGGGGACGCCGGCGAGCACGGCCGCAAAGCGCCCCCAATAGTTTCCGTTATGCATGTGCGTGTGTACGACGTCGGGGCGCCATGCGCGAATGGTAGAAACCATTCGCGGCAAAAACGCCGCCTCGAAGCGGCCTTTACGAGCGATCGGAAGCACCTCCACGGCACTTTGCGCAAGCTCGTTCGGAATTGCGCTTGGATAGACAGGCATAACCCCACAACGTTCTACGTCTTCAGATAATTGCGTCGTGAGCTGCGAAACGAAGCGTTCCGCACCTCCACCAGTCAGGCTCGTGATAATGTGGAGAACTCTCATTCCTCAGATTCGCTTCCGAACGGTTACATCGTGATGGTCGTAGGAACTATACTTTTCGGTTGCAAGTGCCGCAGGGCGTGCAACGTGCCGGGCTCGTGCCTCACGTAGCAGTAGGGCCTTACGTCCAAATGGGCGCCTGTTTTCGATCGCATCCATCAAACGACGTGCTGTTTCGCGCGCGTCGAATTCTGCGAGCACCGTGCGGCGTCCGCCGGCGCCTAATATCGTTCGGAGTGCCGGATCTCGGGCAAGGCGGATGATGGCGTCAGTAATCGCCCGACTATTTCCCGGTGGACAGAGAATGCCGTTCGAATCGTTCACCAGTTCGTCAACTGCACCTGACTGCGTCGCGATGACGGGTAACGCTCGCGCCATTGCCTCCATGAGGAACACGGGAATGCCTTCGCGCTGCGCGGGTCCTTCGTCGACGCTCGTTAGAATCGCAGCATCGAACTCGTGCGAGTCGATGCGTTCGAGGAGACGCGCGTGTGGAACGAAACCTTCAAACTTCACGTTGCGCTCAAGTCCGAGCTCGCGAGTCTTCGCTTCTAAGTGAGAACGCAGTGTTCCGTCACCAGCGAACGTGCAACGAACTTGAACGCGGTCGGCGCATCGGCGCAAGGCCTCTAATAAGACGTCGTGTCCCTTAACTGCTTCCAGGTTTGCACTGCACAGCAAATGAATCTCGTTGGTGTCGCCGCGCGATGGGTTGACGGTGGCCGGCACCGCGACGCCGAGATGGATCACATCCCTTGGCGGATCGCCTTTGAAGGCAATTGCGAGCCGCTCCAGTCCCTGTTTCGAAATGGCGCGCACAAACCTCGCACTTGGAAAGAAGCCGGCGCGCGGCGTTCCGACCGTCCGAACGTTGAAATCGACGAGGTCGTAGCGGTGACCCGTTGCACTCCAAGGAATCTTTCGCAGGCGAGAGACCACATACGCAATCGTTGACGGTGCGGAAAGCCAATAGGCGTGAACGTGGTCCACGCGTTCGCGTTGCGCGATGCGAGCGACGGCAAGTGCTGTTGGGAAGATCAAGATGTTCTTTAACTTCGCGTGCAGCGCACGAGGTCTCAGAACGATGGATACAAGCGCTCGAGCAGTTGCGCCGGGATTCGAGAACATCTCGGCAGTCGCTAGGCGCAACACTTGGCGAGAACCAAGTCGCAGCCGCAGCGATTGCTCGCGCAGCGCTGGAACCGCGAGAAGTTCGCGCGTCGGCAGCGCAGGAACTACGAGGATTTCGTGCCACCGCGAAAGTTCCGCGATTTCTTCCGTCAGAAACGCTTCCTTTGGTCC
>JAMXLG010000398.1 GCA_024281135.1 Vulcanimicrobiia bacterium | reverse complement strand
GCAATCGGGTCCAGTTCCGTATTCTTAACTACGCTCAACATGGCGCGGGCGTCGATTGCGGAGACGATCGTTGCGCCTTCTTGTTGCTGCACGACCAGGTTACATGGAAGGAGCAACCCTATCTGCGGCTCGCGCTTCAATGTCTGATGCGCAAACTGCGGATTGCACGACGCAAGGATGCGATAGGGCGGAATAGTCGTCCCAGTCTTTTCTCTCAACGTCGCCGCGACGTCAATGTCGCACAGAACGCCGAAGCCCTAATCTTTTAGCACATTCTTGACGAACGCGACGGCGTCGTCTTGACCGAGCGACGTCGTTACTGCACGACCATAGCTCATTGAGGATTGAGTACTCATTGGATCACCAACGCTTCTTTAGAGCATAAACGGGCGAAACAACCGATCAGGAGCATACCTCCATCACGTCGGCGCAGCGTCCGGGAAGTGGAAGGTTGTCCCTACGATAGCACGGGTGGGGACGCGGTTGGGAACCCCCCTTCCCAGGTCGTGCTTAAGTTCTACGCATCCCGCAGAACAGAATACAGCGATGGCAAGGCGCGTCCTAATCGTTGACGATGAGCCGCAGATCGGAGAGGTGCTAAGCGCCTACCTCGCGCGCGAAGGCTTCGTTACGACGGTGCGAGGCAACGTGCGCGACGCAATGGCGGAGATCGATGCGGACGCGCCCGATGTCATGGTGCTCGATATCACGCTACCCGACGGGAGCGGGTTGGATATTTTGCGGGCGGTGGCGGGACGCGAAATTCCCACGCTCATGTTGACGGCTCGCGCAGACGAGCTCGATCGTATAGTGGGTCTCGAGCTTGGTGCCGATGACTATATTACCAAGCCGTTTTCTCCGCGGGAGGTCGTTGCGCGCGTGCGCGCCGTAATGAGGCGCGCCGAACATCGCGGCGGCACGACCGAAGAGAGTGAAGATCTTCTCAAGGTCAATGGTTTGGAAATCGATCTCGGAGAGCATGAAGTGCGCGTGAACGGGAAGGCGGCTCGGCTCACGCCCTCTGAATTCCGCATCTTGACCGTGTTAGCAAAGCAACCTGGACACGCGTTTACACGCGCGCATCTTCTCGATGTCTTGGGCGACGATGGTTCAGTCTACGAGCGTACCTTAGATAGACATATCAACAACCTGCGGAAAAAAATCGAACCGGATCCGGAGCATCCGACGTACGTACAAACGGTTTTCGGTGTCGGGTACAAGTTCAAGAAAACATGAACGAGCACGAGGGCGAAAACAGGCTCCTACACGCTATTGACCTCGCTCTTGCAAGAGACTGGAGCGAGGCGAAAGCCTTGGCCGAATCGATCGACAATCCGATTGCCGATCGCCTGTTCTTATTGCTCTCCGATATCGAAGAGCGTGAAGCGGCGCGAGCGTTCCAACTGGCAAACATCCGGCACGAAATTGGGAACGCTCTCTCGATCGCGCAGGCGAATCTCGAAGCGATTATTGACGGTCTTCTCGAGCCGACCGAAGCGCGGCTCAATGCGCTGCTCGCAGCCCTCGGTTCTGCATCGTCGATGCTCGACGAATTACGGCGACCCGCGCAAACCGCGGATGACGACGTCGTGCGCATCGAAACGTTCAATCTCTGCGGTTTGATTTCGGCGCACGTCACCGCGCTCTCGCGCTTCGCCTCGGCGAAGGACGTCCAGCTGACGTACGAGCCATGCGACGAAACCAACCCGAAGTGCGCTACGTATCGCGGCGACGGTGCGCACGTGGGGCGCATTCTTCGCAACGTCCTTGTCAACGCGGTGCGCTATACGCCGCCCGGCGGAACGGTCGCGGTGCGCTGCGGTCCGATCGACGCGCGCATTCGACTCGAAGTGAAGGATCATCACGCGAATGTGGATTTGAACGTACTTAACAAGATGCTTCGCGTCATCGGCGGCGAGGCGCGGATCGACAGTCAAGAGGGAGGCGCCGAGAATTTAATGACGGTTTCGCTTCCGCTCGAACCCGTTTATCCGTGATAGCGCCGCGCCTGATTGATTCGCTCGCGTTCCGCGCGTTCAACCTCAGCTTTCACCTCGCCGGCAAGCCAAGACAAAAATTCCTTGAGGCTGTTCTCAGCGACGCCGTGAAAGACGGTGGCATCCAAACCCTTGCCGAGGAGACCGCCGGGCGGCTCGTACGATCCTTGCAGCCATAACTCCGATTCGTTTCCGCCATCGGGTGTGACGGAGAGCGTACCGTCGAAGGTCGGGAACAACCGCTCGTGTTGTTTTGCTTCGAGATGAATTCCGGTCTCCCAACGTCCAGGACGATTCGAGACGGTCGTATCGATTGGCACGCGCACTTGTGCGTTTCCAGGACCGCTCAAACCGATGGCGAGCGTAATATCACGATACGGTTCGTCACGTTCGCCGATCGCGCGCATAACGTGCATCACGGCATCACGCACCGTAACGGGCGGCAGATCGAGGCGCACGTACAGTTCGACCGGAGTACCGCTCACCGTGCTGCTTTCGCCTGCTCTTCTTCGCGATAACGCGCTTCGATGCGCGTGGCGATGTCTTTCAAAAACTCGCGCGCCGTTGACGAGGCGATCCGCGATCCAAGAACCGTGTCGAACATTGCGCCGGGCACGCCAAGCGGCGGCTCATACGTACCACGCAATTCAAGCGCGCACGTCGTGTAATCTTCGTCCGCACGCACCGTTAGCGTGCCGTTGAATTCGGGGAACGGACCACCGTTCGTCGGCTTCCATTGAACGGTCCACGGTTGATCGAAATGAAGCGGATCTTGTCCGACGCCGTACGTCACAACGACGTCTTTTTCAACGCCGGGTCCGTCGCTGTCGCCGTGAAGCGGCATGCGGAGGGTTTGTCTGACGGGGCGGCCGGTTGCAGCCAGATCGTGGAGCGTTTCTTCAAGTGCGCGACGG
>JAMXLG010000397.1 GCA_024281135.1 Vulcanimicrobiia bacterium | reverse complement strand
AGAAGCAACTCGGTTCCAACGGCGACGAGTTCAACGGCGAGCGGCACGCGGGCGCATCCCTTCGAGCTCGTCCTCAAACCATCGCGGATACGAGAACGTAATGTCCACGTCGAAGCCTTCGGCTGCATCGATCATCGCCTTGCGCCGAACGACACTTTGCTCGGTCCCGGGATGCGAGCGTTTCACGCGCGTCTTTTGCGTTGCGAGGCAATCGATGAATCGCGCGAACGTTGCGTCCATCGCTTTTTGCAGACGCTGCTTCAACCGCTTACCGACGCGTGGAGCTAAGCCCGTTGTCGAGATCGCCACGCGTACCGGTCCCGCTTTCGCAATTGCCGCCATCGCGACGAATCCGTACTTAGGCTGATCGATGCAGCAAAGGAGAAAGCGATGCTTATCAGCGAGCGCGCGTAGCCGCGCTGACAACGCCGCATCTTGCGGCGTGGAAATCACGAAGAACGCATCGATCACATCTTCGTCGCGTAGTTTCGCCGGCTCCGTGATCCGGACGACGTCGGCGCCCGACTCACGCAGCGACGCTTCTTTCTCAATCGCTTCGCGGTCGTCGCGTTCACCGACGACGACGCAACGGCGACCCATCAAATTCAAGCTCACCGGGAAAAAGACGGCTTGGTCCAGTGTCGGCATATTTTAGAAATCCACGGGCCTTAGGTAGAACTCGTTGATCGCGGTGTTTGTGAGCATCGCAGTTGTCGGCAAGTGACGCTTCCAGTGGGTCGAATCGACGCGCCGCCGTACCAGCGCGACGTCCGCGGCATCAAAGCCACGTTCCACGAGTTGCGCGTCGCTGTAACCGAGCAACATTTGCGCCAGAATCGAATCCGCTTCTGCGTACGTGATACCGAGATCACCCTCGTCCGTTTGATCCGCCTCGAGATCGGCGCTCGGTGCTTTATCGATCAGCGGTTGAGGCACGCCGAGGTAGCGCGCGAGACCCCACACTTGCGTCTTAAAGAGATCGCCGAGCGGGTTGACGGGCGGCGTATCGTCCGCGTGCCACGTGAAATATCCCAGCAGACGTTCCGTTTTGTTTCCCGTTCCGATAGGAAGCGCATCGAGCTTCGCCGACTGGTCGAAGAGCACCAGCATGCGCGTGCGTGCCATGACATTGCCGCGACGTCGCGCATCGGCATCCGGTTCAAACTGGAGATAGCCGTCCACCGCGGCGGTGATTTCAATCGTGCGACTCTGAATGCCGAGGGCATCAATGACGAGTTGCGCGTCTGAGAGACTTTCCGGACTGGAAGTACGATACGGCATCCGAAACGCGTAAACGTTCTCGGCGCCAAGCGCGCGGGCGCAGAGAAAGGCTGTAACCGCGGAATCGACTCCGCCGGAAAGCCCGACGACCGCGCGGCGCACGTTGCGACGCGAGATCAACTCGTCTCGAAGAAACGCGACAAGCCAACGCGTAGCAAGCTCACCGTTGATCCGCGGGCCGTCTAAAACACTGTCGAGTGTCGCGCTAACTTCGATTAGCGGTTTCATTGACGACCTTTCGGAAGCGGTAACTCGTCGTCGAGAATTAAATCGGGCAACACGGCATTGAGATCGCCAAGAAGCGGCAGACTTGCGCGCGCCAGATCGCCTTCGCGCGGATCGATATAGCCGCGCACAACACACTCGCCGATGTCCGGCCCTTCCACTTGCACGCGTCCCCACGGATCGATGACGGATGACGATCCGGTCATGCCCTTTCCGCCTTCGAAGCCGGTCAGTCCGGCGTAGAGCACATACACGCCATGTTCGGCTGCGATCGCACGCAGCAACTCGCGCCAACGAGTGATCGACGTCAATTCGCCGTTGCCTTCGATGCCGCGCCCCGGTGAAGCCGACGGCACGATGAGGATGCGCGCACCTTTGACCGCGGCGATCGTCGGCATGATCGCATGCCAAGAGTCTTCGCAGATCAACATCGCCGCGCGTCCCAGGCTCGTCTCAAAAACCGAGAGACGCCGGCCGCGCGAAAGAAAGCGCTCTTCGTCAAACACGCCGTACGTCGGCAAAAACATCTTGCGGTGCACGTGAACGATTTCGTGCTTGCCGCCGCCTACGCGCAAATAGATTGCGCTGTTATAATACGTGCCGTCGTCGTTTTCGTAAAATCCACAACAGAGCTCGACGGGCGTTTCACCGGCGCCATCTTCCCATGCATCCGCAAGGTCGGCGGCGAACCGAGACGCAGGCAAGGCAAGATCGTAGACCGCGCCTTCCAGAAAATAGCCCGTCGTCGCCGCTTCGGGCAGCACCACGATATCAGGCGCCGACGAGTCCTTTGCGAGTTGCGAGAACGTTTCGGAGATGTTCTGCAGGTTTTCGGTGTAGCGGCCCTTCGCCGGTTGCACCTGCACGATGGAGACTGCGCCGATGCGGGGCGTGTCCGTGACGTTAACCGGCGGTTCCACTCGTCGCGACCTCGATCATCTGATCGTCAGGACCCTTCAACCCAAGCTGCGCGGCGCATTCTTCCGCCGGATACGTCCAGATCTCCGCGAGCGTTGGGTGGAGGTGCGGGATGCGCATGAATTGCTCGACGGTCGCGTGATAGTTCATCGCGACGATCACCTCGTGAATTAATTCTGACGCTTGCGGACCGATGACCGCCGCGCCGAGAATCTCACCGGTAAACGGTTCGGCCATCATCTTCACGAATCCGCGCGTCTTATTGAGCGTCATGGCTTTACCGTGCTCGGCGAAATCGTAGCGGCCACGAACGTACGGAGTACCAGCACGCGCGAGTGACTTCTCGGTCGCTCCCACGACTGCAACTTGCGGATCGCTAAAGACCGTGTGCGCCGTTACGATGCGGTAGTTGGCTTCTTCGTTCGTGCACTCAACCGCGTTGCGTCCCGCGATCTCGCCTTGGTAGATCGCAACATGGACGAGGGGATAATCGCCGGTCACATCGCCGATCGCATAGATGTCCGGATTACTCGTGCGCAGTTGAAGATCGACGTCGATCCCCGAGATCGCGTGAAAATTAACGCCCGCTTTCTCTAGCCCCAGTCCGTCGACGTTGGGTACACGCCCGAGCGCGTAGAAAATTTCCTCGGCTGCGAACTCGCGCTCGACGCCGTCGACGTTCGCGATCACGACCTTCATGCCGCGGCGCACTTCTACGCGCAAAAGCTTCGCGTGCGTCACGACGTCGATGCCTTCGCTGCGAAAACAGCGCGTCAACTCTTCACCGACGTCGTCGTCGGTCTCGGTCAGCAGATGCCCACTGCGGATAATCATCGTCGTCTTGGCGCCGACGCGCGAAAGAAACTGTCCGAGTTCGCAGGCAGTGTAGCCCCCGCCGAGCACGACGACCGATTTCGGAATCCGTTCCATTTCGAGCACGGTATCGGTGTCGACATACCCTGCCTCTGCAAGGCCCGGCATCACGGGCGGTGACACCGAGCTTCCGGTGGCAATGATGAATTTCGGTGCGCGAAGTACAACGTTATCGCCGACCTGCACTTGACGCGGCGAGAGGAACTTCGCGCGGCCCATGTAGGTCGGAAAACTGTTGATGCCCTCGATGCGATAATCAGCGAACTCTTTTACTAAAGCGCGTTTACGTTGCGCGATAAACGGCATGTCTGCGGTAATCGATCCGTTGACGCGAATGCCGAGTTCGGCGGCGTGTTGTACATCGTGCATCGCATCGCTCGACGCGAGGAAGGCTTTACTGGGCATGCAGCCGCGTAAAATACAAAGGCCGCCGAGCGGCCCTTCATCGACGAGCGCCACCGAAGCTCCGCAATCACGTGCTGTTCGCGCTGCTGCATAACCGCCCGAACCCGCTCCTACGACGACTAGATCGTAATCCTGAATATCCATCCGAACCTCAGAACGCCGCGTTGCGGCGAAAGGTTGAGCGCGTTTAACGGCCGCTCGGGCGCGCGCCAAGACGATGTACCGATTCGATCATGCGCACCGTACCGCCGGCATGCACGAGAATCGAATGCGTGCGCGCATGATTTCCGAAGAAACGCACGCCTTCCATCAAGTCACCGTCGGTGATGCCGGTCGCACAGAAAATCACCTCATCGCTCTTCACGAGATCGTCGAGTTCCAGGACGCGGTCTATGTCACCGAAGCCCATAGCAATCGCCCGGTCGGCTTCTTCTTGATTGCGCGGCTGAAGACGTCCCATGAAGTTTCCGCCGAGGCACTTGATGGCGGCGGCCGCCAGCACGCCTTCCGGGGCGCCACCGGTTCCCATCGCAACATGAATTCCGGTCGTTTCGATCGATGTAGCAATACAAGCGTCGACGTCGCCGTCGGAGATCAGCTTGATGCGAGCGCCGGATTCGCGCACTTCGCGAATGAGGTCCGCGTGCCGCGGGCGGTCGAGGATCACGACGCAGATGTCGTTGAGCGGCTTTTCGAGCGCGTTGGCCACTGCTTCGAGGTTCTCGCGGACCGGCGCGTCGATGTGCACGTACGGTGCGGCCTTGGGTCCGACGGCCAGTTTCTTCATATATGAGTCCGGCGCGTGCAACAGGCCGCCGCGCTCGGAGATGGCCATCACGGCGATAGAATTCGGGAGACCGTTTGCGACCAGGTTCGTTCCCTCAACCGGATCGACCGCAATATCGATCGGGAACCCGCCGCGGCCAACCTCCTCGCCGATATAGAGCATCGGAGCCTCGTCGCGCTCGCCCTCGCCGATCACGATGCGGCCGGCGATATCCATCTTGCCGAGCGCTTCCCTCATCTTTTCGACGGCCGCCCCGTCAGCCGCATCGCGCTCGCCGCGTCCCATCCAACGGGATGCAGCAAGAGCAGCGCTCTCGGTAACCTTTACGAAATCGAGGGAGTTGGTCATGCCCCCCGCTCTACAAGGCAAGCTCCGCTTTTCCTGTTGTAGGTTCATTGCCCGCTCCCCCGGAAAATGGTGGGCCGTGTCAGCCCATATTCACGCGCGTGCGCCGGTTCGCTTCGGAATTCTTGCAGAATTGACGAGCGCGGGAGCGTTTCCGCTTGCCGTCGTCACCGCCGCCGGAATCACGCTCGGATTCTTTGCGTGGCTTACGCTTATCGTACCGCGCCACGAGCCTACGCTCTCAAACGTCGGGCTTTTCGCATCAGTCGTACTTACGAGCGCAGTCGTGCTCTTTGCATGGAACGGATATGCGAAGTATTTCTCGCGACGCACAGGCGTCACGTTCGCGCGCTCGCTGCAGTACGACGCGATCACGTGGGCGCCGTTCATCCTGTTGTGGCTGGCGTTCGTGCTGCCGCCGTCCTTCACGCGCGGTGGCTCCGCGCTACTGGGCGCTGCGCTGGGTCTCTTTGCGATAGCGAAAGTCCTAATCGGCGCGCGCTTCAATCAAACAGTGCGCGAAGTTCTGATCGATTTCGTCGCAACGCGAACGGCCGTGATCGTTATTGCAGAACTCGCCGCTGTGATTATCGGTCAGCGCGCGGGCACGCACGTTCAAGAGTCCTCCAATCTGCTGCTCAACGTGTGGGGACGTTGGGACGCCGTGCACTATCTCGATATCGCGACGCAAGGATATCAAGGCACGGACATGGCCTTCTTCCCGCTCTTTCCGATGCTCATCCGCATTCTCGGCGGACTGATCGGCAATCACCTCGTCGCCGGCATCGTGATCGCCAACGTGTCGTTCTTCTTCGCGCTGCTGTATTTGTACAAGCTGCTCGAACACGAGTACGACCGCTCCGTCGCGCGCCGCGCAATCTTCTATGTCTCGATTTTCCCGTCGGCGTTCTTCTTCTCGGCCGTCTATACCGAGTCGCTCTTCTTTATGTTGACGGTTGCCTCGTTCTATTACATGCGCTCGCACCGGTGGTGGCTCGCCGGCATTATCGGCTTCTTTGCCTCCCTGACGCGCGTGGAAGGCGTGTTGCTGATCGTGCCGTTTGCCATGGAATGGTACTTCCAGCATAAGGGCGAGCTGAAAGACCGCCGCAGCCGGACCGACCTGCTTGCCGGCGCGCTCATTCCGCTCGGCCTGGTAATCTACATGGCGTACCTTTGGGTGCTACGCGCGGATCCGCTGTATTTCTCTCACGTGCAAATCCACTGGAACCGGCATTTCGCCCCGCCGTGGGTAAGCGTGATAAATGCATTCGAGAAGATCGCGCACGCGACGCAAGGACAGACGATTGCCAACCAGTCGCTCGAAATCGCGTTCACGGCGCTCATGATCTCCGTGCTGCTTGTAGGCTGGCGCCAACTGCGTCCGTCGTATATCGCCTACATGGCACTCTCGATTTTGATTCCGATGTCGACGTCGAGCCTGATGAGCATGCCGCGCTTTGCGCTCGTGCTCTTCCCCATGTTCGCGATCCTCGCGCGTTGGGGAGAACGTCCCGCAGTCAACAACTTGATCGTCGCACTTTCGCTCCCACTTTTGGGCCTCTTCACCGTCCTCTTTGCAGATTGGTATTGGGTTGCATAACAGTCTTACGTCGATTGCCGGCCGTCGCGGTATCCGTCAATTCGTCAAGTTCGGCATCGTCGGCGCCTCAGGGTTCCTCGTCAACTTCATCGTCTTTACGCTGCTGCAAAAAGTTGACCCGAACCACGCCGAGGCGATTCACTACTACGTGCTCTACTCGATCGCGTTTCTCTCCGGCGGTGTTTCGAACTATTGGTTCAACCGCATCTGGACGTTCCGGTCAACCGGCCATGCAGTCCACGAAGGCGCGAAGTTCCTGACGGTTTCCGTAATCGCAATGGTCGTCGGATGGATCGCATCCGCAATCGTCGCGCCATGGTTCGGCCACGGGCACCGCACGTGGTTCATCGGTACGCTCGCAGGTATCTTCGTAAACTTCTTTATTAATAAGTACTGGACGTTCAAGGACAATGGCGGTTCAAACGCCTAGCGCCCCCGAAACGAGCCCTCCGCCCTCCGCCACTCTTCACCGCGACATCTTCGACAAGTATTTTTTATGGATACTTGGCGTTGTTACGTTGCTCGGGCTTGTGTTGCGTTTGCAGGGCATTCACAGTCCGATTCTCGATCATCCGGCCTGGCGTCAGGGCGATACGGCGAGCATCGCGCGCAATTTCGCGGTGCTGCAATACAACATTCTCTTCCCTCAGACCAACTATAACGGGCCGCCGCCGAATTACGTCGAGCTGGAACTGCAGATCGTGCCGTTCCTGGCTGCGACACTCTACAAAATTTTCAGCGTGCATGCGATCTTCGGACGGCTGATTTCTATTGCGTTCTCGCTCGGGACGGTTGCCGTTACCGGGCTCTTTGCGCGGTGGCTCTTTACGAGCAGCGTCGCAGGTATCATCGCCGCGTTCTTTTACGCGATCTTTCCCGGCAGCGTGTACTACGGGCGCACGTTTATGCCCGATACCACGATGGTCTTCTTCCTCACTGCGGCGCTCTACGTCACGGTGCGATTGATCGTCGAAGATGAAATCTTTTCGCAACGATCGCTCGCGCGCGCGACAGCGCTTCTGACCTTTGCGTACCTTGCGAAGCCGGTTGCCGTTGCCGGAATCGTGCCGGTCATTGCGGCGCTCTGGGAACGGATTCGCAACGGGCGCACCATGCGGCCAACCGCAATCGCCGTGCTCCTCGTCGTGCCGCTGCTCATTCTGTATTTGTACGATGCGCGCGTGAGCGAGCACGCGGAATGGCACTGGGCGAGCGGGATCACCAAGCTTCACGTCCTACCGTCGCTGATTGCGGCGTTCACGAGCCCGTCTGCGTCTGTCGCGAAACTGCACGCGTTCTTCGACGTGCTCGGCATGCTTCGCGTAACGATGCTCGGCACGATCGCGTTCGTGCTAACGATTCTGTCGTTCATTTCACTGCCGTGGATCCAGGCGCGCAGCCGCGTAGTGCTTTGGGGTTGGTTGATCGGCGGCCTCGCGTACACGTACGTCGTCGTGACCGTCGAACGCGTCGACTATTACATGTACTTGCTTCTGCCGCTCTGCGCGCTCGCAATCGGCGGTACCCTTGCCGCGTTCGTCGAGCGCACGCTGCGTGCGGATGCTGCCCCGGCGACACGCTATGCACTCGCATCGCTCGTGCCAGTCGCCGCACTTGCGTCGGCGGTTGATGCCCACGCGGCCGTGCGGCCCTATTATGCTTACAACAAACAAGTGTATCGCAACGCGACGTTCCTCGACCGCTCGCTCCCGCGCAATGCGATCATCGTTATGGGCCATTACGGGCCGGACGTGCAGTATTACATCAATCGCTACGGGTGGGAAGAGGATCCGTATCTCTGGACCGTCTTCGACGAACAGAGCGCGATACGCAAAGGCGCGCGGTACTTTATCTCGATCGAAGACAACCGCTTCCGCCGCAATCTCGAACTCTGCGCGTGGATGTCTCGTTTTCCGGTACAGAATGCAAACGCGCAATGGCCGGTTTATGAAACCGACCCTGCGCGCGTGCTCCCCGGAGCGGAGAATTTTTGGCAGGCGTTCCGGAATGCGGAACGCACGGGTGGGGGGCGAGCGTTTCTAGACGCTCACGGCCTCTGCCAGCTCCATCTCAGCGGTAAGAACCGCGTCGGGCCGTAAGAAGCTCTTCACGAACGCGTTACGGTGACGCGCCATTTCTTTATAGAACCGCGGCGCATCGTCGAGCGATCCTCGATGCGTTATGACAAACCCCGGATCGATCTCGCCGTGCATGATACGCTGAAGCAACGGCCGCATATACCGCTGCACCTGCGTTTGTCCGGTACGCAGCTGTAGGCCCTTGCCGAAGATCGCGCCCATCGGCATCATGTCGATGAATCCCGTGTAGACGCCGGGGATCGACAACGTCCCGCCCTTTGCGCACGCCGTTATTGCTTCGCGAAGAGCGTGCGGGCGATCGAGCTCCATACGCAGCTCTTGTTTCATCTTATCGAGCATTGCGTCGGGCGCTATCCCGTGCGATTCCATACCGACGCAATCGATACACGAGTCCGGCCCGCGGCCACCCGTACACTGGAAGATGGCTTCGAGCACGTCGTTCGCATCGTGATTGATCACTTCGGCGCCAACTTCGCGCGCAAGATCCAATCGTTCGCCGAAACGGTCGATCGCAATGACGCGCGACGCACCGAGCAAGAACGCGCTGCGAACGGCAAACTGCCCAACCGGTCCGCACCCCCATACCGCAACGACGTCGCCGGGTTTGATGTTCGCATTTTCCGCCGCCATATATCCCGTCGGGAAGGTGTCGGAGAGAAAGAGCACCTGTTCGTCTTCGAGTTCGTCGGGCACTTTGAGCGGTCCGACGTCGGCAAACGGCACACGAACGTATTCAGCTTGACCGCCAGAATAGCCGCCGAAGAGGTGCGAATAGCCGAACAACCCAGCCGGTGAATATCCGTAGACACGTTCGACCAGGTCGGCGTTCGGATTCGAATTGTCGCACAGGGAATAATTTTCGCGGCGACATGGTTCACAGTGTCCGCACGAAATCGTAAAGGGAACCACAACGCGGTCGCCACGCTTGAGCGTCGTGACTTCGGATCCCACTTCTTCCACGATTCCCATGAATTCGTGACCGAGAATGTCGCCGGGCTCCATCATCAAGATGAACCCGTTGTAGATGTGGATATCGGAACCGCAGATAGCGGTTGACGTTACACGAACGATCGCGTCGTGAGAATTGACGATCGCAGGGTCCTCAACGTTCTCCACACGGACATCATGCGTGCCGTGCCAAACCACGGCTTTCATTGGCGCGCCCCCGTGGCGATTTCGCCGGCTTCCAGCAGCATCTTCATGCGACGCACGATCTCTTTGATGTGATATTTTTCACCGTGCATCGCGACATGGAGTTCCGTACCGCGATGGCCGGGCGCAGCAATCAGCGCGAGCCGGCCGCTCTCGGCGGGATGCGGTGCGCACGTCCATTCGATCAATCGATTGTCGATGGAGTCGCGTGTGATCGTGATATCTTCGCATCCAACCGAGGTCTGGATCATGCCGTCGCTCAGACGATCGATCACCGTTTCGCGATCGAGAACTACGGTCATCGTCTGCGCCACCATCGGTCGTTT
>JAMXLG010000396.1 GCA_024281135.1 Vulcanimicrobiia bacterium | reverse complement strand
AAGCGCCCTTTCCTCTGGAGCGTTTCAGGCGCAAATCGCTGGATCGCAGAGCGCGATCAATATCAGCAACGCCGTCTCGCTCACGCTTTCCGGAGTCGTAACGTCCCTCTCGCTTTCCGTGGCTCCGTCAACCCTTTTAATTGGAACGCCGGCTTCCGCAAACGTCGTCGTAAATGCGACCGACGCGTCGGGTGCAGTCATCGTTGGCCCAGGCGCTTATGCAAGCCCGATAGCCCTGTCGATTACGAACCCATCGCCGGATTTTGGATTTGCCACGGGCTCGAATTCTCCGACGCAACAGACACTGACGCTGACATCGCCCTCTTCGGTAACGATAGCTTACGACGGCAACGCTTCCGTGTTGCCGGGTGCGATCAACGTACAAGCGCAGACGCAAGGCTCATCCGGCACGCTCACAAGTAGTGCCGTCGTGCAAGTCTTACCGGCGACACCAGTGCCCACGAGCACGCCGCCTCCGGGCTCAGAAACGATCTACGTATTAAACGCCGGAAGTAACGGCGGCACGGGCGCATCGGTTACGGAGTACGCCGCAAACGCAAGCGGCAATACGGCGCCGGTTCGTACGATCGCACTCAGCACGTCGCTCTTTGCTGTCGGGTTTGCCGTTGATTCGAGTGGTGACATCTACGTCGGATATTACGATAATTCAGCGTTCACGCCGGACGCCGGCAACGAGATCGATGTGTACGCACCGAATGCGACCGGAAACGCAACCCCTGCAAGGCGCATTCTCGCTGACCCGACGTCGCAAACGATTCTCGACCCCGGCGCAATTACGGTCGACGCTTCGAAGCGCGTCACTACGATTGTCGACACACAACTCGACAATCAAAGCGGTCTCGCTGCGATCGGAATCTACCCCGCGAATGCGAGCGGAGCAACGGCCCCGACGCACGCGTGGAACTTCGACTACACGCTTGGCCCGTACGTCAATGGCTACAACACGGGCGGCCAAGGATACGTCGGTGCCCTTGCTACGGACGCCGCTGCTAACTTCTACGTCGCGGGCGCACTTTACAACCTCAATACGTCGGCGGGAATTTTTGCTGCGACCGCAGCGGCCGCAAGCGGTGGCAACGTGCCGATCTCGCGTACGATTCCAAGCGACGCGACGACGACGCTCCCTTCGCCGCCCGATCTCATTAGCGGGCTCGCGCTCGATGGCAGCGGATTCATCTACGCAGCACAAACGGTGGCACCCGGCGGTGCGTCACCGGGAGCTGCGGTGACTGGAGCGATCGACGTCTTTTCGCCGGGCGCAACTTCCGGAACGACCGACTCGCCGCCGCTGCGCGCAATTACATCATCCGCGCTCAATTCGACGCTTCCGTCCTCAGGCGTTGAGACGCGCCTTCCGCTAACGATCTTCGGCAGCAGTATCTACGTAGGAAATCAAGCGCAGAACACTGTGTCGATTTTTTCGACCAACGCAACCGGATCGATCGCGCCGACGGCGACGATCTCCGGTGCGTCGACCGCGCTCAACGCACCCGTCGGCGTCGCGGTCGCAGCCGTAAACGCAACACAAGTTTCCGGCGCATCAATGCGACCGGGAAAACACCCTCATCCATGAGAGAGCGAGAGCATCTACCGAAATGAGAAAGCACGTACACGGACTCATCGCGGCAGCAGTACCACTCATCTTTCTAACTGCATGCGGCGGTGGAAACTCGAGTGCCCCGGTTCTTCCAACCCAGCAGGCAACTCAATCAGATCAATCACCGCTGATAACGCCACAAGATCTCGGGCCGAGCAGCCTGCATGGCGCCGGCGCGACGTTCCCGGCAGTTGCGTACAATCTTGCGGTTCAGCCCACCGGATCCGCAAGCGGAGCACAACCGTTGCCCGGCGCCGGGTCGCTTTTTGCGAAGTACGGCGGAACCGGTACAATCTTTTACTGTCTAACCGGAAGCGGCTTCGGTAAGAAGCTGTTCATCGGCGATAACGTTCCCGGAGAAACAGCCCCCTGCGCACCGCTCGGCGCGACACCCACCGGAGCCGGCGGCCGACAAGATCCGCTCGACTTTGCAGGTTCGGATCAGGCGTTGAAGTCGACGGAATACGCGGACTATAAAACCCATCGCGTCGCGACAAATGCGCAACCGTTCGAATTTCCCTCAGTCGGAGGGCCGATCGTTTTCGGTTACAAGTCGACGGACCTAACGGGCCTCGCCGGCGCGCGTTTGAAACTCTCGCGCTGGACGTACTGCGCGATCGCCAACGGCACGATCACCAATTGGAACGACGCAGCAATTACGAAGGACAACGGAAAGTCAGTGACAGGCGGCGCGTCGCTTGCGATCACATTCTTCTATCGCAGCGATAGTAGCGGCACGTCGTTCCTCTTCCAGAATCACCTAAATACCGTCTGCGGCGCCGCGTGGCCGGCACCGTACAATGCGGCGCCCTACCAGAGCGCCGGTCGCAATGCGGCGTGGGGACACGGAACGAACACGACGTGGGTCGGACCGACGACCGCAAACTTCAAAGGCGCGTCGGGCAATCCCGGCGTTCTGAACGGCATTCAGTTGACGAAAGGCGCGACTGGATACGTTGAAGGCGCATACGCGGCACGTTCCTCACGCCCCGTCGTAAGTCAAGCGCTGCTTCTTAATGCCTCCAGCAAGTTCGTGGATCCGACAGTCGCCGCGAATGTTGCCGCAGCGCTCGGCAATGTCTCGAACGCGTCGATTACTTTTGGCGGCGCAACTGATGGAATCAATCTCGGCACCGTCGGCGATACACGCACTGACTGCATCATTTACGTCGATCCGAGTCACTTCGCAAATCCAAGCACCGGCAACGCGTATCCGATCGTCGGCATTAGCTATCTGCTCTTCTACGGCAAGAACAACAACGTGCACATCGCCGACAAGAAGAAGCTCATCAACTTTGTCGCATCGCCGGCCGGCAACGCCATCACGGCTTCGTTCGAGTACGCCCCGATCAGCACGAGCATTCAAAACGTGATCAACGCAGCCGCGAACGGTACCGGTTCCTACACGCACAAGGCTTGCATACAATAACACGCATTAGCTTCGTCGCTCTCGCGGCGGCGTTGACGGCGTGCGGCGGCGGTGCATCGAATGCATCGCCGCCGCAAGGCACGCTCACGGCAAACGTGCGGTTCGTCAACGTTTCGCCCGATGCGGGAATCGCCGATCCGTCGAACTCGCAGAACGAATTCATTCTCTTCTCGAACACTGCAGCGCAAGTCACCGTCGACGGCACGCAAGTCACTACCCTGGCGCACGATAGCAGTCTTTCCGCCAATAGCGGCACGACGCCAAACGCTCCGAGCATCACAGCGTACACCAGCATTCCTGCGGCATCACACACAGTAGCCTTTGTAGATCCTTCGGCGTTCACCGCTACAGGATTCTTACAACTTACAACGACGCTTCAGCCGATGAAACCCGGCTCATACTACACTGTGCTGCTCGCCGGATCATACTGTCTAGGTACGCTCACGTTCTACCAGTTTGCAGATACGCAAACAACATCGGGCCGTGTGGTGATGTACAACGTCGCCCCGGACGCGCCCGGTTCCGTGCAGTTCGGTACATTTCCAGCTGCAGCGGGCGCACCGCTCTCGCCGCTTGGAACTGCAGGTCCCGGCGCACGATCCGAAGGAGCCGCGAGCGGTAACAATATCGGAGCTTATGCCGGAACCGGCGGAGCGTTTCGCATTCTCCCGAGCGCCGTCAGCAGTTTTGATACGAGCAATGCCGTGCCGTTTAACGCGTTGACGACATTTTCACTTTTTTATCGCGACGGCATTCCGCAAAATGCCAGCAGCGTCCATTGTTCCGATAAATCTGCGACACCGGCGTTTCTTCAGGGAGCGATGACGAATTGAACCGTTCGCTGGCCGTACTTTTTGCGTTCCTCGCGACGGGCGCTGCAAGCTGTGGCGGCGGCGGATCATCGCCTACACCGGAAGCTTCTGCTACCCCGACGCCGTTCGTACCGCAGTCACCGAACCCAGCGCAACATCTCTACGTCGGCTATGCATCGGTTCAGAACGGATCGGCGGACTATGCCGTCGCAATTTATCAGTTACCGCTGAGCAACGGCAGCGTTCCGACGACGGTCCTTCCGGGAAACAATAACCTTCAGGCGTTTGCCGTCGATCAATATCGCGGGACCGCCGCGGAAATTGTCGGCTCCGGGACGTTCGGCGTCGAAACGCTAGAGATCGTTCCGAATATTGGTGCGGCTAAACCAAAGGTTTCGATCGCGTCCGGTCCCGCAACCCTTCCGGCTGCACTCGCCG
>JAMXLG010000395.1 GCA_024281135.1 Vulcanimicrobiia bacterium | reverse complement strand
GTGACGTCCGCCAGCGGCGCTTGTGTTTGGCTATCGACCACGCGTCCTGTGAGGCCGCCGGTCGTGCCCGCGTGAGCGGGCTGGAAACAGATCGACGCTCCGAGAATTGCTCCGAGCGTCACGAGTGCGAGAGCTCTGGTTGCGTTGCGTAGCATTATAGGGATTTATTAACACTACTTAACGTTTCCTTGCTTCGCACCAGCGAATATTATTCGTGCCAGCGGCGCGTGAGATATAGCCAAAACGCAAGCCCGGCAAAACGCCCGTATCGGGCGAATCGGCGACGGATCGTTGTATCCGTCGCGCGCTTCATTTTCGAGAGTTTTAGAAACGTCGGGCGCGTCCATGAATCGAGAATCAGACGGTGATGGTACCCCAGCAACTGCATGGTGTGCGACGCGGCGTATGGACCGACGCCCGGTAGCGCCAGTAACCGTTCTTCTACGTCGTCCTCGCCCAAACCGTGTTCCGGCAAAAGGCCTTCCAGGTCCAATTGTCCCTTTACGACGTCGGCGGCGATCGCGCGTACGTACGGACCCCGGTACCCCATCCGCGCGACGTCGCCGAACCATGCATCTTTGGTACGCGCGAGCATTGCGGGACTTGGGAACGCACCGCCGCCGAGTTCGACGAGCGAGGTAATCATGCGCGTCGTCGCCGACCACGCGCAATTCGTCGTGCAGATCGTTCGGATAACGTCTTCGAAGACCGTCGGACTCGCGAGCATACGTCCTGCGCCGGCGCGTGCCCATTGCAAGTTAGGATCGTTTTCGATCATGGCATAAAACGGCGCGAGATCGTCACTCAGTCGAAACATACGTGTTGCAATCGCGCGGACTTCGTGCTCGTCGCCAGGGCCCAAACGCCGGTCGGCCGCGATATGCAACATGCCTCCCGATTCAGTAAAGCGCAGCGTCGTAATCGCTTCGTCTAGCGCGACGGTGAAGTCGTACGCGGGCGTCTCTTCTTCTATACGCCCTGGAGGCAGGTGCGCGAGTCCGTGCGAGTGGATCGTAAATCCAAACGAAACCGGTTCCCCGCCGGCACCGCGAAGCGCCAGCGTAATCGGAGGGCCCGCCGCTTTACGCGACGTAGGAGACGTTGACCGCGAAGCCTGCCGCTTCAGCACGCATGAGGACGCCGTAGACGGCGTCGAGTTCTTGTTCGATTGATGTAATTTCGCGAGCACTCACCGCGCAACGCGCCGCGTTGCTCCACAGAATCGCTCGCGCTCGCTCGAGCGCGGAACGCAACCGTTGCGGCGTCGCTTCGAGTACCGGCCAATCGAGATCGGTCTGCGCTGGGACAACCCGCCACCCGGCTCCCGAAAGACGTGGAACCTCTTCGTCCGCTTCGAACGCATGTGGAATCGCCGCGAGTAAATCTAACGCCTCCCGATCGTCTTTCGGAAGCGCAAGACCGAGCTCGGCCAGGCGAACGATGTACCGGAAGAACGACGGGTCGCCGACGGTGTAAGCACCGGCCGGAGAGGCGACGTTCACGTGCACGAGATCCAATTCCGTCACACCTGGTCTTTTCATAGTGGGGGGCGAAAGCCCCCTTCACATGCTCGAAGCGATCTACAACAGTTGCGTTCGGTGCGGCTTATGTTTGCCGACGTGTCCGACGTACCTGGAGACTATGACAGAAACGTCGGGGCCTCGCGGTCGCATTAGTCTCATCAAGGGCGTCGACGAGGGGCGAATCGACCTGTTGAGCCCCGGTTTTGTCGAACAAATGACGCAGTGCTTGGATTGTCGCGCATGTGAAGCAGTCTGTCCTTCCGGTGTGCGGTATGGCGTGCTCGTCGAGACGATGCGAGCGCGCATCGAAGCGGAGGCGGGACCATCGCGTAAACCTGCCGCGCGCTTCTTGCGTCGCTTCTTGCTCGAGGGACTTTTCGTTCATCTCGGATGGATGAGATTCGCTGCGTCGCTCGTGCGTTTCGCGCAGCGTACGCATCTGGACGGATTTGCCGCACTCGTTGGACTTCGCGACGAAGCGGCGCTTGCTCCGCGCATCGCAGACCGCTTCTTCATTCCTGACGGCCGCCGCTACGACGTCGAAAAGGCGGTTGGACTTGCGTTCTTACATACGGGCTGCATCATGCACATCGCATTTCCAGCCGTGCACGAAGCAAGCATCCGTATGTTGAACCGTGCCGGCCTTTCCGTTGTTGCAGGCGCGGGACAAGGATGTTGCGGCGCAATCGCGCTGCACGCCGGCGAACCCCGTATTGCACGTGGGATGGCGAAGCACAATATCATCGCATTTGAACGAAGCGGCGCCGACGTTTACGTCGTCAATGCTGCCGGCTGCGGCTCATCGCTCAAGGAATACGAGCTGCTGTTCGAAGGCGATCCGGCGTGGCGCAAACGCGCGGCGCGGTTTTCGTCGCGAGTTCGCGATATAACCGAAGTGCTTGACGCGCTCGAGTTTCGCGGGAGTCCGCGGCTGGTGGACTCGACGGTCACCTACCAAGAACCGTGTCATTTGGTCCACGCGCAACGCGTCAGTGCCGCACCGCGTCGTTTGCTCGCGAGAATTCCGGGTCTGCGACTCGTCGAGATGAACGAGAGCGCCGTCTGTTGCGGCAGCGCCGGAATTTACAATCTTACCGAGCCCGACATGTCGCACCGGCTACGCGAGCGGAAAGTTGCAAATATCCAAGCCACATCGGCGGCGGTCGTCGCAACGGCCAATCCGGGCTGCGCAATGCAGGTTGCGTCTGGGTTACGCGCGGCCGGAATCGACGCGCGCGTCAAACACATCGTCGAACTACTCGACGAAGCGTATAACTAGATCGAAGCAGTGACGCGGTCGCTTTCGTTGATCGCGTCGTCGAGCGTCGAGTACACCGGAAAGACGCGAATTAGTCCCGTGATGTTGAGCAGCCGTTGAATTGGGCCATCACCGACCGCCAAACGAACTTTGCCGCCGTTTTCCAGCGCGCGACGATGTGCGCCGATTAGCGCTCCAAGTCCGGTTGAATCGAGAAATTCGAGCTTCGTCAAGTCAACGACGATTTCGTGGTTGCCTTCGCTGGCGGTTTGCATCAACGCCGCGCGCACCGACGGCGATGTCGCAACGTCGAGGCTGCCCCGCAGGCGATAGATCACCGCATCGCCTTCGTTCTTGATATCGATGCTTAACTCGTCATGCGACATTCTGTTGCTCCTTATCCATGATACTCACGCCACGCGACGATCGATCCGCCTTCACGTTTAACGAGCGCGCACCCTTCGCGCATCAGCCACGTGCCGTCATGTTGCGTTCCGAACCTGTACGCCACGGCAGCGCGATCTCCGTCAATCAATACATCTGATATTTCAAAGCGCCATGGCGGCCCATCACGAAAGAAACGCGTGAAATACGAAGCGATCGCATCGCGACCGCACACGGGTTCGCGTCCCGACTCGTGGTAGAGCGCGTCAATCGCGAAGAATGCACTCGCACGTAACGCGTCTCCGGCTTGCCATGCCGACACGAGCTCGTCGATAAGCTCGCGCAAAGTCAATCTACCGCCTCCTCGGTGAGTCTAAACGTTCCGAGCGTATCGTCCCATCGCGGCGTGCGGACACCGGAAAGATGGACGCCGCCGATCCATCGATCTCCCGGCGCCTCTTCCAGCCAATCCGCATCGCCACCGAGAATACGTCGGCCGAGCGCTGTCGGCATTCCCATCCCTTCGTCGCCTTCGATCAGCGGCGCCGGCGAACTGCGCAAATCATCGACGATTGCATAAAACGCGGTGTCACCGAGAAACGGGGCTTCTTCGCGCGCCTGCGCTCGTCGAAACAACTCGTCGTTGCGCGCGGGCCCCTGTGCCACCGATTGCAATGCCTGACGCTGCGATCGTGAGAGACCGTCCGAAACCCACGGATACTCTTCGCAGAGCCGGTGCAACCCGCCGCGCAAATGCGGAAATCCGGCGTGTTCCACCGACGCGTCGGCAAGAAGCGCCGCGGGATCGGACGAGCAAAAGTGCTTCCACACGAGCGAGGCTCGCTCGTACATCGCGCGCGTGACGGTGCGCCGTTTTGGATGAAGCATCACGATCTCTTCGGCCGTCATGCTGCCGAGATAACTGTCGCTCTGAACGATCGACACTCGTCCGGGCTCGAGTTCGATCCCGTGCAACACGTGCAAGATCTGCAGAATCTGCAATTGATCGTAGAGATCGTGTTCGAACCACAACACGACTTCGTCGAACTCGGCAGCGCGGCGAATGACGGCGTCGCGCGACTGAAAATCATGCAGCACCCGAATCGGTCTGCCGTATCCGCGTGAAGCCAGATACGCCCCGCGAACGCGACTGCAGTCTTCTAGTGAAAGATCGCCGGGAACCGGCCCTTCATGCAAGACGTCGCGCCACGGCAAATGCGTGCCCAGGATGCCGGCCTTTTTGAACGTGTAGACGACTGAATCACCATTGGTGATGTGAAGGGATGCTACGGTGCGCGAACTCATGCTGCATGATGTTTGTGCAACCGCAGACGCACGCTCACCTCTGCGCCGCCGTCAAAATGCGACGTCGCTCGAAGATCGTCGGCAAGAGCGGAGATTAGGTAGAGGCCGCGACCGTCCTCGCTCATCATGTCGCGTGGCAAGGTCGCATGCGCCGTGAACCCCGGCCCGTGATCGCGCATTCGGAGGACCGCTCGATCGCCGCTCCAGTCGACTTCGAGGTGAACGTCGCCCGGCGCGTGCTCGACGGCGTTTGCAATGAGTTCGCCGATGACGGCCTTTACTTCAAAGAGCTCCTGATCGGGGTGCGACAGCTCTCGCAAGAACTGCAAGATTTGTTCTCGCACGCGGTAGGCCGCGCGTGAATCGCGCGAATCGAATTGCCACGACATCAACGTTTCCAACCGGTGCGACACCGTGCTTCCGCCGCCTTCGTCAAACGAAAAGACCAGCATCGCAATGTCGTCGCTCGGCGGATGGCCGCCCATCGTCCGGCGCACGATTTCGCCGGCGCGACTCGCTGGATTGCGCAAACGCGCCGTGACCGCGGATGCAACGAGCAAGTACCGTTCGACATTCACGAGGTCGCGCGAGAACTCGAGCACACCGTCGGTGTAAAGGACGAGTTGCGAAGCGTCGCGCAAGTCGAGGGCACACGCGCTATACCTCATGTCGCGCATCACGCCGAGGGGAACGCCTTCGCATTGCATGAGTTCCGCGCGCTCGGCCTGCACGACGATCGGCGCCGGGTGTCCCGCCGAACAAAATCGGAAGCGGCGCCGCGCGATATCGAGAATTCCGAAGATTGCCGTCGCAACCGGCAAGTTGCGGCGATGAATGAACGCATTCGTGCGCTGCATCACAGCGACCGGATCGCTCTCTTCTTCCGCTGCAGCAGAAATATATTGACGAATGCGCGACATCGCGGCCGATGCTTCCAGACCGTGCCCGACGACGTCACCGATCGAAACGCCGTACCGGCCTGCGCCAAGATCGAACAAGTCGTACCAGTCGCCGCCGATGAGCGCCTCTTCCGACGCCGAGACGTAGAGCGTGCTTATACCGCAGTCCGGCACCGCGGCAATGTGGCGCGGTAGCAGTGCAAGTTGGAACGCATCCAACGCCTGATTCTTCTTTTCCATCGCGACTTTTTGATCGTGGATATCGGTGATCGTCCCGAACCATTGTTCGTTGGAACCCGACACGTCGCTGACGAGATGGGCGCGCAGCCAATTCCAGCGATACTGCCCGCTCGAGCGGTGGAAGAGTTGATGTTGGTGCGAGAGCGTTCCGGTCAGCGCTGCTCGTTCGAACTCCGCTTTGACGAACTCGAGTTCGCCGGCGGGAAGCGCACGTTGCCAACCTGTGCCGAGTGCTTGCGCAAGCGGGATTCCGGTGTATTCGGCATAGCGCCGATTGAGATACGTCACATTCCAGTCGCCGTCCGCGACCCAGACGATCTCGTCGATGTTGTCCGTGAGCGCGCGGAATCGCAGCTCCGACTTGAGGAGAGCGTGTTCGATTTCTTTGCGATCGTCGATTTCGAGAATCGTTCCGAACCAGCGCGTCACCTTGCTCGCATCGTCGCGTACCGGCTCAGCCTTGGTGACGACCCAGTGATACTTCTGGTCGGCAAAGCGGCAGAGCACTTCTTCCGAAAACGGCTGTCCCGTCGCAATCGAGTGCATCCAAGATGACTGAACGGAGTCTTCATGCGTCGGATGCACGAGCGTATGCCAAAGCGCCGAGGCCTCGGCGCCTCGCGCGACTCCCATTACATCGTACCAACGGCGATTGACCCATTCGATTCGTCCATCGGCCGACGCCATGTAAAGCATCGCAGGGTAGGCATCGGCGATAGCAGACCACGCAGCGGCTTCGAGCGAACCCGGCACAGGCGAATCATGAAGGTTCATGCAGACCCCTCATCAGTAGTGGCCTCGTTTCCCAAAAAGCAGGCGGGCTAAACCCTGCCAAGCAATTTGCACGGCGTGAGTACTACCGGAGCACATCATTTCATAAACAAGCGGGATCGTCCCGACGAACGCGATTTTCGTTTTACGCCGAAGACCGAACCGGCAACGTCAGCCGACCTCCACTCGGATTTCACCGAGGTCTATTACCAATTGCCGTTACATAGTTGCAGCGCGAATGCGGTCTGCTCGGCGCTTGCGTTCCTTGGCCGCAAAGCGGGACACCCCATTATTGCGCCATCGCGGCTCTTCTTGTATTACAACTCGCGAGTCCTCGAAGGTGATCCGTCGGCCGACGGCGGTGCGACGATCCGTGATGCAATCAAAGCTGCCGCAAAACCCGGCTTATGCCCGGAGACCGCGTGGCCCTACGACACAACGCAATTTGCAACCGCGCCTCCGTCAAGTGCCTATTCCAGCATCACGACGCGCGCACGCTCATATTTTCGAATCGACCGTACGCTGCACGCGCTGAAGTCCTGCATTGCTGAAGGGTATCCGTTCGTCGTCGGTATCAACGTGTATCAATCGGGTTTGACCGCGCAGCAAACCGGTCAAATCGATATGCCGACGCCGAACGACACGTTGCTCGGCGGCCATGCGGTTCTTGCCGTCGGTTACGACGATGCGACGCAACGATTTACGTTGTTGAATTCACTTGGAGCAACATGGGGCGCGCAAGGCTTCTTCACGCTCCCGTACGCGTATTTCACCGAAGACAACCTGTCGTACGATTTCTGGACGATTCGCGAACTCGGGTAAAACCTAGAGTGGCCTTTCGTTCGGTGGATGATTACATCGCCGCGCAGCCGGATTCAGTTCGACCGGTCCTCGCGCGCGTGCGTAACGTGATTCTAGCAGCTGTTCCCGGCGCGGAAGAGACAATTGCCTACGACATGCCGACGTACAAACTCAGCGGTAAGCGATTCGTGCATTTTGCCTCATGGAAGCAGCACTACGCTCTCTATGCAATGAACGACGCCGTTCGCGCGGAGTTCAAGGACGAGTTGTCGACGCAAGACGTCGACGGCAGCACGATTCGC
>JAMXLG010000394.1 GCA_024281135.1 Vulcanimicrobiia bacterium | reverse complement strand
TTCCGCACGCAGAACCGCGGCGGACGCGGTGTCACCGGCATCGCGAATTTGAAGCGCGAGGACGTCGTGCGCAACTTCTTCGTGACAAAGACCCACGATCACGTGCTCTTCTTCACGAACAAGGGACGTGCGTATCGTCTGCGTGGCTACGAGATTCCGGACACCACGCGCACCGCGCGTGGAACGGCGCTCGTCAACCTGCTCACGCTGCCCCCAGGCGAAAGCGTCACCGCGGTCTTCCCGATCCATGAATTTTCGGATGGGCGGTTCATGGTGATGATCACCAAGCAAGGCGTGATCAAGAAGACGTCGCTCACCGAGTTTGCAAACGTTCGCCGCAACGGGCTCAACGCGATCAATCTCGATGAGGGTGACGAACTGCTTGCCGTCGACCTCTCCGACGGCACGCGCGACATCATTCTCGCGTCGGCGCAAGGCATGGCCGTGCACTTCAACGAGAAAGACGTGCGTCCGATGGGTCGCAACGCGCGCGGCGTAAAGGCAATGACGTTGGAAGACGGCGATACGATCATCGCGATGGACGTCATCGAGCCCGAACGCAAAGAAGTGTTGCTCGTAACGTCGCAAGCGTTCGGCAAACGCACGCCGATCGATGACTATCGTCATACGTCACGTGGCGGCAAGGGCGTCAAGGCGTTTGCGCGCGAACGCGAAGATATCGGGCAAGTCGTCGACCAGATCATGGTCTCGCCCGAAGATCAAGTCTTGATGATCACGAGCGGCAACCAAGTGATCCGCCTGAAGGTGAGCGACATCCGGAAAGCCGGACGCTCGACAAAGGGCGTGCGCTTGCAGCGGCTTGGCGACGGCGACGAAGTGATTGCCATTACCAACCTCGGCAAACAAGCCGAGCAGGTGACCGGGATCACCGGCGAGCCGACGGAAATCGATGGGTAGTACCGGTGCAACCGTGTTCCCACGCCGAGGGGTCTGACTCAGCGGAGGTAATATTCAAATAGTTATGAGCGCATTGCCAGACGTTACGCAAGGCAACTTTCAGAGCGAGGTGTTGGGTGCGTCCCAACCCGTTCTCGTCGATTTCTGGGCACCGTGGTGTGGCCCGTGCCGCATGCTCTCGCCCGTCGTCGAGAAGGTCGCAACCGCGAACTCCGGCAAGGCGAAGTTCGTCAAGTTGAATACTGACGAGAATCCGAGCATCGCGGGTCAGTATCAGGTTTCCGGTATTCCGTGCCTGATTCTCTTCAAAGACGGGCAGCCCGTCGACCGCATCGTGGGATACGTTCCGGAGAACGTCATCTCTTCGATGCTTGCTAAGCACGTCGCTTAGGGACAACCCGTGAGCGTGTTCCGCGGCGTGCCCGCGGTGCATACCATTCTGGAACATCCGGCGGTCGCGCCCTACGAGTTGCTCGTGGGGCGCGCTGCTTTGCGCGACGCAATCGGCGAGGAACTCGACCGCGTACGTGCGGATCGTGATGCTGCACCACTCGAGCTTCTCGTCGAGCGCGTGGTGCAGCGTATTGAAGCAAAAGCAAGTAACGAACTCCGCGGCGTCATCAACGCGACGGGGACGTTGCTGCACACGAATCTCGGCCGCGCGCCGCTTGCCGAGTCGGCTTTCGCGCACGCATGGAATGTTAGTCGCGCGTATTCGAATCTCGAGTACGACGTTGCGGCCGGCGAACGCGGGTCACGGTACGATCGAGCGACGTCGATTCTCCGCGAGCTCACGGGTGCACAGGACGCCGTCGTCGTCAATAACTGCGCGGCGGCGATTCTCTTGATTCTCGATACGTTCGCGCGCGGCGCCGAAGTGGTCATCGCGCGCAATCAGCTAATCGAAGTCGGTGGCGGTTTTCGTCTTCCCGACGTGCTGGAGCGCAGTGGGGCGAAGCTCGTAGAAGCCGGCGCAACAAATAAGGTGTATCTCGCCGATTACGAACGGGCGCTGACGCCGCGTACGGCGCTCCTGTTCCGTTCGCATCGTTCTAACTTTTCGATGGACGGCTTTGTCGCCGACGTGACCGGTGTAGAACTTGCATCGCTCGGCAAGCGCTCCGGTGTCGCGAGCGTCGAAGATCTCGGAACCGGCGCGCTCGTCGATCTCTCCGACTATGGATTACCGCACGAACGAACGGTGCAAGAAGCGGTTGCCGACGGTTTATCACTCGTCGCGTTTTCCGGCGACAAACTGCTCGGCGGACCACAGGCCGGAATCGTCGTCGGCGAACGTTCAGCGATCGCGCGGTTGCGCAGCAATCCGTTGATTCGGGCGTTGCGGGTCGATAAAGTCACCCTTGCGCTGCTCGCGCAGACGCTGCGTCTGTATCGAACGCCTGAAACTCGCGCCTCTATTCCGTTGCTGCGGATGCTCGCTACACCACTAGAGGAACTGCGTGAGCGCGCAGAAAGAATCGCCGCCACGATCGGCAACGCGTCGGTCGTCGAAAGCGACGGCTTTGTGGGCGGCGGATCGCTCCCCCACGCGCGCATTACCTCTATTGCTGTTGCAATCGAGACGCCGCATGCTGAAGAATTGACGCAACGGTTGCGGGCGTGGCGTACGCCGATCATCGCGCGTATTGCAGAGGGTCGCGTGCTGCTCGATATGCGTACGGTTTTGCCGAATCAAGATCGGGAAATTATCGCAGCGTTCATCGATCTGCTTTCATAATGCATATTATTGGTACCGCTGGTCACGTCGACCATGGCAAGTCTTCACTCGTGACGGCTTTAACAGGGACAAATCCCGATCGCTGGATCGAAGAGCAGGTGCGCGGGATGACGCTCGATCTCGGCTTCGCACGCCTGCGATTCGATGACGGCACCGAAGCCGGTATCGTCGATGTTCCGGGACATGCCCGTTTCTTGCACAACATGCTTGCCGGCGCGGCGGGCATGGAAGTTTTGCTGCTCGTGATTGCGGCCAACGAAGGCATCATGCCGCAAACGATCGAGCACATGGAGATACTGCAATATCTCAACGTGCAACGCGTCGTGGTGGCGCTGACGAAGATCGACTTGATTCCGCCCGAGCGCCAAGGCGAAGCCTGTCGCATGGCTCACGCCGAACTCGAGGGCACTATCGCCGAGAATGCACCGATTTTCGCTGTCTCGACGGTTACCGGCGCAAATCTCGACGTGCTGAAACTCGGCTTGCAGTTTGAACTCGCTTCGCTTCAACCTCGCGACGTCGACGCGCCGGTCTATATGCCGGTCGATCGCGTCTTCTCGCTTCCCGGACGCGGCACGATCGTCACGGGAACGCTGATGCAAGGTCGCATCGCAACCGGTGACACACTCGCACTCGAACCGCACAATGCGCCTGTCCGCGTTCGCAGCATTCACGTTTTCGGCGAGGCGCGGGAGGCCGTTTTCGGCGGCACCCGCGTGGCTATCAACGTTCCGGGCATTGAAACGCGTGAGATCGCGCGTGGCGAAGTCGTTTCCGATCCGCAATTCCAATCGCGCTCGACGTTCAATGTCGCCTTTACGCCGCTCGACGATGCAGCCGGATTGATGAAGAGGCGGACGCCGGTGCGCGCGCACATTGGTTCGGCGGAAATCCTCGGCACGCTGGTGTTGCCGCTTGCGCCGCAGCGTGGTGAAACCGTCCGCGGCGAGCTGTTTCTCAAAGCACCGGCGCTTGCGTTTCCCGGCGTACGGTTTGTCTTGCGTCGTGTCTCACCGAAGACGCTACTGGGCGGGGGTGAAATCATCGGTCTGGATGCCGCGACGCCGCCGGCGGACGCGCGCGACGCGGCGCTCCACGTTGTCCTCGAGGCACTGCGCGAACGTGGGCGTGATCCGGCGGAAGTGCGCGAGATTGCATTTGCAACGAACTTACGTGAAGACGTCGTTGAACGGGCGCTCACGACGTTGCTCGAAAACGGCGAAGCGTTTAACGTGTCGCGCCCGCAAGCGTATCTTTCCGCGCGGGCTGCGGACGAGGAACGCAGTGCGATCGTTGCAGCCCTTGACGCAGCGCACGAACGCGAACCTTGGGCAGTGGGATTGACGTCGCTTGCGCTCTCACGCGCGCTACAGGCGGATGAAAAGCGCTTGATCCGTTTGCTTGCTGCGTTCGTCGAAGAAGGGCGGCTGGCGCACCGCGGCGGGTATTACGCGACCACTTCGCACGTTCCGAAGCTTACGAACGAACAGCGCGCGTTTTTCGATCACGCCGTTCCGCTCGATCCTGCAGCACCATACATTCCGGCCGACTTTGACGCCGTGGCTACGGCTGCGAAAGCCGCAACGCCCGCGGGCCTCTCGAAAGCGCTTGAAACGTTGCTCGTACGCGGCGTGCTCGTTCGCGTTGGAGAGGCACTCTATCGGGGGTCGCAGATCGAGCAGATTCATCACAACGTCGAATCGTTTATCGACAGTAACGGTCGCATGACGATGGCGGAATTTCGCGATCTCCTCGGCACCTCGCGCAAGTATGCGGTTCCGCTCTTGGAATGGTTCGATGGCAAGGGCATCACCGTTCGCAGTGGCGACTACCGGATGCTTCGGACGCGAAGAGGCCAGTAGCGAGGTATCGTCGTACTCGGGGCGTGGTGATCGATCCGCTCAAGCTCCCGAAGGCGGAGCTGCACGTTCATATCGAAGGCACGTTTGAGCCCGAACTGATCTTTACGATTGCGCAGCGCAATGGTATTGCGCTGAAGTATCCGTCCGCTGAAGCACTTCGCGCAGCATATCGGTTCACCGATCTGCAGTCGTTTCTCGACGTCTATTACGCGGGAATGCACGTCTTGCGAACAGAGACCGATTATTTCGACCTCACGATCGCGTATCTGAAACGTGCGAGCGCACAGAACGTGCGCCACGCCGAGATTTTCTTCGACCCACAAGCGCATACGAGCCGCGGCGTACCCTTCGAAACGGTTATCGGAGGAATCACTGCGGGACTCCGCGCGGGACAGTCGCGGTTCGGCATCACGTCGCTTCTCATCATGTGTTTTTTGCGCGATCAACCGGTGTCGTCGGCGATGGAAACGCTGGAACAAGCGATTCCGTATCGCGATCGCATCGTCGCTGTCGGTTTAGATTCAGCCGAACGCGACCATCCGCCGTCCGCGTTCATGACGGTTTTCGAGCGAGCGAGAACCGAGGGATTCCTTACCGTTGCGCACGCCGGCGAAGAAGGTCCGCCGGAGTACGTGTGGGAGGCGCTCGATCTTCTTCGCGTTTCGCGCATCGATCACGGCGTTCGCAGCCTCGAGGATCCGCAACTCGTGGAGCGCTTGCGCCGTCAGCGCGTGCCACTCACCGTCTGCCCGTTCTCGAACGTCGAGCTGCACGTCGTTCCCGATCTTGCGCATCACCCGCTCAAACGAATGCTCGATGCCGGACTCGTCGCAACCGTGAACTCCGGTGATCCAGCATATTTTGGTGGATACGCCGGTGACAATTTCGTACAGGCGGCAGCGGCGCTGTATCTGACGAAAGACGATCTCGTAACGCTAGCGCGCAATTCATTCGAGGCGTCATTCATCGATGACGTCGCGAAGCGCCGCTTCTACGATGAGATCGATTCCCAAGTAGCCGCAATTTGTTAAACGCAGATTAGAAAGCCCGCACGAGCGCGCTTGCTTGTAGGGACTAAAGGCCGAAGCTTCCTATCGTAGAGGAGCTAGGACACTGCCGGCTCCCGGAGGCGCCATGAATTCGATCTGCGGCCGCGTCGCGCTTGTGGTTTGCGCCTGCGCTTTTGCGCTTGCCGCCTGCTCGTCGCGCAATTTGCCGAATATGGTCGTGTCGCCGAACGAGGCGGCGCAATCGGTGTTGCATGCGACGCCGTACGTGCGTTTGATGGCCGAGACGTCACCGGTGAATAGGATCGCCGGCTTCACGCTGCGCAGCACCGATTTCAAAAACGGCTGCCGCGGAGAAAGTCTTCCGCCGGCGTTGTCTTGGACGAACGCGCCGCCCGGAACGAAGAGCTTCGCGCTCGTGCTCTTCGACGAAACGGCAAACTTCGGCCATTGGGGCATCTACAATGTGTCTCCGAACGCGAATCATTTGACACCGGGCGTAAAGCAAGTCATGAACGACGCGGGCGTTCAAGGGTACGTCGGTCCTTGTCCGCCGCCGGGCATCGTTCATCGTTATGTCTTTACGATCTATGCGTTAGACACGACACTCAACCTGGAAGACAATTCGTCGCTCCCGCCACCTGACGTTGAATCGCTGCTCAACGCGATGATGGGACACGTCCTCGGCCGCGCAAGCATCACCGGCTTGCTTCAGAAAACGTAAGCAGCGCGTTATAGTGGTGTGGTCCCTTCAAACGAGGAGGTGGCCATGAAATCCATGTTTTGCCGCTTTAACGTGTTCATATTCGGCGTTGCTTTGGTTTTGACGTCTTGTTCCTCTGGTTCAGTCTCCGGAACATCGCAATTGCCCAGCGAAGCCGCACAATCGGTAGTTCAACAGCAATCGTCAAACGGACGGTTGACGCCGGATAGTGTTGCATTAAGTAGCGGCGCATTCAAAATCACTAGCCCGACATTTACCAACAACGGAACGATTCCGAAAAGTATGATCGGGAATCTCGCGCCGCAATGTAACGGGAGCGATCTTTCACCGGTGCTCAATTGGTCCGGCCAGCCTGCAGGGACGAAGAGCTTAGCGCTTGTGCTCTTCGACGAGACTGCAAACTTCGGTCATTGGGGCATTTATAACATGCGCTCTTTCGCGAATCGCTTGCCACAAGGCGTGAAGCCGGGAAACATCGCGGGGCTTTGGATGCAAGTCTTTAACGACTTGATTTATAGCAACATTTCGATCCAAGGGTACTTCGGTCCGTGTCCGCCACCGGGCATCGTGCATCACTATGTCTTCACGATCTACGCACTCGATACTCCAACGATCACGCTGCAGAACAACGCAGGGCTGGGGCCGCCGAACATCGAGTCGTTGCTCAATGCGATGATCGGACATGTGATCGCGCGCGCGAGCATCACGGGCCTTCTGAAGGCGCCCTAGTGGCGTACGAGCGTCAAAACGCCGATCACAATTTCGACCGCGATGAGAACGATTACGATGATCTCTAGAAACTCGTCGCGGCGCGCTCGCGCCTGATCGATATAGTATTGGTAGATGTCGCGAACGCTTGCGAGTTTCGTGTCGATTTGGCTTTGCCAATCGGCGAGGCCGAGTCTTGATGAGGCTGCGCGGTAGATGCGCGCGTAATACGCGTCGCCCACGACCTTCAATGCGTTGCTGGAGCGATCGATCAGTTCGAGGATATCTACGATGAGGTAGCGGAGCGTCGCGGCGGCCTCCGCTTCGCGACGGCCCGAAAGGGATCGTGCGCGTGAACCGGGCTGCTGCGCGTAGATCAAATCCAATTCGCGATCGAGCAGGGCATCGTACGTCCGGAGTTCGAGCAATTGCGAATTCGCAAATTCGAGAATATCGCCGATCGCGTCACTTGATTCGCGCCGATCGTATACGAACGCGGTGTCCCACTGGACGATTGTCAGATCGTCTGCGTAATAGGAGAAACGGGTGCGGAGCGCTTCTTCGACTTCAATCTGCGAAAGCAGAGTCGTCTCTCCGAGCAGCAAGCTGGCCAGCGTTTCGGAATAGTCGTGGAGCAGCGCGGCTGATTCAATGCGCGGCTCGAAGCGCTCAACTTCGATGACGAAGTAGTCCTCGACAAGTGCGCGGTGTGGGTCGTCTAGTGCCGGCCCGAGTTCCGTGCAGATGCGTTCGATCGTCTGGGACGCGTACCGGGCAATCTCGTCATTGCGTCGTAAGTCGTTGGCCGCAGTTTGCAAGTGCTCCCAATTGCCGCTGAACGGAAATGAGAAGCGGAGCGAGATGACACCGTAGTCGAAAAATTTCGCGCGTACGCTGCACTTCATGTCGCCGAATTTCGCATCGGGTAATCGAGCAACCAGCGGCGGAACGGGAAATTGGAGGTAAGCGGTGGACGCGTACGGTCGCAGCGGAATATCCTTGGGAGAGACGCCTTCCCCCTCGACGGTCCGCAGCGCCCCCAAGTCGATTGTGTCGGCCACGTCAAAAAGGTAGAAGGCTCGGATAGCGCCGGCCGCAATGTTCATAGGCGCGGGGTACACTCCGGCCAAGGAGGAATCCCGCTTGGATTGGACTGGTATGTCTGCAACCATTGGATGGGTGCTTGCGGTCATGAGGGGTGAACGATGAACGTTGATAAGATGACCGAGCGCGTAAGCGAGGGCCTGAACGCGGCCTATACTCGCGCGCTCCACGAACACAACACCCAAACGACCCCCGAGCACTTCCTCGCCGCGCTACTCGAACAAGAGCGCGGCATTGCACCGGACATCCTCCAGGCCGCGGGCGTCGATGTAAAGCCCTTCACGAAGAAGGTCGACGAGGCTATCGGCCAACTGCCGCGTCTTTCCGGCGCGAATGCCGAGAGCGCGCAAGTGACGCTCTCGCCGGAACTCGCGCGCGTCATGGCGACCGCCGAGAACGAAGCGAAGGCGCTGCAAGATGATTACACGTCGGTCGAGCACGTGCTGCTCGCGATGGCGCAATCCGGCGGCCCCGTCGGCAAACTCTTTCGCGAAGCGGGATTGACGCGCGACAAATTGCTCGAGGCGCTGCGCGCGGTACGCGGCAATCAGCGCGTCACGACCAAGGATCCTGAGGGCACGTATAAGTCGCTCGAACGGTACGGGCGTGACCTCACGCTCGAAGCGGAACGCGGCAAGCTCGATCCGGTGATCGGACGTGACGACGAAATCCGTCGCATCATTCAAGTGCTCTCACGCCGCACGAAAAACAATCCGGTGCTCATCGGCGACCCCGGCGTCGGTAAGACGGCGATCGTCGAAGGCTTGGCGCAGCGCATCGTGCGCGGCGACGTGCCGGAAGGTTTGAAAAACAAGCGCATCGTGTCGCTCGACATGGGCGCGCTCATTGCGGGTGCGAAGTATCGCGGTGAATTCGAAGAGCGTCTTAAGGCTGTGCTCAAAGACGTGGCCAATTCCGAGGGACAGATCATTCTGTTCGTCGACGAGTTGCACACGGTCGTCGGTGCGGGCAAAGCAGAAGGCTCCATGGACGCCGGCAATTTGCTCAAGCCGATGCTTGCGCGCGGCGAGCTCCATATGATCGGCGCGACTACGCTCGATGAATACCGCAAATACATCGAAAAAGACGCTGCGCTCGAGCGCCGTTTCCAACCGGTGCTCGTCGATCAGCCGAGCGTCGAAGATACGATTTCGATTCTGCGCGGATTGCGTGAGAAGTACGAAGCGCATCACGGTGTCCGGATCAAGGATAGCGCGCTCGTAGCCGCAGCAACGATGAGCAATCGGTACATCGCTGACCGGTTTTTGCCGGACAAAGCGATCGATCTCGTCGATGAATCCGCCGCAAAACTCCGCACCGAGATCGACTCGATGCCGCAAGAACTCGACGAAGTTTCGCGCCGTGTCATGCAGCTCGAGATCGAGCGCGAGGCGCTGCGCAAAGAGAGCGACCGTCAAAGCCGCGAGCGGCTCGACGCGCTCGAACGCGAACTTGCCGAACTGCGTGAAGAGCAGACGAAATTGCGTTCGCAGTGGGAATCTGAGAAGAACGCGTCGGTGCGTTTGCGCGAATTGCGCGAACAGATCACCGATACGAA
>JAMXLG010000393.1 GCA_024281135.1 Vulcanimicrobiia bacterium | reverse complement strand
CGATTCGATGAGGTCGGAGTTCAGCATTACCGGCTGACCGTTGAGCCGCGTGAGCGCGATCACGCGCGGCACTTCTCGCGGCAGCGCGCGTTAGCCTCGTCGAGCTCGAGCTCATCGCGACGTGCTTCTTCCGCTACGAACGCTCGCAGCCGCCGCTCTTTGAGCTTTTCGACGACTCGACGCTCCCGGCTCGCCGCCACCAAGTCGTCGCGCGCGCGCTTACAGGCGAAATTGAGCTCCTCGCACCGAAGCCACTCGCGGTTCGTCGCGTTTTGAAGCGAGCGAAGGTACGCGTCGCGAAGCCGTAGATCTGCCGCGGATTGCATACACGCCGTGCCGGTGAGCCGCTTCATCGATCGCAAGTGCGCGTCGGAGAGCGCGCCGATCTCACCTTGGGATTCGTCGACCGCGCGCCGGCACGCGGCGTAATCGCGCCGTTTCTTCTCCTCTATGCTCTTGCGATGCTCGAGCAGCGGCTCGAGGCGAAATTCGAACTTTGCCGGCACGTGGGAGATAACTCCCGATAACTTGAGTTATCGAGACAGATCACTTTTCTTCGCCGCGATCGAGGGCCGTCTACGAGTTCGAAAAGACCACAGGCTACTGTGCTGAGGTTCGAGAAATTAATCATCCTGGCGGCACCCATGCTCGACGTTTTGCATCACCTCGGCATTATGTACGGTGTCGCCGTCAGTCCAGCATAAAACAATCAGGAGACCGACCCCCCGGATCTCCGTAGAGGACTCGACTTGAAATGAGAATGCAGCATTATCCAATCACCTGGCTGTCAGCCGCAGCCGTGCTCTTTACAGGATGTTCGAGTGCGCAGTCGCCGGGCGCACCGCCCGCTGTCTTTGCGTTGAAAGCGGGCGCAACGCAAGGCGTCATGGGAGCTCTGGGATCGCTCCCGCGCCAGCTACTCTATGTCAGCGGGCCTGGACGACGGGTGACGCTCTACGCCCCAGGCGGCAAGATGGGCAGCAATGCGCCGGGGATCGGCTCGATCACGGAAGGCGTCAATGGGCCCGCAGGCCTTGCCGTCGATACTAGCGGCAATCTGTACGTCGGCAACCTTAGAAATTCTACGGTGACGGTCTACGCACGCGAAAGCAGGTCTCCTTCGGAAACTTTGACCAACGCCGGTAAGCCATTTGCGGTTGCCGTGGCGCGTGACGGAACCGTTTACGTTGCCAATGAGGGCCATGGCACACCGCCAACCGGTGCCTCCATTCTCGAGTATCAGAAGGGTCAAACAAAGCCGTCGCATGCGATCCCAATCGCCGACGGCAGCTTTCCTAACGGGCTCGCGATCGATTCTTCCGGTAACCTGTTCGCTATCATCGACCGCTCTTTGGGTCATTCGACCTACCGAGCGGAGGTATACGAGTTTGCGCCCGGATCGTCACATGGCCAAAACCTTGGTTTACGACGACTACCTACAGATCAACTTAGGGGCCTTGCGATTGACAAGCACGACAACCTTCTGGTCGCGGACGGCTGGCAAGTCTTGGTCGTCCCGCCTGGCAGACAGCAACCAATTGAAAAGATCGATGCAGGCCGCTACATTACGCAAGTATTGAATGTTGCGATCAACCGCGAAAACAACGCGATCTGGATTACCGCCAACGGTTGCTTCGGCAACGGAAAGGTCCTGGAATTCAGCTACCCGAGCGGCAAGTTCGTCCGCATGATTTCGGGTCCGTCGCTCGTCAGAATCGGAGTCGCCGTCAGTCCGCCTTCAAATGACTAGACGTCAGCGAGCCAACTGGCTCCGCTCACGCCCGAGCGAAACGAGCTCGATCGGAACGCCCAGCAACTCGCGAACCCGTTCAACGTAGGAGCGCGCCGCTTTCGGCAAATCGGCGATGCGCCGGCAGGCGTCAAGCGGCTCGCTCCAGCCCGGAAGCTCCTCGACCTCGGTCTCCAGCCCCACCGTGGCAACGTCGGTGAAAGAAGCCGGCCTGCCGTGGAGCCGATAGCCGGTAACGATACCGATGCGCTCGAAACCGGTCAGCACGTCGAGCTTCGTGATGACCGCGCTCGTCAGACCGTTGAGTGCGACCGCGTATTGCGCCGCGACCGCGTCGAGCCATCCGCAGCGGCGCGGGCGTCCGGTGACGGTACCGTACTCGCCGCCTTGACGGCGAAGCCGCTCGCCGCGCTCGTCGTGCAGCTCAGACGGCAGCGGCCCGGAACCAACCCGAGTGCAGTACGCCTTGAGCACGCCGATGACTCGCCCGATCGTGCCGGGGCCGATTCCGAGTCCGGTGCAGGCACCGCCTGCGATCGTGTGCGAGCTCGTAACAAACGGATATGTGCCGTATCCGACGTCTAGGAGCGAGCCTTGCGCCCCCTCGAGCAGCACGCGTTTGCCCTGTGCGAGCTGCCGGTGAATAAAAGCAACGCCATCGACGACATGCGGCGCTAAACGTTTGGCGGCGGCTAAGGCTTGCGCCACCATCTCATCATCACCCGTGTTTTCGCGAATCTTCGCGGCCGCATCCGGCTGCAATAGATCGGCGAATCGGATACCCGTGCGCGCGACGCGATCGATGTAAGCCGGACCAATCCCACGCCCAGTGGTCCCAATCGCCTTATCGCGAGCGGCTTCGCTCGCCTTATCGCGCGCGACGTGATGCGGAAAAACGACGTGCGCCCGATCGGAGATCCTGATGCGCGACGTATCGATCCCGATCGCTTGCAATGCATCGAGCTCGCCAACTAGCGTCTGCATATTAACGACCGTGCCGCCTCCGACGAACAGCTCGACGTTCGGATGCATCACGCCCGACGGCACGATCCGCAAGGCCAGCTCGCGCTCGCCGACGACGATCGAATGTCCGGCGTTATCGCCGCCGGCGAAACGCGCCACGACGTCGTACTCAGCCGCGTAAAGGTCGACGATGCGGCCTTTCCCTTCGTCGCCCCACTGCAGCCCGACGATTACGTCTGCTTTAGGCGCCACTGATCAGGGGACGGAATTCT
>JAMXLG010000392.1 GCA_024281135.1 Vulcanimicrobiia bacterium | reverse complement strand
GGGAAGCGGTCGTCTCCTTGGAGCGCGAGCGAATCCGCCTGCGCGGGAAGCGTCTGCATTAGCGCTACTGCGATATGACCATTTGCGAGGTGCTGTACATCGGAATCCCGCCCGATGGTAAGAACGGCAACCAAAATTGGAAGTTGTACTTCACCTGCACTTGAACAGTGCAGCCCGGTTGATTAAAGGGCGCAACCTGTGAGAGAACGCAACTTGCCGGCCCACCCGGCCACAGTGGCACATATTTGGAGTCCCCAGAGCGCACCACTGTCACGGCGTCTGTCCCGAGTACCGGCGAGACGCTTTGCACGTACGTTTCAATTTGGTTCATCGCACCCGCTTCGTTCGACGGCAGACACTGCATCGTCGGATTGGAAGAAGAGTTTAGTTGGCTGCACTGTGATCCGCGTACCATTGCGAAACGCGCACCGAGTCGTGCAGCGTTGTCGACCAAATGATACGTGTAAACAGCACGCCCGCAGTCGATGATTCCAAATGACAGCATCAGCACGAGCGACATTGCGATCGCAGTCTCGACCATGCTTGCGCCGATGTCGCATTTAAACAGCTTCATGGCTCGGGTACCAACACAGTCGCCGTCGAACTGACCGGCAAAGTCGAGGGGAGTCCCGGATATGAAAAGAGTGGCGTGAACGTACCGCTTACCGTGACCTGTACCCACAGGTTGCGCTGCACGATGGGAGACGTTTGCGACGGACATGACGATTGGGGAGCAGCGTTCGGGTCCGGCGTGGAGCTTGCGTCGGCAGCATAGGTGCAAAAGTAAAACTGCGGATTCGATGACGTCCCAAAAGGCCCGGTAACATTCAGCGCGTTCAGTTTGCCGGTGTTTGAATCGGGGCAATCAGTGATTTGGGCATCGTTGCATGCAGCCGTTTGAATCCCAGTGGCGTCTCCGGAATAGTTCGGCTGCGAGCCGTACGCGGCACCGGCTCGCGCAGCGTTCGCCACCGTTACATTGAAGGCAGCGTAACGTCCGAATTCGACGGCCCCAACGAGCAACATTGCAAACATCGGGGCCACCATTGCGAACTCGACAAGGCTTACACCGTCATCCGCGCGTCGAATTGAGGTCCAGCGCCGCATTTTACTCTCTACTCCACTAGCGTCGCAGCTTGAGTAAGCTGCGGCCCGTTGGTGCTTGGGGGGACGTTGAGATCCAAACCGTTTCCGATAACGTCGTTGAATACGAGGAACGTTGAATCGAGCGCGCTGGACGAACCGTTGAGGTCGATGTGCACGTTCGGAAAATACATCATTCCGAGCAGCGAATTGGACGAAAAGTTCCACGGCATCGTACAAGTACACGAGACGTAGTACAACACGCCCGGAACGCTAGTGTTCTCCTGAACGCAGGAAGTATTTGATGCGTTGCAAGTTGCGGACACACCTGTGATGGGCGGCGCTGCTTCCAGATTCGACTGCGAGCCGTTACCAAGACCGCCGGTCGGCGCAACGATGGTGACGCCGTCACCGGCATTGCCGGGGCACGCAGAGCCCCCACTCAATGGACTTAGACCGGGACCGACTTGATCGTACGTCGTGCTCGCGTTATCAACAACGAACGTACCCGCTTGCAGACAAAGCGTATTGCCGCTCGTCACTGTAGGCCAGCTCGTATAGTGGCCGGGTGGCAAACCTTGGGTGGGGTCATAGACAGGCGGCGCCACTGCTGGGCCGTCGGGTCCGTTAGCGTTAGCGTTGAATGCCGCGACCATTGCAGCACAGCCGGGGATCGTTGAACACGGATCGCTGAACGGCGGGATGTTCTGCAAGATCTGCGTCGTGCTCGAGATGTTCTTTCCGTTTGTCACCCAGCCGGTTGCGGCTAAGTACGTAGCAACGACGGTTCCGTTCTGTCCTTTGATATCGCCGTTGTCCAGCACGCCGCATGTCGGTAAGTCGAGGTTCGCGTGAACCGAGTTGATGTTCAACTCGCCGTTCAACACGTAAAAGCACGCCGGATTCACGGCGGGCTGAACTCGAGCAACGGCACGCGTTGTGACGGTCGTGTTCGGCGACCCGATAACACCAGCGAAGATCGACGGGCGCTGAACCTGGACGATTACTTCGACGGCATTCGTGTCGCCCGTGTAGACGCCGGTGGCGGGAGCCCAGTTGACAATTACATGACTAGTGGAGCCGTTGTCGGTGAAGCCGTTTTTTGCGGCGTCCGCCCAGGCCGCATTCTGATACTGCGACGGATGGGATATTAGCTCGTTCGCGCCCGCGAGCGCGGCGTCGTCGGCGGCCGTCTGCTGTAGCCGCTCCTGGTAGCGCAGGTATCCGGCATCAACCGCAAGCGCGGTGAAGCCCATGAGGACGGTAAGGCAAATCGCCATGAAGGGCAGTACTTGCCCTCGTTCACCCGAGGCATTTCGCATAAGGCACCTTCCTCCCCAAAAGGGGCACCTGCTAGCGTACCCCTTGCCTGTACTCTAGGCAAGACTCCTAGCGGGTGATCACTTCGGGCGTCAGTACAAAGACGACGTCCGTTTGCTGGTTCTGATAGGCCGTTGAACGGAAGAGCTGGCCAAGGACCGGGATGTCGCCGAGCAGCGGGATTTTGTTGATGAAACGGCTCTGAATGCGCGAGACGAGCCCGCCCATGATAATGCTCTCACCGGCCTGCGTTACGACATCAGTCGAAAGCCGGCTCGTCTTAAGGGCAGGAATCACAAACCCGTTGACCGTGACCGCATCCTGAAAGTCCAGGTTTGAAATCTCGGGCGCGATTTGCGTTTCGACCGAACCGTTGCCAAGGAGGGTCGGCGTCGCGTTCAACTGGACGCCGAAATCTTTATAAATGATGCTCACTGCGCCATAGCCGGCCGAGTACGGGATCGGGATCTGGCCACCGACCAAGAAGGTGGCTTTGTTACCGGGCATCGTTACGAGATCCGGCGATGCCAAGAGCTTTGCATGACCCTCGGTCATCAAGAGATTGATGGTAGGCGCAAGCGTAGTCGTGCGATAGTAGGCGCCGCTCGTGAACGCTTTTCCCGGCCCAACCGGCGTCTCGAGGATGGGGAAGATCGGCGGACCCAGCAGGACCGTGTTGCCCACCGCGGTCGCGGACTGAAGCGAAACACCCAACTGGCTTTGTGCGGTGTTGTCGACTTCGAGCACGTAAACTTTGATGTCGACCTCGCTGACCGTATCGGTGCTGATGCGATCGATCATCTTGCCGTCGCTGGCTAGATAAGGGCCGACTACACCTTTCACTCTATCGAGCACTAATTGGGCGGTTCGCGCGTCCGGCACGGCTCCGCTGACGATAACATTTCCTTTGCCGTCAGGGTCGACGCGGACGTTTTTCGCGCCTGGAATGCTCGAAATCGAGTTCCGGATGTCGGACATTGGACGATTGATCGTCACAGCGTTGACAAGGCTGACGTCCCCGCCTTGAACCTTCATCTTATCGAAGCGCCCGATAATGTCCGAAACGTTTTGAAACTCTGCGCCGTCCGTTACGGTTCCCCGAACGACCAGCGAATGTCCCAAATTTACGACCTGTACGTTCGGCTCGTTGATTGCGGTCCGCAGCATCTGTGCAAGGTCGTCGAACTCCTGCTCAGTGACGGTGACCTCGTACGAAGTTCGGCCGCCGTTTGCCCAGACGAAGATCGTCGTGTGCCCAGGGGTCTTACCGTTAACAACCACCTGCGACGTCCCGACGGGCAAGACGCCGGCAATGCGGCCGTCGCCTACCGCGACGCTCGTGAGCCCTTTGGCCTTGATAAGCAGTGAGTGTCCGGTCTGCACCGAGAGCAGCTGCGGCGAATCGGCTTGCACGCGCTGCGTGCCGCATAAGCCGAACGCAAATATCGCGATCGCTGCTAGAATTCTGCGCATCTCGCATCGTGTGAGCACGCGTCGACCTCCATGGAGACAACTAATAGCCGCTCGTGCGGAACGGCCGTGTTTCCAGCATTATGCCACGGGTTTCGGCGTTAACGCGTCAACGCGCAATCGACGTTAAGCAAAGATTGACGGGATTGGACTTCCAGGTATTGCGCCCTCGTCGGACTCTTGCAATGATTTGTCGAGCCAGGAGATGGAGGTTTTACTCATGCGGGGACTTCTGCATTCGATTGCTGCGTCGCTAATGGCCATAGCAGTGCTATGTCCTGCCGTAGCAGCAACGTCGGACCTTCCGCTGTCGCGGGTTGCGGCGCAGTCGGGCTATGCGTTGTCATGGCTCGGCGCTGAACGTTCGGTGGAGATCTCCAAACCCGGTATGCTCATCGTCATTCGTCCCGGACAGAGCCTCTTCGAGGTGAACGACCGGATTGAGACGACGGCAGTTGCACCGCGGTACGCAAATAACGATCTGTATATTTCGCAGTCGTTAGCAAACCGCATCGCGCAACTCGCGCGACACCCTGAGCAGTATGGCGCAGCGATGAATCAAAGCGTCGATCCGCCAGGCGATGTCGTAGCTCAGGCGTCCGCCGTAAGCGGAGCGATACAGTTGGAAGTACACCAACTTCCAGGCAGCGAGGCGCTACTCGTTACGGGGCACGCCCCGCCGAGTGCCCCGGTGACGATCACGCTGTATGCAACGTTTTCGACGGATCTTCCAACTGTCGTCGTGAGCCGACACGATGCTCACCCCGACGCGAGCGGACGGTTCAATACAATCGTGCCAATCGCACCCGCGTATTTCCGCGGAAGTTTGTTAGACGTGCTTGCCAGTTCACTCCCCGGAGTGAAAGCAGCAACCGCGCAATACGTCGTTGGAGCGCCGAACGGAAACGTCAACGTACCAGCAACGACGTTCTCGAACAGCGTTTTGTAACAAACCATCCTAACTAACGTCATTAAGGAGAGACTCATGCTCAATACGCTCAAGCAACTAGTTCGCAACGAAGACGGCGCGACGATGGTCGAATATGGCATCATGGTCGCACTTATCGCCGCAATTTGTATCGCGGTTGTCGTTGTTCTCGGCCAAAAGGTCAACAACGCGTTCTCGACCGTCAACGCGGCGCTCTAGATCCCAACGATTCGGGTCGAAGGCGCGGGCGTTGAGACTATCTCAACTACGGCGCTTTTCGACCCGAAAGATTTTTAAAATCCGCTAAATCATAGGGAGACCGAAGATGACGGCAGTAGCACGGCTAATGTGCGACGACCGCGGTGCAACGATGGTCGAATACGCAGTTATGGCGGTGTTGATCGCTGCCGTTTGCATTTCCGTCGTTGTTACCCTCGGCACCAAGGTCAGCGGACTCTTCGACAGCGCCAATGCGGCACTTTAGAGGGTTCGGAGTACGATCGTGAGCGATGCTTTTCTCGTTGTTCTGCCCGCGTGTGCAATTGCTGCGACGACTGACGTAAAGTCGCGGCGCGTGCCGAACTGGCTTACGGTTGTACTCGCAATCGCCGGATTGATTTTGAACGCGACGCACGGCGTAGTCACAGGATTGTTGAGCCTTGGCGTGATGGTTGCGGTGTTTTTGATCGGCGCAATCGCCTTTAGACAAGGATGGATTGGTGGGGGCGACGTCAAGCTCGCCGCAGCTGCCGCAGGTGCCTTCAGCTATCCGGATTGCGTGCCGTTCCTACTCTACACGATTTTCGGGGGCGGCATACTCGGTGTGGTTTACGCGCTGCTGCGCGGACGCCTGAAACAAACTCTTGCCGGCGTGGGAACGCTGGCGTTTCCACTCCTGCACGGCGGCGCTGGTAAAGCGACGCCGACGAGTATGACCTCGATGCCGTACGCTGTTGCCATTTGTCTCGGTGCCATACTCGTTCTGCTGTCTCAAACCGTCGCACCGTTCTTGAGGATTGCATTATGAATACCCGACGCACAACGTTGCTCATCGCCGTTCTTTTAGCACTTGGTACCGGCTGGCTAACGCTGAATTATCTGTCTTCGGTTCGTAGCGCGAGCCAGGCGGCGGGACAGCCCCGCCCCGTTCTCGTGGCCGCTGCCGACATACCTGCACGAGCGATCATTACGCAAACGATGTTGCAGACTGTGCAGCGCCCGTCGTCGGTCGTCGAGCCTGATGCGATTTCGGATTCGAGCAAGGCGATAGGCTCCGTGGCTCTCATTACGATCCCGGCCGGATCCACCATCACCTCTTCAAAAGTCGGAACCACGAACGACGCAGCACTTCCGGTTCGACTTCGGCCCGGCATGCGCGCGGTCAGCATTGCGATCGACAAGGTCAAGGGTGTCTCAGGGCTCGCGCAACCGGGCGATCGCGTCGACGTAATCGCGATTCTTCCGCGTCAAGGTCAGTCAGTGCCACGCGCACTTTCAATTCTCCGTGGCGTGCGAATTCTTGCCCTTGGAAGCATTCTGGAGAATACCTCGGCAACTCCATCGCCCGAAGAGCAGAACTCGCAGACTGTAACGCTCGAAGTAACTCCGAAACAGGCTGACTTGCTTGCGGCCGCCGATGCGAACACAACTCTTCGCCTCGCTTTGCGTTCGCCGAAGGAACCGCTGCGTTCGGAACCGGTCGAGTCATTCAATGCAGGTGACTGGGGCGGAGCACAGTCGGCGCCGGCACCGAGTGGCGGTGACTCGTTTGCGAGCAAACTTGCAGACGCATTCGGCAAATCGGCAGCGTTTAACGCAGCTCAAGGCGGTACAGCGCTTCGCCCGGCATCGAGCGCTGTAAATACCTATCCGTCGAGCGGCATACGCATCATCGACGGCGACCACATAACAAACGCAACGGGGAACTAAGGGGCACTTAAACAATGGGCGCCACCACATTCATCTTCATCGGAGCTAAGGGCGGCTCCGGTACCACGACGATCTGCACTGAGTTCGCCAAGGCGCTAGCCACTCAAGGCGAAGCGGTGACGCTGATCGACGGGGATCTCACCGGCCGCCGCGGCATCGGTGTCTTACTCGACAGCGTCTCTAATCTCGATGCGTCGCGCAGCAATGACTCGATGATTGCGACGGCTCGCGTGCAAGGGATGAACGTCGTCGAGTTGGTCGATGCGTATGATAGCGCCTTTACTCTCAAACGCGACACCATCGACGAGCTCGCGGCGTCGCTAAACCACTCCGGCTTCACGATCGTCGACACTCCGCAGCCGTTTGCTGCGGCGGTGCGCGCCTTTGTCGCACGCGCTACCCGCTTTTTTGTGATCGCCGAATCGAATCTCCTAGGCCTGACGGGCGCACGCACGTTGATGCGTGACCTGCAAAGATTCGGTATTCCACCGAACCGCGTTGCGATTGTCATCAACAGCCGCGGCAACACGGACACGATCGGAAAATCCGAGATCGAACGCGTGCTCGGCACCAAAGTCGTCGCCGAATTCCCGTCACTAGGCGACCGCAATTTCGCCAGATCGATGGCAATCTTGCATCGTTACGCCCTAAGTGTTGCAACGGAAGGCGGAATTGAAACCGTGCTTGCGGCTTCGTCCGACGTTCCGATCGGCGACCGGCGTTGGGCACGAAAGGCCCCCACGCACAACGGTAACGGCAACGGCGCCGTCGTGAAGCCATTTTCACACGCCAACCGTGCAGACGCGATCAAGTTGGCGATCCACGAGGCCCTCAGCAAACGCATCGACTTGGTTGCGGCGAGCCGGGCTCATTCGGATGCTGCGAAGCTCGCGGAACTTCGTGCCGAAATTGAAGACATCTCATCGGAGATACTTGCCGATCATCCGGACGTGCAGTCCGCCGAAGAAATCGCGCGCATCAAGCAAGAAGTCGTCAACGAAGCCCTCGGGCTTGGACCACTCGAAGATCTCTTCCACGATCCTGCGATCACGGAAATCATGGTCAACGGTGCCGAGAACGTCTATGTCGAGCGTTTCGGGCGCCTCGAAAAAACCGACAAGCGATTTAACGACGACAAGCAGCTTCGTCTCGTCATCGAACGTATTATCGCACCGCTTGGCCGCCGGATCGACGAGTCGGTGCCTATGGTTGACGCTCGATTGAAGGACGGCTCGCGCGTCAATGCGATAATCGAACCCCTCGCGCTGGACGGATCGACGCTAACGATTCGCCGATTCGGTACGAAGCGGCTTGGGGTTGAAGACTTACTTCACCTCGGTTCGGTGACACAGCCCGTCGTCGATCTTCTGCGTGCGGCCGTTGAAGGACGTATGAACATGCTGATCAGCGGCGGAACTGGTTCCGGTAAAACGACGTTCCTCAACATTCTTTCCAGTTTCATTCCGGACCGCGAACGCATTATAACGATCGAGGACGCGGCGGAACTCTTCCTGAACCAAACACACGTCGTCCGGCTTGAGTCACGACCCGCAAACGTTGAAAACCGCGGTGAAATCAAGATCCGCGATCTGCTGCGCAACTCGCTGCGTATGCGCCCCGATCGCATCGTCATCGGTGAGTGTCGTGGCGCCGAAGCGCTAGACATGCTTCAGGCGATGAACACCGGTCACGACGGATCGCTAACAACGATTCACGCCAACTCCGCTCGCGACGCGCTTTCGCGCGTCGAGACGTTGGTGCTGATGGCGGGATTCGATTTGCCGGTTCGTGCAATCCGCGAGCAGATCTCGAGCGCCATAGACCTGATCGTTCAAACGGCTCGCATGCGGGACGGCAGCCGTAAGATCATCAGCGTCAGTGAGGTCGTCGGCATGGAGGGTGAGGTCGTGACGATGCAAGACATCGTGAAGTACGTGCAGCAGGGTGTTGACAAAGAAAATGCCGTCGTCGGCGAGTTCCAGTACACCGGCGTCCAGCCGCAGTGCATCAAACGCTTCCAGGAATACGGTATTACGTACGACATGCGCTCGCTCGCGACGCTTCCGTCGGCAGGTGCGCTATGGTAAGCGGGGTCGCTCCGTTCGCAATCTTCTTCGGCGCTGCTGCGGTCGTGGGCCTTATCTGCTATTCACTCTGGGACCGCGTCAACGTGCAAACGTCGGGCAAGCTAGAGGGCCTCGCGTCGACGCTCGACCGCGCCGGCATGAAGATGAAACCGCAGGAGATATCTTTGACGGTTCTTGGCAGCGCGGTCATCTTGTGGACGTTGGTGGCATTTTTGATCCGCCCATCGATACTGGTAGGCGCCATCGCGTTCCCGATTTGCTTGGCTGCCGCTGCAGGCGGCTTCATGTTCTTCGTCCGTTTCAAGACGCAGCGTAGGCTCAAACAGTTTATCGAGCAGCTCGAAATTTCACTTCGTTTGATGGCGAGCGGCTTACGAGTGGGACTTGGACTTCGGCAAGCTCTAACGCTAGTAATCGAGGAAATGAAAGAGCCTGCGAAGACCGAGTTCATGCGGGTGGTCGGGCAAACGAACATCGGCGTCAGCGTCTTCGACGCGATTGACGACCTCGCGGTCCGCATGCCGGCAACCGAAACGATGATGATGGCGCGGGCGATTCGCATCCAGTCGGAGACCGGCGGCGATCTTGCGAAGGTGCTGGAACAGCTTGCCGAGACGATTAAAGATCGTCGCCGCATTCAGCGGAAAATCAACGCGCTGACCTCGGAAGGCCGCACGAGTGCGGCGATTCTGGTAGCGCTTCCGTTGCTGCTCGGCGCGTTCATCGTATTGACCCAGCAAGAGATGGGCCACGCACTCATGTTTACGAAACCCGGACACATCGCAATTATGATCGTCGTGGTGCTCGAATCCATGGGTATGTTTGTACTCAACCGGATCATGCAGGTGGACGTATGATTCAATTTCTGCTACAAGTCTTGATTCCGCTACTTGGTGCGGTTTCCGCATTTTTATTCGCACTCTCGCTGATACCGACGAAGAGCCCGCTCAAGCGTCAATTGGATGCGCTCAGGACTCGATCGATGGCGGCACCTGACGATCCGCGTCTAGCAAATTTCGAAAAAATCTTCTCGGACGAACAGCGCACGAATCTCGCCCAGCGTCTGATGGAAGCGGGCTGGTACGATATGACCCCGGCAAAAATGGGTCTTCGCACCGCCGCGTCCACCGGCGTCGGCATCATCATCTCGCTCCTTGTGTGGCGGTTCGCACAATTCAACCCGTGGCTCGTCGTGCTCCTGGCGATCTCGCTTGGTGCCGCGTGTGCCTACTTACCGTTCTCGCTCTTAGACCGTGCGATTACAGCGCGAAAGATCCAGATTCAAAAAACGCTACCCAACTTTCTCGACATGATCGCAACCACGGTCCAGGCAGGCCTTTCCGTCAACGCCGCGCTGGGGTATGCGATCGATGCGGCTCCCGGACCGCTTGGCGACGAGATCAGAGAAGCGCTCTCTGAAATGCGCTTGGGCCGCTCTCGGTCGCAAGCCCTGAAGGCCGCGGCCGATCGAGCAAACCAACAGCAGCTTTCGACAACAATAACGGCGATTACGCAGGCTGAAAAACTCGGATCGAACCTTGCGAAGGTCCTTACCGAGCTCGCAGAAGACGTGCGGCATCAACGGATCATGTTGGTCGAAGAATTCGCCGCGAAGCTGCCTGTAAAGATGGTTTTCCCGATGGCATTATTCATGCTGCCATCACTCTTCGTGATCATTTTCGGCGCGCTCGCAGCTCACTTACTGGCACTGCAACACTAAGTGTCATGATCGAGATCCTGATCGGCGCCGCATTTTTTGCAACTGCGGGATGGGTCGGTGCGCTTTT
>JAMXLG010000391.1 GCA_024281135.1 Vulcanimicrobiia bacterium | reverse complement strand
CTTGCGACGGCGGTCGGAACTGCTAAAGAAGTGCTGAGCCGCGCGCTCGCGGAACTCGAGTCCGCGCACGCAATTCGTCGCCGGGGCGGACGAATCACCCACCTCGACCGTGCGGTTCTCAGCACGTTTGCCCAATCGCAATGAACGCTAAGTCCTACGATTCTTCCCAGCATGGCAAAGCTCCGTCGCCATTTATTCCGCTGTCGTTTGTTGCTGCTGCGCTTCTGACGCTGATCGCGACGATCGTTGCGACGATCTTCTCCAGTCCTCAGCCGCTCGCGGTTCTACACGCCTTAGCTGTCGGGGTTTTTCTGACGATCGCCTTGGGTTTGCTTTACCAATTTATTCCGGTCGTGTCGCTCAGCTCGTTGAAACTACCGCAGCTCGCATACGTCCATCTCGTTCTCGCGCTCAGCGGCACCGGGCTGCTGGTATACGGTTTTGCGAACCTGTCGTTCTCAAGTGTGTTCGCGGGTGGCGCACTTCACGCCACCGGCTTGACGCTTGAAGTTGTCGTGCTTGCCAGAACCGTCTGGGGTCGCATTCCACCACCGGCCGCTGCGGCTGCACCGCTAAGCATCGCGTGGCTCGTCCTTACCATCGGCCTGGGAATGTTCATGGCGAGTGATCTGAACCGCGGCATTTCCGTCTTTCGAATTGTGAATGTCCACGCGCTAGCCGGACTCGGCGGATTCTTCGGCACATTGATCGTGGGGATCACCCTTCGCCTCTTGAGAATGTTCGAACGCGTCGACCGCGAGCGAGGAATCGCCATTTCGAATCGCAGCGTTCATATCGGCGTCGCTGTTTCGCTTCTAGGCGGGCTTGCACGGTGGCTGCTCGTCGTCTCGCTGATACCGTTCTTAGTCGAGCTGTTTCGCGTCGTTCGCGTACGCAATCCAGCGTATCAGCCTGAGACCCTCGCGTACACACTCTCCTCTGCTACAAGCGCCGTCATCGCTGCGATCGCGTACTCGATCGGCAACGATCGCCTCGCGACAATCATTGCGCTTTGGCTCTTTGTCGGAACAGCGGTAACCGGATACCTTCAACGAATCGTGCCGTTTATTTGGTGGATCCGGCGCGCTAAGGTCGAAGGGGCGCGATCGATCCCTACGCTTGCCGAAATGAACGACTCACGTCTAGGCTATGTCATCTTGATTTTATGGCTTAGCGCCGGAATCGTTGCTGCCGCCTTCCCGAACTCGAAGCTTTCGGCGGTTATCGCGCTAATTGCCACCGTTGCGCTAATTAGCCAGCTGGTTCGACCGTTCGTGCTAAAGAAGCGGACGCAAGTATCTCCCGAAGCTCGGGCGGATGCCGGAACGTCATAGCCGGTTCAGGCGTTCCGAACGTTTCGATGGTAGAAAATTCCGGATCTAGGTATCTGACACGCTCGATGACCGCCTGAACGAGGCTATCCGGTGAAGACGCGCCGGCTGTGAGGCCGAGCGTTGTAACGCCCTGCAGCCATTGCGATTCTATTTGCAGCGGATCATCGACCAGGAATCCGGACACATTGTGACTCTGAACGACGTCGCGAAGGCTGCGCGAATTGGAGCTATTATTCGAACCAACTACGATGACGCTCTGGCACTGCGAGGCCAACGCTTGCACGGCGTTTTGCCGATTTTCAGTCGCATAACAGATGTCGCTCTTGCGCGGAAGCCGAACGTCGGGAAAGCGTTCCGTGATAATGGCGATAATGCGTTCCACTTCACTTGCAGCGAGCGTGGTTTGCGACACAATACCCAACGGTTGTGGTCCTTCATGCCGGAGCATTCGGGCATCCGACTCGTTCTGAACGAGCGTGACCGCATCGGCCGCATATCCCATGGTCCCTTCGACTTCCTCGTGTCCCTCGTGCCCGATCAAGATGATCCTGCAACCGGCTGAGACGAACGAGAGGACCTCGCGGTGCACTTTTGTCACCAGCGGACATGTAGCATCGATAGTTCTCAGCTTACGCAGTCGAGCGTTCTCGCGTACCGCGGGTGAGACGCCATGCGCACTGTAAACCAGGAGAGATCCCTCGGGAACCTCATCCAATTCCTCGACAAATATCGCTCCCCGCGATCGCAGGCGTTCGATAACGTGGCGATTATGTACGATTTCTTTCCGAACGTAGATCGTCTCTCTTGTATTGCTCAAGAGCTCGTCGATAATGTCGACGGCACGCTCTACTCCGGCACAAAAGCCACGCGGTTGGGCGAGAAGAATTTTTTTCATGCTCGGCCGAGTGTCTTCCGCGCCGAGTCGCTCAAACGCTCTATTGTCCAAGGTGGCTCGAAGGTTAACTGTACGGTAGCCGTGCGCACCCAGGGAATGCCTCGAATGCATCGCTCAACGTCAGCTTTAATCGTGTTATGCATGGGGCAGCCGGGCACCGTCAGGGTCATGAGGACGTCGACCGCGTCCACGTCGACTGCAACCCTGTAGATAAGTCCCAGAGATACGATGCCGATCCCGAGTTCCGGATCGATCACCTCCTCGAGCTTATTGACCACTTCCTGAGCGCGGGCAGCTTCGTCAACCATCCTATGGCCGCTCTACCGTAACGAGAAACCCGTCATCGCGTTCCTCACAGTCATAACGCAAGCCGCGCTCGTCCAATTCGGGGAAAAGAAACACGGGCCGGCGATCCATCTTCGCTTCGATGCGATCGCCCGATTCTAATTCCTCGCAGGCCGCTAGAATACGAACCAGCGGCTCCGGCGGCACGAGCGAGCGATTATCCATTTGAATCGTTTTCATTTCGTCCTCACAGCGAAAATGTAATGACTGGAAATGCGCACGAAGACGCCTAGGTAGGCTAAGCTTCCGATCAGATACATCGTGGTGTACGCGCGTGCGAGTCCGGGGTCCCAAGCGAATGTCGCAGCCGTACCTAACGTGCCGGCAACCAACGCAACAAGTGCGAGCTTAGCGGCCGGCTCCGGAATCGCAGCACTCAAGGGCGCCAGTTGCCGAGCACCACGCTCGCGCGCGAACTGCCAAGATAGAAATCCGAGAATCTTCATCGCGTAGCCGAAGATCGTAATTGCAATCCAACCCATCAAGGCGAGGCACACGCTGGCAACGTCGACTTGTCCCTTTACGATGGCGGTGAGAATCGCAATGATTCCGATGCTCCAGGCGCACGCGCCGTAGATAAGGCTCATATCAATTTTCTTCCGAAGGCGCGTTCGCATCGTGGCAACGTGTTGGATCCCGAGAACCACCATGGCAGCAAAAAGCAACCAGAGTGATGCTCGCAGACTGACGCCGGTCGCCATTGTCACAGCAGCAGCGATTGCTGCCAATATCCCGACACGCGAACCGTAACGATCGCCGTGGGCGAGAGCGAACATCGGTACGAACCGGATCGACAACGTAACTATCAGAATTGAAGCAAACGCGATGAGCATCAGCGTCGCGTGTGCAGGCGGCATCCAATTGGGGATGCCGATCGTCCACCGCCACAGCATCGTGGCGCCAAGACCGACAGCCACTCCAAACGAAGCGATCGAAAACCCGAAGGTGATCGCCATTCGGCGATCGGAGCGCGCGGTAACGAGACGGCTAAGCACCGCAACGACCCAGACACTCGCGGCGATTGCCAAAACGACACCGGCTACGTGCATGGTCGATAAGCCGCAAAAGCCGGCCACGAGCAAAGCGAAACCCACGCAAAAGGCCACAGCCGTCCCCATCGTCAACGCGATGGGAAGCGGCTTGACTTGAAATAGCACCGGCACGAGCTGATGACTGGCGGCGACCACTGCTAGCACGACGAAGGCTGCGTACGCGTGAAGCACTGCAAATTGCGGGAACCCCGCTACGAACATCGCCGACGCCGTAACGTGCGTCGCGACTGCCAAGGCGAGCACCACGATGCTGCCTGCGGGCGCATCCGGAGAAGCGACTAGGGCGTTTCCGAGCATTTTGGAGTGAACGTGACGTGCCACTCACCGGGCGCCACTTCATCGAGATCGGCGTCGTAGCCGCGCCTATCCATCACGCGTACTAACGGCGTGGGGGCGAAGGAATTTATTAGTAGCAGCGGCTGCCCCGGTTCAAGTTTGTCGACCGTCTGCATGATCGCGTCGAACGGCTCTTCCTTGCGCTCGTGATAGGGCCGAACGTCGAGCACCAACGCTTCTTGATTCATTTGGTCTTGCGAATCTCGACTCGCCACGTATCCGGGCCTTGCTCGAGGTATGTCCAGTCATATTGTCCCGGATGATCCGCTTCAAGCTCAAAGCGAAGCGGGCGCGGATCGTGATCGTTGATGATCGTAAGCGCGCTTCCGGCGCTCAATTCGTCAAGTTTTTGATGTATCGTCGGATGTTTCTCACGCGGAGGAATGATGCGTACGTCAAGTTCATTCGCGGTAGCAGCCATTGGAGATTCGGTTCCCTTTCTTTGTTGGTCAATTCATAACGTCCACGAGCAGCGCGTTTCCCCGCACTTCAGTCCGGTACGTCGGAAGCGGCAGTACTGCGGGAAGTTGGACGACGGCACCCGTCGTTACGTCAAAAACAGCGCCGTGGCGCGGACAGGTGATGTACGAACCGTCAAGCGTTCCTTGATCTAAGGGGGAGCCATCGTGTGTACAAATGTTCTCGACGCAATAAAAAGCGCCGTTGACATTGCAGACTAGAACGCCGGTGAGCTCGACTGTATACGCACGAGCTTCTCCCGGCCCTACGTCCTCAGTGAAGCAGATCTGCTGCACTTTTTATTGTTTCTCGCGGTCATGCAACTCGAACGTAGCCCCAAACGGCCGCGAGCGCATTGACCGGCGTCAACTCGAGCGCTTACGCGCGGTCCCTAGCCGAGCGCGTCGGCGCAGTTTCGCGCTGCGCTGGCTCGCAACGGCTGAGACACCTCATCTAACCCCTCTGCGAGAAGCAGCCAGCATGCTTTAAGATCCTCCTTGGAAGCCTCGTCGACATCGATGCTCGCAATTGCGGAGCCTAACCAGTTGAGGAATTGCAATTTCTCCGAGCCATCGAGCCATGCGAGGGAGAGCTGACGAACAATCCTTGCGGCAAGTAACGGAGAGCCGCCTTCGCCGAGCGCCCACGTCAGAGCAGATCGAACGTTTGAGACAATCTCACCGCTTTCGATCGCCTTCTCTATCGCGAAAAGCCTCGCAACGGCCATCAGACGGTAGCAACTCTCTCGCTCTGTGTCTGCCGGCCATATCATCGACTTTTCTACAAGAGAAGCGAGCGCGTTCAACGCCTGCGTCTCCGAAAGATCGGGTCCCGTACAGGCACCAAATACTTCTTGCGCGGTAAACGATTCCGGAAACGTGCCCAAGCGTCGGTAGAGCAGGCGCTCGAGCGGACCAAGGAGATCGTAACTCCACGACAATGTGGCATGCAGCGTTTGTTGGCGTGTCGGAAGATCTCGATTTCCGCTCGAAAGTACCGAAAGTTGCGTACGTAACTGATCGCGCAAAAGCGGGATTCCGAGTGCGCGAGCTTGCGACGCCGCCAGTTCGATCGCAAGCGGAACCCCTCCGAGGAACCGGCAAATTTCAGTGACTGCCTCACGATCTCGATCCTCTTTCAGCGAATCGTACGTCAGGCTCGCGCGTTCAACAAACAGCGCTACGCTCGGGTAGCTCAACGCGGCCTCGCTCGAACTCGGCGCGACTTCCGGATAACGCAGCGGCGGAACGACGTGGACCATCTCACCGGCGATTCGGAGACGTTCGCGGCTCGTCGCGAGGACTGTTATCGAGGGGCAGTTTCGCAAAACCGTCGTGACGGCTCCGCATACGTCGGACACAAGATGTTCGCAGTTATCCAAAATCAACAAGCCGTCACGCTCACGTGCTCGCGGGTGCAAGGCCGAAGAAATCCTGGGGACGATCTGGGAGCCATGTTGCAGCGTCGAAGCGTCGACAAGCCATACTCCCTCGGACTTCTGGAAGTATTCTTTTGCAACGCGCAGGGCCGCGCGCGATTTCCCTACACCGCCCGTGCCAACCAGCGTTACAAGTCGATGCCCTTGCAACGCGGTCGCGATCTTACGCAGATCGCTTTCGTCACCATAAAACGTTCCGAACTCGTCCGGTAGCCTAGCGCGATACTCATTGCGGCTCTTAGGTCCTAGCCGATGCGTTGAACGCGCCGCAGCCTCGAACTCGGCGCGATCGCTGCCTTTGAGTCGAAGTGCGTCGGCGAGCATAGTCACCGTCTGCCGATGCGGAGTCTTGCGCGTACCTCGCTCGTAGGCACCGATTGCGGACGCGCTGACTTGTGCAGCTTCGGCTAGTTCCTCTTGAGAAAGCCGAGCATCGAGCCTTCGCGACCGTAACTCATCAGCGAAGTTCGAGGACACCGCTAGTCCAGCGTAGAGAGGGCGACGCCGGCGATTTGACGGAGCGTCGTGCGGTTTGCCGTGGCCCGACCGAGGTGCCGCATTCCATGAATCGTCGAAAACATGAACGCCGCGAGCTCATCGGCGTTCTTATCGGGTGCGATGTCGCCTTTTTGTTGCGCCGAGCGAATGACCGTTGAAAAAAGACGCTGTACCTCAGATGCATTTCGCTTGATCAGAAGCTCGAGTGGCTTATCATTCCGGGCACGCTCGAGGTTTGCATTTACCATCATGCAACCTCGTTCCAAGACTTTCTTAGAGCTATCCGCGATTCCAAAGAGAATCTTCTCAAAACATTCGTGAATGCTGAGATTCGAATCGAACAGTTCCTTCGTGGCCGCTTGCGTCATCGCACGGTATTCATTTAGCGCTCGCAGATAGAGCTCGCGTTTGTCGCCGAACGTATTGTACAGGCTTTGGCGCCCGATACCCATTTTCTCCGTCAAGTCATCGAGAGACGTCTTCTCGAAACCTGAGTCCCAGAAGGCATTCAGAGCTGCGTGTAACGCCTTGCCGGAATCGAACCGCTTTTTTCCAGCCATACTTGACTATAGAGTCCAGAAAAGCGTGGGGTCAAGCGCCGCCAAACGTACGGGTTTTCGTCCGTGGTGCCGGGGCAGCCGCCGCCATACAATCTCGAAAAACGTCTAAGAAGGGGGCTTCCCATGAGGGCACTGCTCGTTCTTTTCTCGTTGGTCCTGTTCTTTTCTTCAGCCTCGCCGGCTCAAGCATTCGCGGTCGACTTCGGACCGGACTTTCACACGCGCAGTGTGCCCGTCGATGGCGGCACGGTAAGCGTGACCGTTGGCGGCAGCGGTCCGGTCGTCGTGCTTCTTCACGGCTACACGCAAGACTCGCGCATGTGGAAGCCGCTTGCGGAACGGCTCAAGTCCAGGTTTACGATCGTAGCGCCTGACCTTCCGGGCATCGGCAATTCGTCTATACCATCGAGTGGGCTCGACATGAAGACGGCCGCGCAAAGGATCCACGCTGTTGTCCACGCGCTTGGCTACCGCAAGGTGATGGTCGTGGGACACGACATTGGCCTGATGGTCGCATATGGTTACGCCGCATTGTATCGGAGCGAGGTTACACGCCTCGCGCTCCTAGACGCGTTTATTCCGGGCGTGGAGGGCTGGCAACCGATATACGATTCACCGAACTATTGGCATTTTCGGTTCTACGGGCCGACGCCGCTCGCGTTGGTTTCGGGTCGCGAAACCATTTATTTCGCATTTTTCTGGAACGATCTCGCAGCCAATGCTTCGCGTTCACTATCTGCAACTGACCGGGCCAACTATGTCGCTGCGTATTCGCGTCCCGGTCGCATGGCAGCCGGTTGGGGCTACTTCGCAAAGTTTCCCCAAACCGCAATCGACTTTGCACAACTTGCGAAGACGAAGTTGACGATTCCTGTACTGTCAATCGGCGGAGAGAAATCGCTCGGAACAGCGCTCGCCTCACAAGCAAAGCTCATATCGGACCACGTTACCGTCGTCGTCGTGAATGGCGCCGGTCACTGGATCCTGGAGGAAAAACCGGCAGAAACGATGGCGGCAGTAAGCCGTTTTCTCGAAGCGCAGTAAGGGGCGACCTAGATGACGGAGCAAAAATCGGTTGTATTGATCCACGGCTTGTTCTTGACGACAAGCAGCTGGCAAAATTGGGTCGATCGCTATGAGGCTCGCGGTTACAATGTTATTGCTGCCACTTGGCCGGGGCTCGACGGATCCGTTGAAGATCTACGATCCGATCCATCGCCTCTGATCGATCTCACGATCGAAAAGATTGTTGATCACCTGGAAGCTTCCGTTCGCGCATTTGATTCATCCGCTATCATCATGGGTCACTCTTTCGGCGGTCTCTTTGCACAATTGCTCGCGTACCGCGGATTGGGATCTGCCGTCGTCGGAGTCGATGCGACGGCACCGGCCGGCGTTTTGGATCTGCCCTTCTCGACACTGAAAGCGACGGCTCCGGTTCTTGCCAACCCGCTCAACGTCTCAAAAGCGACAATGCTGACTCCGGAGCAGTTTCACTACGCATTCACCAACACGCTGACACCGGACGATAGCAAAGCCCTCTATGACGCACACGCGATTCCGTGCGCGAACCGCGTGCTATTCGAGGGAGCCTTTGAGAACTTTGTGCCGCACTCCCCGGCTCGCATCGATGTGACAATCCAACGCCCGCCGATCCTTCTGATAGCGGGCGGATCGGACCATTTAGTCACACCTGGATACACGATGAACAACTACGAGCTGATCTCGCGCTCGCCTTCGGTTACGTCAGTCAAAGAATTTGCCGATCGTCCGCACTTCACAGGCGTCGTTCCCGGCTGGGAGGCCATCGCCGATTACGCTCTCGACTGGTCTCTTAAACCGACAAGCATCTAGCGTGACGAAAACATGACACACGTGCGGAGAATATTCCGCCGAGGATTGATATAAAACAACGATTCGATTTAACATGCGTCACCGTGTTGTTCAATGACGCGTTCCTTACCATGTGGATCAACGGTCTTGCATCGATAGCCCCTATCGACGGATAACCTTCAACATACTTGCTTCGAGTCGGGGCCGGTCGTGGCAGGGTTGTGATGCCGCGTTATACGAGGTGAGCGACGGATCCTCAAACGACTTCATGCCGAATAACACGGTCACGATGCACGTGGGCCGGCCCGCGGCGGTCGCGGCGCGATGCGGGCAGATCTACGAGCACCGCGTCGAGCTCCCGGGTGACCTCGAGATTGTTCCCGCGGGATACTGGCGAACTTGGGAGACGGCAACGCCCACCGTCAAGCTCCGCGTGAGTTTAACTCCCGCGCTGATGAACGGCGTCGCGGAATCGCTCGGTATGAATGCAGACGGCGTGTCGCTTGAGTTGCGTTTACATTTTTGGGACAAGCCGATTCAGTATATTCTTTCATCGCTCTGCGCAGAATTGCAAGCCGAAAACCCGATTGGGCGCCTCTACGCGGAATCACTTGCGACGGCACTTGCGGCGAGGCTACTGAGCCAATACCGCGGCACACGCTCACCGATCGGCGGGCTTCCGAAGCGGCAACTGCAGCAACTGCTCGAATATATCGATGAAAATGTAGCTCGAGATCTCTCGCTACAGGAACTCGCTTCTGTCGTAAGCGCGAGCGGTTCGCATTTCAACGTGCTCTTCAAGAAGTCAACGGGGTCGAGTCCGCATCAATTTGTCTTAAGGGCTCGGGTTCGACGCGCCGTTGATCTCATCACTGGTTCCTCCTTAGAGCTATCGGAAATCGCGCTGCGCTGCGGGTTTGCGAACCAAAGCCATATGTCGCGATCCGTTCGGCGTTTCCACGGAATAACGCCGGCCGAGTTGCGCCGCCAACGCGAGTAAACGTCGGATTCTATTCGCGATCATTCGATCGTGAGCGACGAATTCTACAATCCCTGATAGTTTCATAGCGTGTAACCACATACTTCAAATGGAGAAACATATGTCACGATATCGACTACGACAGTCGATCGTGGCGCTTCTCCTATTCGTGGCAATGTTCTGTCAGGTAACATGGGCACTGGCCGGCACCACGGGCAGGTTAAGCGGTGCGGTCCTGACTGTCACGGGGACGCCGATCGCCGGCGCCGTCGTAAAGGTCTCCAGTCCCGCTCAATCCGTAAGCACAACGTCTGACGCAGCGGGCGCGTTTACATTCATTTCACTATCGCCGGACACATACACAGTCGCTGTTGAGAAGCAAGGGTTCCAACCGCAAAGCGTTGCCGGTGTCACGGTGTTCGCTGATGCAACTCAGACGCTTGCGATCCGAATGACTCCGGAATTGCGAACGATTGCGCGCGTTACATCGCAGTCATCGGGTTCGCTTGTAAAAAGCGGTACTACCGCGGACATCTATTCCGTCAATGCGGCGACGCAGCAGAAGCTTTCAGCACTCGGCGGTGGCGGCTCGCTGGATAGCGCCTATTCGGCGATCGCGTCGGTTCCAGGCGCGTTCGTTCCGATCAATCAGATGGGATATTTCCAGACCGTACATATCCGGGGCGGAGACTACAACCAGGTCGGATACGAAATCGACGGGGTTCCCGTGAATCGTTCATTTGACAACTATCCGTCGGGTTCGGCGTCATCGCTTGGCCAACAGGAACTTCAGGTCTACACCGGCGCAACGCCTGCGAACTCCGAAGGTCAAGGGTTAGCCGGCTATATCAACCAGGTGATCAAGACTGGAACGTATCCCGGCTTCGCGACCGCGAATTTCGGCATTGGCACGCCGGTGTTTTACCATAAACTCTCCGGAGAAGCCGGCGGCGCGTCTCCTGACCGTCTGTTCTCGTACTACGTCGGAATCGGCGGATACGATCAGAATTTCCGCTACGTCGATCAGCAAGACGGCGCGTCACTGACGCAATACGCGGCGCCGCTATTCGGCATTCCGGCAGGGACGGGCGGATGTTCTTCGACACTCGCTCCCATCGGTTGCTACGCAATAGCGCCGTATCCGTTGTCGTTTCAAAATAGCATCAGCGATCGCGATGTCGTCATGAATTTCCACTTCGCGATACCGCACAAAAACGGCAACACCCGTGACGATATCCAATTGCTGTGGAATAGCGGATATCTTTCAAACAGTGCTTTTAGCTCTACCAATGATGTCGGGGGACCGGCCGCTTATGGTGGTGCCGCCAACGCGCCTACATGGACCGATGGTTTCCAATGGACCTGTGGCGGCGTCGGAACCACGACCACAACCCTAAACAGTTCGTGCGTTTCGCCGTACTATTACCCTTCGTCTTCGCAGCATCCCTTCGACGGCACAATGCCATACGATCTACGCGATCATACGACGAACAATCAAGAAATCGTGAAATTACAATATCAAAAGTCCTTTGGTAGCGACGCATATTTACGTCTCTACGGATACACATACTACAGCGACTGGTTCCAATGGGGACCGCAGAGCACATTTGCAACCTACGTCGCTTGTTGTGCTTCCGATTACGAGTTGAGTTCTCACACGCGCGGACTCAGCGCGACGTTCAGCAAACAGTTCAGCGCACAACATCTATTCTCTGTACAGGCCTCCTACACGACTGCGACCTCGGTACGAGATAACAACACGCAAATGCTCAACGCCGCCGGTTCGCGCTCGCGAGGCATCGTTATGGTTAATGCAAACGATCCTCTGAGCGGCTATTGCTTCGACCCGTCAGGAGCTGAAATCACGTGCAATCCTTCGGGCGATGCGAACGGAAATCGCGCGAACTTCGCGACCTGGAGCGGAGTCATGGCGGGAACGCCTCCGGCTCTTGCATCCTCGTGTAACATTCCGGGCGGAGCCTCCGGTCCGTGCACCTGGCTCATCGCCGAGAATTCACAATGGGCCACCTACAACGCGGTACAACCACGGTTTTCAGCGCTGTCGCTTACCGACGAGTATCGCCCGAACGATAAACTGTTCTTCAATATCGGCTTGCGTGAAGACCGCTTCCAATTCGTGGGGCAAGACACGACGGGCGACGCGGCGCGTGCATTCTGGTACCGCGCGTGGAACCTCGACAACTGCGTCAACTCCCTAGGTCAACCGGTCGATAAGTCGACGCTCGGGCTTCTTCCGAGTAACGCGTGTCCAAGCGGATACACCGCGGCAAACATGGTGAACACGTTCGGAACGACTACGCACAACGTATTTGAACCGCGGCTCGGAGCAACTTACACCGTAAATCCGGAGACGGTCCTCCGATTCTCAGCCGGCAATTATGCGGAACCACCGAATGCAGCGTTCGTTCAATACAATACACTCGAAGAAGACACGCCTTTCGAACTTCCGGGTTCGAGTGCGTTCTATAGCCTCGGGTTCACCTCTCCGGGCCTCCATGACATCCTTCCGCCGACGTCGGAAAACTTCGATCTCTCCCTCGAGAAGCACGTCCACGGAACCGATTGGACGTACAAAGTGACGCCGTTCCTACGTTCGACAAAGAACCAGCTGCAGCAATTCTTCCTCGATCCAAAGACTGGTTTCGCATCGGGCTTGAACGTCGGACACCAAACGAGTCGCGGCTTCGAGCTTGCGATCGACAAGGGCGACTTAACACGAGATGGCTTCTCGGGACTGCTCTCGTTCGCGTACACGTACTCGACGATTCAGTACAAAGCGCTCAGCAACGGGTCGACGGTTGTGACGAGCATTAACGGTGATATCGCGGCGTACAATGCGCTCACGAAGGCCGGAGGCGGCGCTCCCTGTTATGCCGGCGGTTCCCCCGTTGCGTGCACTGCAGCGGGCGCCGTCGCGAATCCGTACTACAACGCCCCACTCGCGGCGTCAATCAACCCTAACTCGGATTTCGCAACTTACACAAACTTCCCGGGACCGATCCAGTCATATGCGGTAGCCTATGGTGCGCCATATGTGGCGACGCTCGTCCTGAACTACAAGCATCGTCAATTTGCGGTTACACCGTCATTGCAGTTCCAAGGCGGTGCTCGCTATGGTGAGCCGGAGACGACACCCGGCATCAATCCGACGACGTGCGGAGCCCCGCTAGCCGGTGCCGTAACGGCGGGAGATCCTCGCTATCCATACGGCGCCGCGGGCGGCGGAGCATTCGATGCAACAAACTGTGGAACGCTCGCTATTCCCGATCCGTATACGGGGTCGTTTGATAACATCGGATCGTTTGTGGAACCCAATCAACTCCTGGCAAACCTGCAACTCAGTTACGACGTATCGCCGAAGATTACGCTAGTTGCAACGCTGGCAAATCTCCTGAACACGTGCTGGGGCGGAACCAAAGCTGCGTGGACCGTTGGCAACAACCACGTGTGCTCTTACGGCCTCGTCAATGGAGGCAGTGGCGGACTTGTTCCGGTCGGAAACGTGTACAATCCACCGGCAACAGTAGCGAGCTTCCCACGCCAAGTTCAATATCCATACGGCGCCTACTACGGCGCAGTGAACACGAATACGGCGGGTGGAACGTTCAACCAAACGACGCAGCCGTTCAACTTCTATCTGCAGGCGCAGATCAAAATCTGACGGCTCGAAAACTTCGGATGTGGGCGAGAAAAGAGCCCGGCGAATTTCGCCGGGCTCTTGCTATGGTGTGATTCATTTATAACACAGGTCAACTTTTGCTCGCTCAATCATTTCCGGCAAAGTTGATTCAAATCAATCGACCAACATTGGCGCAAGTATTACGATGATGGTGATATCTAACGCACGAGGTGAACGAATGCTTAACGAAGTCGAGACTTCTAAACAAAACGGTAGACTTGAATACCGCGACTTCCTTCACGAGCTTGCGGAGCGTATCGCCGCTCGAGCCAAGGAGCGAGACGTTCGCGGCTTCTATCATCTGGCAAACGTATGGCGTCTTGGTGGCGCGGAAGCCAGTGTCACGCAGGACCGTTCATCAGGTGATCTGCTGGTGACGTTCCGCTGTGGCCCTGACGCATCGCGCTCTACACAGCACAAAGCCGATACCGTTGATTCCACTGCCGACGCAATTATCGATAGGCTCGACTGGTTGAGGCACACGGCATTGCAATAAATTCTTAATTAGCCGCGAGCCACGAAAACGCACCTTCGCGAGAGCCAAAGTATCCAAATGGGAACTTTGCCTTCCCCTCGGGCGCCGGAGAAACGCCGTTCTCAACGGTACCGGTGAACCCGCTCGGGAAAATAAACGCGAACTTGCGGACACCCGCCGCGTTGTATCGCGGGATGATGTTCGCCTGACGCCACTCTTCGAAGTCCGGTGCCGGACGGTAGGCCATTTTGACGACGTCCACGATCGCATTTGGCAGATGTTCGCGCTCGAGCAGCGCTGCAAGCCGCTCGACGCCTATCCTGAACTGCTCCTCGGTCATCGATGCGGTAGCTTCCGACCAACACTGCATGACGGCTTCGTGCTCAGAATCGCGAAAGTACTCGGCGAACGTGTCCCTGTACAGACTATCCACAATGCTAGGAATCTTAGTATTCCAAGATTCAGAATTCAAGTACAAAATATGATCGGATATGCGCAAGAGCTTCGCGCACGATTGCTTCTGCGTCGCCGCTGCTACGCCTAACCTTACCGATTAACATGGCCCCTTGCACCGCTCCGATGCAGAAGTCCGCGAGCACTTTTTCGCTTGTGTCGCGTAGGAGCCGCTGCTGAACCTTCTCTCGAGTGAAGAACGCCGCCAATCGACTATTAATCGTGTCGAAGATTAGTGCGAGATCTTGCCTCGCTACTTCTTCACCTTCCGTAATCTCGTTGGCGGCCGTTCCGAATGGACATCCTCGCGTCATTCCGTATCTCTTTTGAAACTCGATGTGCGAGTGAAACCACTCCTCAAGATCCTGCAATGATTTGA
>JAMXLG010000390.1 GCA_024281135.1 Vulcanimicrobiia bacterium | reverse complement strand
TCCATGATGATGACTTGCGGCTTGGAAACAGCAAGCTCGTAGCCTTCGCGGCGCATCGTTTCGATGAGGATCGAGAGATGCAGCTCACCGCGTCCGCGGACTTCGAACGTGTCGGCCGATTCCGTATCGGAGACGCGCAATGCGACGTTCGACTCGAGTTCGCGCATCAAGCGTTCGCGGATCTGCCGCGAGGTGAGGAACTTGCCTTCTTTGCCCGCGAACGGAGAGTTGTTCACCGAGAAAAACATTGAGACCGTCGGCTCGTCCACAGCAACCGCGTGAATCCCCTCGGGGGTCTGCGCATCGGCGATCGTATCGCCGATATTCAGGTCCTCGATTCCCGAAACGCACACGATATCACCGGCCGACGCTTCCTCGACTTCGATGCGCTCCAATCCTTGGAACGTCAGAAGCTTCGTCAAACGTAACCCGGTCGCAACTTTTTCGTCACGCGCAACCTTCGCAATCGGCATATTCACGCGAGAAGTCCCGCGGAAGATGCGGCCGATGCCAATACGGCCCACGTATTTGTTGTGATCGATTGCCGAAATCAAAAGCTGGAACGGCCCGTCTTCAGCAGGCGCTTCGGGCACGTGCATTTTGATGATGTCAAAGAGCGGCTCGAGATCGGCACTCTCATCATCCAGCGAGCGCTTCGCAATCCCGGCCTTACCATTGGTGAACACGACCGGAAAGTCTGCCTGCTCGTCGCTCGCGCCAAGCTCGATGAACAGGTCGAAAACTTCGTTTACGATCTCCATGGGCCGCGCGTCTCTGCGGTCGATCTTATTGATCGCGACCAGCGCTTTGAGATCGAGCTCGAGCGCCTTCCGCAGAACGAACCGGGTCTGCGGCATCACGCCTTCTGCGGCGTCAACGAGCAGCAGCACGCCCTGCACCATCTGGAGTACGCGCTCGACCTCTCCGCCGAAGTCGGCGTGTCCCGGCGTGTCGACGATGTTGAACTTCACATCGCCATGCCGGACCGCTGTATTCTTGGCAAGAATCGTGATCCCGCGCTCGCGCTCGAGCGGATTGGAATCCATAACTCGCGTCTCGACCTGCTGACCTTCACGAAAAACGCCGCTTTGCTTGAGCATGGCATCAACAAGCGTGGTCTTCCCATGGTCGACATGGGCGATGATGGCTACGTTTCTAATGTCGGGACGCGTCTTCACGGGCCACTTGTACCACAACTGTCGGGGGTAAGGCTACGCCTAACCGCGGGGGAGGGTAAACCAGAAGGCAGTGCGCTTGCCGGGCTCGGACTCAAACCCAATCGTACCACTCATCAGCGTAACGAGCTCGCGGCAGATATAGAGCCCGAGCCCCGTCGAGCCGTCGCCGGCCGAAAGGTGGCCGAAGCGCTGGAACAATTTCTCGCGATCGCCTTCTTCGATGCCCGGGCCTTCGTTCACGATCCAGATCGTCAAGTGATCCATCGACGGCTTAACGTCAACGAGAACCGGGCTCTCGGGGAAGCTGTACTTCACCGCATTCGAAAGCAGGTTCGTGATGATCTGCACCGCGCGACCCTCATCCGCAAGCATATAGGGAACCGGGTCCAAATAGGCGGCATTGAAGGCTCGGTCGGGGTGTTCGCTGCGCATGCGCGCGAGTGACTCTTCGATGATCGGAACGGGCGCGACGCGTTCTATACGCAACGCGAGGTGCCCGGCTTCCATGCGCGAGAGTAAGAGAAAATCTTCAAAAATCGATGACAGGCGAGCCGTTGAACTCGAAAGCACGCCGAGCAATTCCTGACGGCGTTCGAGTCCAAGCGTCTCGAAATGCGTCTGTAGCAGTGCGGTCGCACCGCGAATCGCTGCGAGCGGCGAGCGCACTTCATGAGAAACCATGCTGAAGAACTCGTTCTGCATGCGAACGTTCTCTTCGAGGATGCGCCGACGTTCGATTTCTGCGTGGTGTGCGCGCGAATTCGCAAGCGCGAGACCGACGAGGTTCACGAAAAGCTGCATGCGGCGAAGGGTCTCGATCGAGGGAACCTTGCCATCGAGCGGTGCATCGGCCGAGAGATAACCGAGCATATTTCCGTCGCGATCCGGTAAGACTAGCGTAAGCGTATCGCGCTCGTGCCAGGCATCGGGAGCCGAACGTGGCTCGTTGAGCGGGCGATAGCCGGTGTAAATGCTCTGCTTCCACATGATTTCGCGCTCGGCGGGATTGTAGAAACAGTACGGCAACACTTCGGATTCGGTTGGAAGGATCTCCATCACCGCAGTGCGCTCGATGTGTTCGCCCAAGCGTTCACGGATAATCGCCGCGGGAAAACCAAGAAGAACGCGGCGATAAAGTTCGCCACCCGGTGCGTCTGCAGCGACGATCGTCACGTACTTGAATCCGAAAAACTCGGAAACGGCGCGCGCGATCGATTCCAGCGCGGGCGAGATTTCTTGCGCGTGCAAGATCTCATAGGTGATACCGAGCAGTCTCTGAAGGAGACCGCCGTCGCCCGTGGCCGGTGTTTCGTGAAACATCATGGCCCTTGCAAGAGGACCTTATCCGGCAGCAGTGAGCGTCCTGCGCCTCGGTCAGGGATTTAACCGTGTTACAATGAGCGACCATGGATGCGGCCTCGCAATATGCGCTCGCGTACTCCTTGACGACCACCGCAGGCCTCCGCGGGGTCCTGTCGCTTGCCCTGGTAGCCGTTGCCGCGCACATTGGCGTCATACATGCGCCCGCGGCCTTTGCATGGCTGA
>JAMXLG010000389.1 GCA_024281135.1 Vulcanimicrobiia bacterium | reverse complement strand
GAAACGATCAAACCGCGGCATCGGTTCATGCTGCAGGCGTACTATCGCCATCGCTACCTGGAGATCGCGGGAAGATACGAAGAAATATTTACTCCCGACATGATGGTCGAACGCCCCGTCTATCATTTCCATGCTGCCGAGATCAACTCGAAGCTCGAAGGGCAGGACGCGGTCAAAGGGCTGTACCGGGCTTGGACAATAACAAATCAAACTATCTTCTATGCCGAAAACGAAGAGGTAGCGGTGTCCGACCACTACATCACTTCGGTTGGCATTTTATACCAGCAAGTCTGGGGCAAGGCTGTTCGAGTGAATAAAGCGCTCGGGCATCTCCCAAAGATGTTATCCGATCGGCTTCTCAAACAGATCTTATCCTCGAAAGACGCAAAACCCGACAGCGACGACATGTATCTCTATCGGTCGACGATTCAAATGATTTGGCCGTACGACGATCAATGTCGATTAGTCGGTGAAGATGTCTGGGAGCCTGACCCTGACCAAGCGCAACTCATCAAGCTCGATCGCTCGCAAGTTCTCAGTGCGGCCGATGCGCGCAGCCTTCTCGATCCCTTGATAAAGCCGCTTCCGAACTACGATAAGGCCGCTAGTCTATAAGGAGAACCCCGTTTCATAGTTCTCCGCCCGAAGAACGCTCGTCCTCGGGTCTGCGGGCGATCCGCCATATGAGACGGTTCCGGCCATTGTCTTGTATGTGCCGACAAGATCGACGATAACGAGATTTTGACGCTGTGCTTGCTGCTCCGGCGTCGCCGTCGTTTGCCATCAGCTCCGCTCGCCGTGCATCGCGACCAGGGCTCGAGCCCAACCCATGCTGGTCCGAGTGCGCGCGTGAAGGAAACCTTCGGTGTCCGGGATCGGCGACTCGATTTGAAAACCGGCGCGCATTGCATCTCTAACGTTCTGGAAGATCTGAATGCCCATCTTGCTTGCTCCAACTTGGTGGATTTCGTTTGATACAACGACGTTAGTTGAGCACGGCAAGCGTGTCTGCTACGCGGCGGTTAACAAAAAAGGCCGCGCTCCGAAATTGTGGAGCGCGGCCTTGTATCTTCGGCAACATGAACGCTACTCGCGCTCTTTTGATTCGATCGCGAGCAGAACTTTTCGCAAAAGCGGAATCAGCTGCTCTCGTTCCTTGCGATTTAATCCTGGTATCAAGTCGGCATGAGCTGCCTTGCGATCCTCGAGCGCTGTTGCATAGAGGCGCCTCCCCTGCGGAGTCAAGGAAACACTGTAACTTCGCTTGTCGGTTTCAACGATCTCGCGCACAATTAACCCTCCGCGTTCCAATCGGTCGAGACGGTTCGTCATCGCACCAGGCGAGGTCAGCAGAGATGCGGCGAGAGTCGTCGGCGAGAGCGAGTCTCCAAATCGATAAAGCGCCGACAGAACGTCAGCCTCACCACGCGTGAGTCCGTGCGGGCCGTAAACTTGCGCCGCGCGGCGGTCGACGTGGGCAGCGATGCGATAGATGCGGCTGATAATGCTCATGTACGTGGGGTCAGGACCCGTGAACTTGGCCACTGAGTCGGGCAAAGCGAGCACGCGGTCGACTTCATCTTTAGCCTGAATTTCTTTTGACATCAAAGTACCTTGACGGAGATATTTCGATGTCGTAATATACCACCAAGATAGTTTTACGTCAAATTACCCACCTGGAGGTGGATGATGGCCAGAGTTGCACTCACGATCGATGACACAGAGCACGCACGGCTTCAAAGCTTCGCAGATCTGCTAAAACAATCACGACTGGGAATCCCCAAGAGTGCGTTCTGGATAGGCGACTTCAGACGGCTTGGGAATCGGATCGGGAAGACGGTTACCCAGGAAGAGCTCGCCGAGGCAATCGGCGTAAGCCGGACGTGGTATGGGCTTTTAGAAGCCGGCTATCCGGTGCATGCATCATTGTCGCTGATGGATCGAATCTGCCGGGCGTTCATGCTAAATGAACAACAGTCGGCGAGCCTGCTGCGGCTGGGCGTCCCTGTATTATCTAGCATTCTCTCCTCCCACGCCGCGTAGAAAAAGTTCGTAGAGCATGAGCTCCGGCTTCGATCCGCTGAAATCGTCAATTCAGATATTTCGAGTCCTGTCGAATCGCTCTGTTGCGACAATGCGTCCATGACACATCCAGAATTTTCGAATTCAAGAGGTACAAATAAGGGATGGTCGGCGTACGACAAAGACCGGTGCGCAAAGCTTCGGGCTTTTCTGATGCGTTGCCGCTCGCGGCTCAATCCGTCCGATGTCGGCTTACCAAATACAACGCGCAGACGCGTTATCGGCCTTAGACGAGAAGAAGTCGCCGAACTCATCGGTGTATCGAATGATTGGTATCGTTGGTTCGAAAGCGGACGCTCAATTCGCGTTTCAATCTCGCTTTTGGGAAAATTGTGCGCGGCGCTTCGGCTGAGCCCACTCGAGCAAATAAGTCTTTATTATCTGGCGTTCCCCGAACTTTACGCGGCGTACAACGCGCAGCGTACCTTCGCGGTTCCACACTTAAATGAGGTTAATTAAGAGATCATGATCGGCAAAATAATGAAGCCGAAGTTTTTTCTACTTGCGTTCGCGTGTGCGCTGGTCGCTTGCAGTGGCGGCCCTGGTGCGTATAGCGGAGGCGGTGGCAATATTACGCCGACAGGCGAAAGCGCAAACCATCTCAATGAAAGCTCGCTCGCCGAGGCGGCGCGCACTCCTATGAACGCTCTCACGAGCACGGGCGCAAAACCGACCATCGTTTTGGTGCATGGCGCTTGGGCCGATGCATCGGGCTTTAGTGGAGTAATTTCTCGCTTACAAGGTGACGGCTACACCGTCTACGCACCGCCGAATCCGCTTCGGGGATTAACTTCCGACGCTGTCTATCTGGCTGGATTTCTGAAAACAATTTCAGGACCGATCGTTCTTGTTGGACACTCATACGGTGGAGCAGTGATTACAAATGCCGCTTTCGGCAATCCGAACGTCAAAGCGCTCGTCTTTATTGATGCCTTCGCGCCTGACGCGGGCGAGTCGCTGCTGCAACTTGCAAGCGCACGACCCGGGTCCGCGCTTAATGCGCCTCCGGCGACCGTATTTAGTGTCGTGCCACTTCCAGGCGGAGATGCGGACTTGTACCTCAAGGCAAATGTCGTCCGTGAGGACTTTGCGAACGATTTGCCGTCGAACGAAGCGTCCGTTTTGGCATCGACACAGCGTGCACTAACGCTCAGCGCCGCAGCGGCGAAATCGGGAACGCCGGCTTGGAAGACGATCCCGTCTTGGTTCATGATCGGTACGGAAGACCGCGTGCTTCCTCCGGCCGAGCAACTCTTCATGGCTAAGCGCGCACACGCGGAAATCGTCGAGGTCGATGCCTCGCACCTATCGATGACGTCGCATCCGGACGTAGCAGAAGATCTAATCGAAAAGGCCGCGCACCACTTAATGCACACCATTTAACATGAACATTCTTGCTTTCACACTCATGCTGTCACTCGGTGTAGCCACGCCTTACGCGTCAACGTCGGTCACCTATCCTGATGGATCGGTGGCCGAGGCGCGTCCTGAGTGCAGTGCACTGGACTTGTGCGCGACGATAACACTGCCGGATCAAGAGGTTATGCGCATTTACAATAAAGGCGCCGGACACTGTGAACCTTACGTGCTTCGCCTCGTTAGGACGCACGGCTATGCTGTTGTGCTCGACTCTGAATTGGTCACGGCAACGACGCAAACGTTACCTAACTACGTAGGAGAAACTGCCCCGACTCCTACGCCGGCAGCTTCGCCTCGTTTTGAAATAAAAGACAAGCGTCAGTGCCCGCGATTTAGCAATACCTATTTCAATTTCGATGACGGCCGTATTCGCATGGGGGTGTTTCAAGCTAAAGACGGCGCGCTCTTCGTCCAGTTTAGTTAATTGGCGAGAGCCTCTGATACCGCCTGATCTTCCGAGAGCTGTTTTCACGCAACCATGAGTTTCTCGGTTTCATCTTCCCCGAACGTTTTGCGCAGCGCAACGAGGAGCGTTTCGTGCTCTTTGCTTCGCAGTGTCGCGTGATGGGCGCGATCTTTTCAGTATTTCGTCAACGAAGCCGAGAACATCTGTTGCCCGCCGCAAGGTCGATGCGTCGCGTGGCGGACGATCGTTGTCTAGGACAGCAGCAAAATTCCACCCGGACGACCAACCCAATGCTAGAGGGCGCTGTCTACGAATTGCTGCTGGCTTCGCGATAGAACTGCACTCGTCGTACCGTTGGTGGTTACGGTGACGGCCGCATTCTGGTCCGTCCGATAAGCGTTCGGATTGGCATTAGCTGGTCGCGATGCGTAGCGGTAGAGTGATCGCGACCTCAACGCCGCCGACACCTTGCGCATTCATCATGAACGACGCGGCATCACCGTAGAGAGCCTTCAGGCGAGCGCGTACGTTGGCGACACCGACGCCGGTCGAAAGGGTCTCACATCCGGGCTCGAATGATGGCCCGTCGTTTGACACGCTGATGCGTAACTGATTATCTTGCGAGCGCGCTGCAATGCGCACGGAGCCGCCGTCTTTGCGTTTTTCTATACCGTGCTTTATTGCGTTCTCGACGAGAGGTTGGAGAATGAGATTGGGGATCGCCGCGTCCTGAAGTTCCCTTGGCACGTCGATGCTCAGTTTGAGTCGTTCAGCGAAGCGCGCTTTTTGTGCGGCCAAGTACTGCTTCACAAAATCAAGCTCTTCGGATAGAGGGACTTCCCGGCGGTTCGACTCCGAAAGCGTGTGGCGCAAGAAGTCGCTCAAGCTTACGAGCATTGTGATCGCTTCGCTTGATTTGTTCTCGCGAATAAGGCCGGCGATCGAATTCAACGCGTTAAAGAGAAAATGAGGCTCGATCTGACGACGCAAGGCGCTCAGTTGGGCCTGCGCAAGTTGCTCGTTGAGCTGCGCCAGTTCGATGCTCTGTTTTGTGAGACGCTCGCGCGAGTCGAAGAAGGTGTTCATTGTCAGGATCAGCGCATAGGCGACGATCGTCGTCGGAAGATCATTCGTAAGCCCATTGAGAAAATGCGGAAGTGCCTGCGGGGGAAAATCGGGACCGAACGGGCGGAATGTGACGACGAGAAACGTCGTCCATGCGGCAAAGAGCGCGTTCGCGCAGAGAGCTGTGACGACGTGAGCGCTCCAAGCCGGCACGCGCGGTGCGGAGCGCATGCGATTCGCGAGCCAAATGATGAACCAGGTTGCGACCACCCACGGTAGGCAACTCACCGCCTCGATCGCAAAAACCAGAGTCCAGTTGTGCTGCATTCCCATTGCTTGCATCGCGCCAACCGTCCTCGACGCATCGAACAGTGCGAGGGCGAGCCAACAAAGAGGAATCCAGAGCTTCATGTGCGGCTATTCTACGGCGTTTTTGAGGGCTAGCCCAGCGTCTGCAGTAAGACGCCATTTCGGCGCAGCGAGCGGTATAGCGAGGCTCGGCGGCGGGACGGGATACTAGTCGCAGGACATGAAGCGATCGACGTTTACCGCGCTCACCGCCGCTACTGCCGGGGCGCTTGCAACAAAAACGTTCGCAGCCGGCTCGCCCGGTTCTCACGATGCATCGCGCGCCCAGCGCATCGCGATGGTCATATATCCTGGGATGACCACGCTCGACCTGATGGCGCCGCAGCTAATCTTCAGCGCGATCGGGAACACCGACGTCCAGCTCGCGTGGAAAGACCGGAAAACCGTTACCAGCGACTCGGGCGTACCGATCGTTCCGACGCAGACGTTTGACGACGTTGCGCCTGGACTGACTGTACTGTTCGTCCCCGGAGGCACCAGATCGTATGCGATGATGAACGACGCAGACGTCATCGGATTTTTGCAACGGGTTGGTCCAACCGCGGAATACGTTACGAGCGTCTGCACGGGATCGCTTATTCTCGCTTCAGCCGGATTGCTGCGCGGGTGTCACGCGACGACGCATTGGGTCGTTCACGAAATGCTCGCAACGCTCGGCGCGATCCCGGTCACCGAACGTGTTGTGGTCGATCGTAACCGAATCACCGGCGCCGGCGTGACCGCGGGCTTTGACTTCGGACTGACAATGGCGGCAAAACTTCGTAGCGACGATCAGGCTCGCATGATCCAACTGATGCTTGAGTACGACCCGCAGCCACCGTTCGACGCGGGGAGCGAAGCAAAAGCCGGAGAGAAGATCGATCGTGAAACTCGGGCTGGGTATGCGCGCCTTGTGGCCGCAAATCAAAAGGAAGTTTCGATCGCTCGTGAGCGTCTCGCTTCGAAAGGTCAGCTATGAGAAACAACGTCGTCGTCGCAGGCCTCATCGTTTTATTGACCGCCTGCGCACCCGCACGCGGTCAAGCGCCGGCGAGCAACCCGTATCCAACGATGGCACCGCTCTCGAAATACATGATGCCACGCGATGCTGAAATTGCTATGGCGCGCAGCGCCGCACCGGCGTCGCTCTCCGCCAATGCCGAAGTGCTCGTGATGAGCAAGAGCGGCTATGAAATAGCCGCGAAAGGCAGCAACGGCTGGGTGTGTATTGTCGGGCGCATGTGGGGTGCGGGCATCGACGATCCCGAATTCTGGAACCCAAAGGGACGCGGAGCGGCCTGCCTCAACCCGGATGCGGCGCAAACCGTGTTGCCGTCGTACCTTGCGCGCACGAAATGGGCGCTGGCCGGTGACACGCGCGAAGAGATTGCGGCGAAGTCGCAGGCAGCCTACACCGCTCACCAGGTCCCCGAACCGCGTGGGTTCGCGTTGATGCTCTCAAAACAGAGTTATCTCAACGATGGCGTACACGGCCCGTGGCGCCCGCACATCATGCCGTTCGTAGCCAAAGACAAATTGTCTACGTGGGCTGCTGTTTTCAAGGGGTCGGGTATCCTCTCACCGGCAACTGACACATTTCGCTCGTACGAGCCGGTGACGCTCGTTATCCTCGCTCCGTACTGGTCAGACGGCTCGCCTGCGCCGCCCTTGAAATAGGTGATGCGAGAATTCATTGCGGCGGGATTTCTCAGCGTTGCCTTGGCGGTCTTGCCGGCCGCTGCGCAGACGCCACCATCCGCACAGCGTTTCGCCGATCTTGGCGACTTCAAACTCGTGAGCGGCCAATCGATTCACGCATGCGAGCTCGGCTACCGCACGTTGGGAAACCTGAATGCGGCAAAGTCGAACGCGATTCTTTTTCCAACTGCGTTCACAATGCAGAGTGATACGGCAGTTTCCTTCTTCGATCAGAAGCATCCGCTCTTCGATCCTTCTCGCTATTTCGTCATCGTGGTCGACGCACTCGGCGACGGAATTTCGTGCTCCCCTTCAACGAGCTCGTCACAGTCCGGCGCGGCCTTCCCGAGTATCACAATCGAGGACATGGTTGCGTCCGAGCACGCGCTAATGGCGGCACTCGGCATATCTCACCTTCACGCGGTCGTCGGCGTCTCGATGGGCGGAATGCAAGCGTTTCAATGGGCCGTTCAATATCCCGAATTCATGGATGAGGTGGTTCCGATCGTCGGTAGCCCGCAACCCACGAGCTACGACCTATTGGTTTACAACGAAGAACTGGCGGCGCTGCCGAATATGACCGCCGTACGCCTTATCCACGCGGCGATTGTGTCCACACCGGAATATCGCATTAAGCGCACGTCTCGCGCCGAGTTCGCGAAGTTTTACAAGGACGCGATCGCCCCTAACGGTTCGTCGTTCGATAGCGACGACTGGCGCGCGCAGCTGGAGGCAGTGATTGCGCACGACATAACGCACGGGGGAACGCTGAGCGAAGCGGCGGCGCGTGTGCGTGCCCCGATGCTAATTGTGGCGTCGCAACAAGATCATGCGGTCAATCCGGCGCCGGCTCTGGAGTTCGCGCACTTGGTCCACGCGAAAACGTTCGTTCTCAACGGCGACTGCGGGCATGTCGCCTTCTATTGCCAGGTGGACGATGTCCGTCCGATCCTCGACGCTTTTCTGAAAGGTTCTCCATCACGGTGATGGCGCCGTCCAGCCCAGATAAAGGAAACCGCGATCGCTCTCGCGCGCTTAGGAGGACAACTATGAGAAACGACATCGCGTGCGCGGCGCTTATCGTCTTACTTACGTCCTGCACCGCCGCGCACGGTCAGACGCCGACCAGCAATCCGTATCCGACGATGGCTCCCGTTTCGAAATACATGATGCCTCGTGATGCAGAGATTGAAATGGCGCGTAGCGCGGCACCGGCATCACTGTCTTCCAACGCCGAAGTGCTTGTGATGACCAAGAGCGGCTACGAGGTCGCCGCGAAGGGAAGCAACGGCTGGGTGTGTTTGGTCGGTCGGATGTGGTCGGCGGGCATCGACGATCCCGAATTCTGGAATCCGAAAGGACGCGGAGCGGCCTGTCTCAATCCGGATGCCGTGCAAAGCGTGTTGCCGTTTTATCTGGCGCGAGCGAAATGGGCCCTGGCCGGTGATACACGCGAACAGATTGCAACGAAGTCGCAGGCCGCGTACGCGGATCATCAGTTCACCGAACCGCGCGGGTTCGCGTTGATGCTTTCCAAAGAGAGCTACCTCAACGATGGCGTTGCGGGGCCGTGGCGTCCCCATATCATGCCGTTTGTCGCCAAAGACAAACTGGACACGTGGGCCGTCGGCTTCAAAGGATCGCCGATCATCTCACCGGCAACGGCGACATTTCGATCGTATGAACCTGTGACCGTCGTCATCCTCGCTCCATACTGGTCGGACGGTTCGCCGGCTCCGAAATGATTTGTGTAATGCGGATGCACTGCCTCGTGCTTTTCTCAGCCTTGGCTTTTGCAGCGGTGAAAATTGCCGGCATGGCAGACGCTTCAGCAGCTTCCGATCCGTCAGAGAAGCTCGGAATCTGGGTGGGCCGCTGGACCTTCAGCGGTCAGATCTACGAAACAAAATATAGCCATGCACATGCCGACACAGGCGTTGCCGATTGCACTTGGAGCGCGAACAAGGGCTACGTCATTTGCGATTACTTCTCGGACAACCCGCCACATGACGATCTATCCGTAATGAGCTACAGTCCGTCGGCAAAGGCCTACAGGCTTGCGCAAATACATAAGGACAGGCCATCCTCTGTTGAAAAACTGACGCAGAACGGGAACGCATGGGTCACGTTGCGCGACGTTCCAGAAAATGGGAAGACGCTCGTATTCCGCACCACGTTTGTCTTTCTTGCACTCGATAAGCAAACGACGATGGTTCAAGTCTCCGCGGACAGGGGCCGAACGTGGATCACGATCATTCAGGTTACCGCGGTGAGGGCGGCGTGAGCTAACCAGCTACGGAACTAGCGTAACGGCACCGTTTTGGTCCGTCCGCAGGACTACCACATGGGCGCGCTCGAGCGTCTCGATCGTAGATGGCGCGGGATGACCGAACACAATCTTGACTATAATTATAGTCCTAGTATAATAGTCGGTATGAAGAAGCGCATGCTCTTAGTCATACTCTTTGTATTTGCCGCAATGGCGCCATTTGTCGCCGTACGCGGCGCAGAACCCGGTGCAACCGCGCTTATCACGCCAACCACACGCGACGGACACAACGACTTCAATTTCCTACTCGGCAAATGGCGTTACCACATTCGCATGCTCAAAGAGCGGCTCAAGAACAGTCACGAGTGGTACGAGTGCACGGCAACGGGCGAAATGCGTCCGATTTGGGGCGGCATTTACGGCGGCAGCGGAAATCGCGAAGACACGGAATGGCACTGTCCGAACCGCACAATTTACGGCGTCACGCTTCGCATGTACAGCGCGCAAACGCATCAATGGTCGATATGGTGGGGGTTGCGCGATCGCGGCTTAATACCGCCTCCGCAAGTCGGTCACTTCAATGCGAACGGTTTCGGTGAATTTTTCGCAGACGACACATGGCAAGGCACACCGGTTATCGTTCGCTTTCGTTGGACCGCGCAAGGGGCACACTTCGAACAAGCCTTCTCGAGCGATCACGGGAAAACGTGGGAGACGAATGTGATCAGCGACCAGACGCACATATAGTTAGCGCGTGAGATACCATTTGTCGACGTTCCAAAGTGCACCGGCGGGCGAAAGCGCGGTCGATTGTCCCTCTAGCCGGTCGGTGAACGCGTTGATTTCACCGCGTCGATAGATCAGTGCGATTGGCAGTTCCTGATACAACAGCCGCTGCAAACTACTTCGAGCGGCGCATAGTGCAAGCCCCGCGCGTTGAATTACAGTGTTGTGTTTTGTGATCGTACTGTACTGGTTGTGCCGTCAGTCACTACCGTGACGCCACCGTCTTCATCCGTGCGATAGACGACACCACGCTCCGCGATAAGTGTGTTGATTGTCGACGGCGCCGGGTGACCGAACAGATTGTGCCGTCCGACCGAGATGATCGCGCTACGCGGATGAACCGCGGCGATGAATTCTACTGAGGAGCTATACGCCGAGCCGTGGTGCCCGACTTTCAAGACGTCAGATCGCAAATCAATCCCTTCATCGAGAAAGCGTTGCTCCGCTGCGACACCAGCATCGCCGGTGAACAGCATGCGAAACCGTTCGTATTGCAGGATGAAGGCGACGGAATTATCGTTGATTGCATTCTTCCCGCCGATGAATGGAAGTGACGGGCCAATGAAGGTGAGTTTCACGCCATCGTTTGTGCGCCATACCATTCCTGCGCGCGGTTGCACAATCGGCACGTGATCCGCGGTCGCGGTATCGAGACAATCATGATACGCATGTCCACCGTAGGTTTGCCCACTATCCGCGATCTCCGCAACGCGTAACGCGCGCAACACCGGTGCGCAACCAGCGACGTGATCGCCATGCGGGTGAGAAATTATCAATGCGTCGATTTGATGGATACCTTGACGTAACAGAAACGGCACGACGATGCGCTCGCCGACTCGTTCTGCGGAGGAATCACCCGATTGTGGACCTCGTTCGAGACGCCCGCCGGAATCGACCAATATCGTGTGGTGTGCCGGGGTCTGTATGACGATGGCATCCGCTTGACCCACGTCGAGTACCGTGATGCGAAGCCGCGTATCAATCGTTGCCGGCGGAAGAAGCACGAGCGACGTTGAGACGACGAGCAGGCCCAGTGAGATCGTCAACCCTTTGCGAACGGCAAGTGCCGATGCGGCGATCAACGTACATTCGTATAAAGCGATGCACCATGTTGGCGCGGGCGTCATGCGAATGACTGAACCGGGCAGCGACGCCAAAAGGTGAACAGTGCTCACCGTCCAGATTAGAAGCCACGAGTTGAGGTTCGCGACTGCTTGCGCGAGCGGCCACAGTGGCGTTGCGAGTAGTTGGAGCATCCCGAGCAGCATCGTGGCTGGAACCAGCGGTACGACCACAACGTTTGCCAGTACCGCATAAGGCGAGAATTGCAGAAACGTCGCGGCGCTGATCGGCCACGTTCCGAGTTGCGTTGAAAGCGTAAGCAGAAGCGCTTCGCGAATCCGCGTGTCGAGTGCGACGCGATCGATGATGGGTTCGAGGGCCGGACCACACGCGAAAATTGCGCCGACGCAACAAAACGAAAGCCAGAACGATGGTGTCGAGACGCTCGACGGAACGATTAGCACAACGGCGATTGCTGCGAGCGCGAGCGAATTCCAGGAAAGAGTCGCACGACCGAACGCACGTGCGGAGAGCATTGCGGTTGCCATTGTCGCGGCGCGAATTGCCGGAAGATTGCTGCCGCTGAACATTGCGAAGATCCACACCGCAACGATTGCAGCGACGCAGGCGTACGCGCGTCGTAACGTTAGACGTCCGCAGATTGCGGTGACGAGCCATGCAATCAGTCCGACGTGCAAACCCGCGGTAACGAGAACGTGAACCGTTCCTGTTTCTTGGAATTCGGTGCGAAGTTCGGGTGGCAAGGCGCTGCGATCGCCCCACAACTCTCCGGCGACGATAGATGCGCCGGGTTCCGGTAGATGCGCGCGGAGCAGCGCCAAAGCGCGAGCGTGAAGTTGCGCGACGCGCGCACCGATCGAATTCGGACTGGAATCAAGGATCTGTAGCACGGCGGCGCTCGCGAGTCGCCCGGTGATACCGTGTTCCGCCTCGATTGCGCGTTCACTCGGTTCGCCGGGATTGCGCGCCTCATCGAGCGGCTCAAGTCGTCCACGAACGACGAGGCGCGCCCCGAGCGGAACGTTCCGTGTAAAGGATGCAAGTAGGTGGAAACCATTATCGAGGGCGAGCACGTACGTGTGAAGCTCGGCATCCGGTGCGCGTTCATCGACGACATAGGCTGTGTATCGAGCGGTGCGTGTGGGAATGATAGAGGGGACGCTTGCTTCACGCACGTGAGCGTAGCAGGCGGCAATGACGAGGGCAGCGGCAGCAAGCGCACGAAGCTGCCGGGTCTCGCGCGGGAACCGATACAACGCAGCGGCGCCAAGTGCAATGGCGATCGCGACGAGGTTTCGATCGGCGGACGATAACGGCGTAGCGATGAGCACGCCAAGCACCGTCGCACCCGCGATCCATAGCAGAGCGTAGGGCGGCACGTGTCGCATCTGCGACTTGAGGTTCGTAGCGCAAGGGAGCGAGTAGTGCGGATTATTGTCACCGGCGGGGCCGGCTTCATCGGATCACATATCGTAGACGCGTATCTGGCCGAAGGCCACGACGTGGTCGTGCTCGATTCGCTGTGGGAACACGGCGGCGGCCGGCGCGCGAACATACCGGACCGGGCGAGCTTCGTTCACATGGACATCCGCGATGAAAATGTGGCGCGCATCTTCCAAGAATTCAAGCCTGAGATCGTGAGCCATCACGCCGCGCAGCACTCTGTTGCAATCTCGTCCCGCGATCCGAAGTATGATGCGGACGTCAATGTGATCGGTCTGATCAACGTCCTCGATGGGGCAGTGAAAGTGGGTGCGAAGAAATTCATCTTTGCGTCGAGTGGCGCAACGTTCGGTACGCCGGAGCGCTTCCCGATCACCGAATCGACGCCGCAAAATCCGACGTCACCGTATGGCATCACGAAGATGGTCGCCGAGCACTACCTGCGTTTCTACCAGAATGAAAAGGGACTCGACTTCACGGCGCTACGCTACGGCAACGTCTATGGTCCGCGTCAGGATCCAAACGGCGAAGCCGGTGTCATCTCCATCTTCATCGGGAAGTTCCTCAAACGCGAAGGCATCCGCATCGACTGGGACGGCGAACAAACGCGCGACTACGTCTTCGCAAAAGACGTGGCGAACGCGAACGTCTTAGCGCTCGAAAAAGGCAGTGGCGGCTGTTACGTAATCGGAACGAACGTGAAAACGAGCGTGAATCAAATTTATCAGACGCTCGTGCAGATCAGCGGCTTCGAAGCACCGGTCACGCATGCGCCGAAACGTGCGGGCGACGCGCGCGATGCGCAATTCGATCCCGCGCTTGCAGCGAAAGAACTCGGATGGGCACCGTCGACAAAACTGCTTGACGGGATGCAGCAGACGTACGACTATTTCAAAGCGCTCGTGCCCGCTTAACGATCGACGTGTTCCGGACGGAAGCCGATGCCGACGATGTACGCCGGTATCCGACGAAAGCCCGGAATCGATGTCAGCACGCGAATGACGAGCGGAGCGCGCTTGGGCGGCGCTTCTGACCGAAGCACCGATGCAATGATGCGCCTCTGAATGAAGACTTGCAGCGCTTGCGTCATGTCTGTTGGAAACGTGCGGCGACGCTGCACCTGCTCCAGCGTTTCATCACGCACGGGGCCGGGCGAATCGAGCGCAGCGCCGACGATGCGTCCCGTTGCGACTGCGTCCTGAATGGCAAGGTTGATACCGACGCCGCCGACCGGCGACATAGCGTGCGCTGCGTCACCGATGAACAACAACCCGGGAACGAACCATTTATCAAGCCGGTCAACAGCAACGGAAAGCAGCTTCACCTCATCCCAGCTTTGTAACTCATTAACGCGATCGGCCGCGAACGGCGCAAGTGTTGCAATTTCGTTGCGAAACGCCTCGATGCCGCGTGCCTGCACGCGCTCGGCGGCGCCCTTCGCAATGACGAATCCGCACTGCCAGTAGTCGGCGCGGTCGATGAAGACGAGGATCACGCCTGCGCCGATGAAGCCGAGCGCCGCATTTTGATCCGTCGCCTTCTTCGAAAGGTGCATCCACATGACGTCCATCGGTGCCCCGAGATCGCGCGGTTTGAGATTTGCCGCGTCGCGCATCGTCGAATGGCGTCCGTCGCACGCCACGACAAGGTCAGCGCGTATTTCGAGCGGCCCATCGGGCCCGTTCGCAAGAACGCCGACGACGCGGTTGCCTTCACGAATAACGTCGCGCCCTTCGGTATTCATGAGCAACTGAAATCCGGGAAACGCGCGAGCCTTTTCCGAGATGAAGTTCAGGAAGTCCCACTGCGGCATGATCGCGATAAACTTTGCGCGGCCCGGAACGTGCGAGAGATCGGCGATTTCAACCGTATCCGAGCCGACGTGTCCTGCGAGATGGCGAATCTCCGAATGCGGACGGCTCAAGAACTCGTCGAGCAAACCGAGTTCGTCGAGCACGTTCATCGTCGACGGATGAACCGTGTCACCGCGAAAATCACGCAGAAAATCGCCGTGCTTCTCCAGTACGATCACGCTATGCCCGCGTCGCGCCAGCAGATAGCCGAGCATAATGCCCGCCGGACCGCCGCCGACGACGCAACAACGGGCCGTCAGCGTCCGGCGGGCCTCGTTCATGCGATCACCAGATTCACGAGCTTGTCGGGAACGAAGATGCGTTTGCGCACTTCTTTGCCGTCCATTTGCGCGCGCACGTTCGGATCCGCGAGTGCAAGCGCAACCGCGTCATCCTCTGCAATGCCGGGTTGAGCGTTGATGCGCGCGCGAATCTTCCCGTTGACCTGAACGACCAGCGTGATCTCATCGACCTCGAGCGCCGCATCCTCCGGTTCGATGACGTGCTCCAGATGCACCGACGTGTCGTGACCGAGCTTCGCCCACAGTTCTTCGGCGATGTGCGGCGCATATGGCGCGATCAGCAGCGGCAATGCATGCACGGCATAGAGAAACGCAGGCGAAGCCGGCGCTTTTTGCGCAGCTGCGGTCATTGCGTTCACCAGTTCGTCGAGCTTTGCAATCGTCGTGTTGAAGTGGAAACGGCGCGACGAAACCTCGTCGACGGCCGACTTTGCGACCACGTGAACGGCGCGCACAAGCGCTTTGTCTTCAGCGCTCGCGATCGGCGGAAGGATGCGCGGAGAAACAGCGGATGCAGCAGCGAGGAACGGCTCCGATGCGCGCCACACCCGGTTGAGGAACCGCACGCGTCCGGTGATGCCCTCGTCGGTCCAGTCGCTCGTGTCCTCGGGCGGCGTGACGTAGAGCAAGAAGAGACGCATCGCGTCGACGCCGTTCTTGTCTGCCGTCTCATCGATGCCGATAACATTGCCGCGCGACTTCGACATCTTCTCATTATTGTAGAGCACCATGCCCTGATGGAACAGTCGCTGGAACGGCTCTTCGCTGCCGCGCACCCAACCTTGGTCGTGGAAGAACTTATAGAAGAAGCGCGAGTAGAGCAGGTGCAGCACGGTATGTTCGGCGCCGCCGATGTACTGATCGACGTTCATCCAATGGTGGGAGTGATCGCGTGCCCACGGCGCCGCGCTGTTGTGCGGATCGAGGTAGCGCAGATAGTACCACGAAGATTCGAAAAACGTGTCCATGGTATCGCTCTCGCGCCGCGCAGGACCGCCGCACTTCGGACATGTTGTGTTGATGAACGCTGGATCGCGCGCAAGCGGCGAACCTTCGCCCGTAATCGGAACGTTCGCAGGCAGCAGAACCGGCAGTTGATCGTCCGGCACCGGCACCTCACCGCAATGCTCGCAGTAGATGATCGGAATCGGCGTTCCCCAATAGCGTTGACGCGACACGAGCCAGTCGCGGAAGCGATAGTGTACCGTCTTATAGCCGATGCCCGCCGCTTTCAAGTGCTCGGCGATAACGTCGCGCGCGCGTTCGCTGCGCATGCCGGTGAAATCGCCGCTCGCGATGAGGCGACCCTCGCCCGTGTACGGCTCGGTGAGCGGCGCTTCGACGCCGACATCGGACTGCGCGATCACTTGTGCGATCGGGAGTCCGTATTGCTTGGCGAATTCGAAGTCGCGTTCGTCGTGCGCGGGCACGCCTTGAACCGCGCCGGTGCCGTATTCGGCAACAACGTAATTAGCTACATAAATCGGCACGCGCTCGTGCGAAAGCGGATTGATGGCGTATGCACCGGTGAACACACCTTCCTTCGCCATCAAACTCGTGCGTTCGAGTTCCGTCTTTGACTTCAAGGACTCTGCAAATGCCTCGATCGCAGCGGCGTTTTTCTTGGAAACAATCGATTTGATCGATGCGACCGCGGGATGCTCGGGCGCCAGCACCACGAAAGTAACGCCGAAGATCGTATCGACGCGCGTGGTAAACGTTTCAAACGTTGCGTCGGACTGTTCGATCCTCCATCTCAGTGTGACGCCGATGCTACGGCCGATCCAATTCCGTTGCATTGTTTTCGTCCGCTCCGGCCAGCCTTCGAGTTCATCGAGTCCGTCGAGCAGTCGATCCGCGTACGCGGTGATCTTCAAAAACCACTGCGAGAGATTGCGGCGTTCGACCAAGTGTCCGCAACGCCAGCAGCGTCCGTCGATGACTTGCTCGTTTGCGAGCACGGTCTGATCGTACGGACACCAATTGACCGGTGCTTCACGTTTGTACGCAAGGCCGTTTTCGTACAAGCGCAAGAACAGCCACTGATTCCAGCGGTAGTACTCCGGGTCGCATGTCGCGACTTCACGACGCCAATCGTATCCGGTTCCCATCAAGCGGATCTGGCGTTCCATGTTCGCAATGTTGGATTTCGTCCACGTTGCCGGATCGATGCCGCGTGCAATCGCGGCGTTTTCCGCCGGAAGACCAAACGCATCCCAGCCCATCGGATGCAGCACGTTGTAGCCGAGCATCCGCATCGTGCGTGCAACTGCGTCGCCGAGAACGTAATTCTTCGCGTGACCGACGTGCAAATCGCCCGACGGATACGGAAGCATCTCCATCGTGTAGTACTTCGGGCGCGGATCATCCGAGTCGGCGATATAGAGCTGCTCGCGCTCCCAGCGTTCTTGCCAGGCGCGTTCGATGGTCCGGAAATCGTAGGTGTCGGCCATAGGAGCCATGGTACTTGGCGTGTGCGGTCCACGGCTACCTTTCCCGTCGGAGCGTTTGGCGTGATGGCAGCAACGTGCCACGCCTTCTTTTTATACTTGCCGCCGTCGTTGCGGTCGCGGTCTTCGTCTGGCGGCCGCCCGCGCCACGCGCTCCGGCAGTCATCTCATCAGACGGCCCACCGGCAGCCGTCAAGCACACACACCATTCGGGCCGCTCGCCGGCGGGAGATGCCGTCGTCTACGTCGCGGGCGCGGTCGTGCATCCAGGGCTCTACCATCTGCACTCCGGGGCGCGGGCCGATGATGCGGTTCGAAGCGCGGGCGGCTTCCGGTCCGGCGCAGATACCGGCGCGATCAACCTCGCTGCGCATGTGGCCGACGGAGATGAGGTGTATGTGGCGGCGCTTGGTGAACCAACGCCTCATTTCGCCCGAACCCGTCGCTCGCATCAATCGAGCAAGAAAAACCCGACCGCTCTCCTTGATGTCAACACGGCAAGCGCTGACGAACTCGCGACAATTCCCGGTATCGGAGCCACGCTTGCCGCTCGTGTCGTGGACGTACGTGAGCGCGACGGCGCATACACGACGTTTGATCAATTGCTCGATGTTGCAGGCATGACCGCTTCGCGGCTCGCACGCGCCGAGCTGTACCTGCGCATATGATAGAATGAACAATGTGTGTCCTGGCGAATTCGAACGCATGTCGTCGATTTTGTCGTCGTCCGATCTTCCATCTAAAGAGACGCTTCCGCACCTGATCCGCCGCGCGCTTTCCGAACCGCGCGAAGATGTGCTGGTCGAGCGCGTAGACGGAACGTGGACACCGATGTCATCCGCGCGGGTCCTCGAACGCGTCGAAAATGTCGCCTGCGCGATTCGCGACGCGGGCCTCGGACACGGCGATCGCGTCGCGCTGATCGCACACGACTGCATCGACTGGGTGATCTGCGATTTTGCGACGTTCTTTGCCGGCTGCGTCGTCGTTCCGATCTTCCCGACGCAAGCGCTCGATCATACGGAGTTCATTCTCAAACACGCCGAAGCAAAGTTGCTCTTCATCGATACGCCGGCGTCGCTCCAGCGTTTGCGCGAAGCGCATATCGAACTACCGCGCACGATCGTGTTCGAAGACACCGGCGCGGATTCGCTCGATGCTTTCGAACGGCGCGGCGCTGAGATTCGCAGCGCGCATCCGGAACTGCCCGGCGAATACGAAGCAGAATTAAAGCCCGACGATCTCGCAGTGCTCATTTACACCTCGGGCACGACCGGCATTCCCAAAGGCGTGATGCTCTCGCACGACAATCTCGGCTTCGATGCGCAGTCGTCTCTTTGCTACGGTTTCGACGAATTGCACAAAGGCGAGAGCGTGCTTTCCGTGCTTCCATTTTCGCACATCTACGAGCACACGATGATTTACATCTACTTGCTCGCGGGAATGCGCTACAACATCTGTCACGATCCGAACGACTTACTCGCCGACATGCGCGACACGCATCCGACGGTGATTACGGCCGTACCGCGGATCTTCGATCGCGTGCTCTCCGGGATCCAGGGGCAGGCTCTCAAACACGGCGGATTGCAAGCTAAACTCGTGCCGTGGGCGTTGCGCGTCGGACGCGACTATATGACGGCGAAAACCTTTGACGGCAATGTACCGCCGATGCTCTCGCTCCAATATGCCATTGCGAAACGGCTCGTCCTCGATAAGGTGAAGAAGGTGCTCGGTCTTGAGAAGGTCGAGCATTTTTTGAGCGGCAGCGCTGCGCTGCACGTCGATGTCGCGATGACATTCCTCGGCATGGGCGTTCCGATCATGCAAGGATACGGGCTCACGGAAACGTCACCGGTGCTGACCACCAGTACGCTCGCTCACAATAAATACGGCGCCGTCGGCCGGCCGATTCCCGGCTGCGAAATCAAGATCGCCGAAGACGGCGAAGTGCTCGCGCGCGGGCGCAACATCATGATGGGGTACTATCGCGATCCGGAAGCAACAGCTGCCGCGCTTGCCGGCGGTTGGTTTCATACGGGCGACATCGGTGAAATCGATGCGGACGGGTATCTCCGTATCACCGACCGGAAGAAGGAAGTGTTTAAAACGGCAACCGGCAAGTACGTCAGTCCGGCGCGAGTTGAAGCTGCGATCAAGCGCTCGATGTTCGTTGCCCAGGCGATGGTCATCGGCGACGGCCGTCCGCATCCGGCCGCCTTGGTCGCACCGAGTTGGGACTTAGTGCGTGTCGAATTGAACTTGCCTGCTTTGACGCCGGAAGAACTTGCGCAACGTCAGGATGTGAACGACTTCATGACTGCCGAGGTACGCAAACACACCAGTGATCTCGCGACGTACGAGCAGATCCGCCGCATCGCGATCTTGCCGCGCGAGTTCAGTGTTGAGAGTGGCGAATTGTCACCGTCGATGAAGATTAAGCGCCGTGTTGTCGAAGACCGATATAAAGCGGCGATCGACCAAGCGTATGCAGTCGATCTGCATGCGCACTCGGCATAGCTGCTAAGGAATCATTTCAACACATATGGCACGACGCGTCGACGAAGTTCTTCGCGGTCCCATCAAGAGCAAGACGCTCTTTCCGGTTCTGCTGCTCCACCTGATCAAAGAACAGCCCGATCACGGGTACGGCTTGATGCAGCGCATCGAGTCGATTTGCGGGGACTTGGTCGCAGTCAATACCAACAAAATCTACCCGCTGCTGCGCCGGCTTGAAGAGCGCGGCTTTGTAAGCGCAACGTGGGATCATCCGACGAAGCGCTCGCGCCGCGTCTATGCCATCACGCCCGCAGGCGACGAGCGGCTCGGACGGATCAAGGGATCGATGCTGCCGTACCTCGAGTCGATCGAACGCGCGGTTGGGCGGCTGAAACTGGAACTCTATCAGCCCTCGCCTCAGGAACATGCCGTTTCTCGCGCTGGTTCATCTTCGTGAGCTGCGCTGCGGGCAGTGTAACGAGCTGCTCGCAGAGGCCGGCGCGCGCTCGTTTCTCGTCGACGAGCGCGGCGAAGCGTTAAACTTCTCCGAGGAGGAGCCTCCTGAAGAAATGACGGTCGCGATTCTCTGTTCGAATCGTCACGAGAACTTGCTCTATGTGCCAAACGAAATCGCCGCCGAAGAGACGCTCTACACACCGGAGGATGCGCCGATCGCGCGCGATGCCACAATGCTGGCCTGAAGGAAGCTGAGCCGCCCCGCACGATGTAGACCAAATGAATCGTGCGCTTTCCTTGCTGTTAATCGCGGCGTTTGCAGGCATGTCCGTTGCTGCTCGCGCCGACGATCCGCCGGCTGCATCGCCGCCTCCGGCGGCCGCGCAATCCGCGGAACTCCCCGAGTATCCCGACGTCACAACCGCGCATACCGTCGCGGTCGGTGGAAAAACCATCGCGTATACCGCGCGTGCCGGTACGATCGCGCTTCGCGATCAGAATAATCAAGTTACCGCGCGCGTGTTCTACACGGCGTATACCGAAGACGGTGAGAATCCGCTGACGCGACCGGTCACGTTCATGTACAATGGCGGACCGGGAAGTTCGACGATGTGGCTGCGCATGGGATCCGTCGGACCGGTGCGGGTGCACGCCGCAAACGCAGCGCCGACGGGGCCGCCGCCGTATACGGTGGCGAGCAATCCATACACGCTGCTCGATAAAAGCGATCTCGTCTTTATCGACATGCCCGACTCCGGATTCGGACGCATTTTACCCGGCAAGGAAAAAGAATATTTCGGCGTTGACCAAGATATCGCCGCATTCGGACAATTCATTACCACGTATCTAAGCACGTTCAACCGCTGGAATTCGCCGAAGTTCATCTTCGGTGAAAGCTACGGCACGACGCGCTCGGCCGGCCTCTCGAAGTGGCTGCTCGATCATGGCGTTGCGCTCAACGGCGTTGTGTTACTCTCGTCGATTCTCAACTTCGGACTCGACTACGGCAACGGCGATCCGATCGGCGGCGGCGACTGGCCGTACGTGCTGTATCTTCCGACGGAAGCGGCGACGGCGTGGTATCACAACAAAGTGCCGAACCGTCCGGCCGACGTCGCGACGTTCGTCGCGCAAGTACGTCAGTTTGCGCTCGGCGAATATCTCGATGCGCTCTATCGCGGCGACAAAATCAGCAACTCGGAACGCGACGACGTCGTCCGTAAGCTGAGCAATTACCT
>JAMXLG010000388.1 GCA_024281135.1 Vulcanimicrobiia bacterium | reverse complement strand
GTCCATGCGGCACTCGCGATCATTGGCTGGCTCACGTTGTTGACGATGGGTGTGTCCGCGCGGACGTTCAACCCCATGTTACGAGCGCAGTCGCGTTGGCGGCCGCTTCATATCGTTTCGAACAGCATCATGATGCTCTGCGCGCTCATTGTGGCCGCGGGGTTTGGCGTGGGAAGCGCCATTCTGACGACGTTGGGTTTCGCGCTGGGCCTCGTAGCCGCGCTGCTTTATGCGACCGATACTTTTGACCGCGTGCGCCGGGCGACGACGCCGAATCGTCCATCGCACCTTTTCATCGCAGCGTCGTTGACATGGCTCGTCATCGCGGCCGTTGCTGCGGTCCTTGGTGATTATACGATTGCGGTCGTGGTTGCGCTCGCCGGATGGATTGGACAGATGGTCAACGCGCATTTGCATCATCTCGGCATCCGCGTGATTGCGACGACCTTTGGGGGCGAAGAAAACGAAACGCGTCCGTGGCAAATGCTCGATATGCGCGTCGCCTGGACAGCGGTCGTTCTCGATCAACTCGCGGTGCTGATGCTCGCGCTCGGTGTTGCCCTGCCGTCATCGGGACTCGTCGCGTGCGGCGGTATCCTCGGCTTGGCTGGAATGCTTGCGCTGTTCGTCAACGTGCGCATCGCGATGCAAAGAGTAACGCCCGGGCTCATTTAAGCGCCCGGGCGTCCGTGTTACCGTGTGGAGCCGCTGATTACGGGTTGCTCGCGGTTTCCGGGATGCCGGCGAGCGGGGCGAATGGATCGAGCGCGTACGCTCTTCCACGCGGCGTTCCGACGCCGAGCACGTAGTTGTATCCATTCTTTGTCTTGTAACCGCCGTTATCTCCACGGATGTCATCGCGGAAGACGGAATCTTTGCCCACTTTCGCAAGCGTGTAGATCAAGTAGTTCGCGTTACCCGCGCGGCCGCCGAGCACTTGATCTTGAATGGCTTGCAAGCCGGCGAATTCGGGCGCTGCAGCGCTCGTTCCGATCAGAAGATAGAACGAACCACCGAGTGCCGTAACATCGGCGCTTCGATTGGCGCCGCACGGCGTAACGGAGCCGTACGGGCAGCCGCCCATGTGCATCGCGACGTCGGGCACGGTGCGCATCTTCGATTCGGTGTTGATGAAGCTTTGATAGATCGGCCTGCTAAAGTAAGTGCTGATGCCGCCACCCGAACCCCAAACCGCTCCCGCCGGTTCACCAGAGCTCGCCGAGAACGTGTCATAATATGCGTTTTGCGACACATAAGCCGAATCCATCGAACCCGCTACATAGGTCGTCTGGAGATTCGTGCCGCCGACTCCGGTGTTGTCCGGGTCGTTCGCAGGCCATTGGACGCCCTTTGTCGCCGTGGCGAAGCTCGTATCCGTGCATCCCAGCGCGCCGTTGTCGCCCGAAGAGTTTACGAACGTGATGCCTTGCGCATTTCCTTGACGGAAGACATCGTGGAATGTCTGGAAGAGATACGTGAAATCTTGTCCGCCGTTGTATGCTGCGCCAAAATAGAGTTCACAGAGTCCGAACGACGCGCTCGATACGTCGGCTTGGTTATCGTCGACGATCGCGGTATACATGTCGAGGAACGATGGCACGATCGATGCGTCAGGGGCTTCGTACACGACAATCTTCGCACCCGGTGCGGAGCCGCCGGATTGCTGAACGTCGAGCGAGACCTCATCTGAGTTGCTGTTGTTGATATTGAATGGCAGGCTTCCGCCATCGACGAGACGCCGTACAACGGTCGGCGGCGTGAGATTTTCGTGCGCGAAGTACGCTGCCACATCGCTATCGAGGAAATCGCTTGCTGCGAGAATCGCAATCGTGCGTCCCGCACCGTTTGCGGAGGTGTACGACGGATATTCATACGCCTGCTTGAGCCCGTCGAACCAATACGGTCCGTCGACGCCGTAGCGGTTCTCGGAAATCGGCGCCGCGGAAACACGCATGGATTGCGGACGCATCGCCGGAAGCGGAGCGAAGGCCGCTACCTGCGCGTTGACGGATTTCAATGCTGCCGGCATGACAGGAGCTCTGTCGGCTTGCAGCATCGGCGTCGCGGCTTTTCCACGCGAGAGCGTCGCCATGCGGCGCGTCAAATGCACGCCGAAGGCTTTCTCAACCGTCGCTTGGGGTGCATCGGCGACGACGCCTTGGGTCGTAATCGTCGTGTGAAAGCCTTGCGTGTTCAACACGGTTGAAACGGTACGTAAATCGGCTGCCGTCGGCGCGTATTCTGCGCGGAACTGCGCCGGAGTGAGCCAGTGATGATAGTTCGGTGAAGACTTGTCGCTTTGTTGCGCAAGGAGTTGATCGAGTTGATCGCCGTTGCGCAGCGGAAGATGTACGTAAATGCGGACACCCTGAGGAGCCGCGCTTGGAAAGGCGGCGTACATGGCGTTGTCTACAGGACTACTATTTGGGACGGATTCGGGTGTGAGGTTCGAGGTCGCGGGGATCGAGTTCGAGCCTCCCCCGCCGCAAGCAGATAAGGCGAAAACGGCGGCGGCAGAAGCCGCAACGCCTATACGGAATCTCATAGTGTGATAAGCACCCCTTTGAGCAGCGTCTTAGAGCGTAAAGATTGGGATAGCCGGGATTCCGCCCCTCTAATGAAAAGCAATTTCAACGACTTTGTTAGGAGTTGAACAAAGCTTTACGAACGAGTGAAAATGCTTTCCTCGCTTTGACGCTGGCCAGCGTGCAATTTTCGGTTAGTGACGTCGGCGCGGCGGTGCGATAATCGGCGAACTAGGGGAGGCACTTTGCCATGCGCTTTTTCGTTGTTGCCGCCGCTGCTTTCGTTGTGCTATGCGCGAGCGCTGTTGCTCAGCAACCGCACCAAGTATTCACCAAGAACTTGTTCACGATTAATCGGTGCGATGCCAAAGAAAATACTGTTACGAGCGGCGGTTACTACGGCGGCTACTACCCGGGCTTCTATCCCGCCGGACCGTACTATTGGCGCGACTATTATGGAGCGGGTTATTACCAACCGCCTATGACCACCTCGTCTCCGACGATGTACGTCGACTTCGTCAACAATACACATAAAACGATGACGGGAATCGTGTGGGGCTTAGTTGCCAATGGACACCTCGTTGCCGAGGCTAAAGACGTCGGGAAATTTTCCCCCGGCGTCGAGATCAAGAAGAAATACGGCATCAGCAGCAACGTCTTTCCGTTGCAAACTGGTTTGCCGCAATGCGTCGCGCTCGGCGTGAGGTGGGAGGACGGAACGAAGACGATCAATCCAAATTTACCGGCTCGTGTCAGGAATATGTACGCATCGCCACCACCGGGTGCCGGCGCACCGCAAACTCCGCAACCGTGAAGCGCATTCCGGCCGGGCCGTAGGTGCCTTGCCGCTCTGTGACCAAATGTCCCCGGCGGCCGCGGAGAGGTGGCAGAGCGGTTGAATGCAGCGGTCTTGAAAACCGCCGGCCCTTCACGGGGTCCGTGAGTTCGAATCTCACCCTCTCCGGGTTTTCCGAGTTCGCGCGGCTACGCTGATTCCGCGGGCGCGCGCTTCATATCGACAAGCATCATCGCGGCAGCTGCCGGGATTACGCCACAGAGTGAGAGCACTGCGAGTGCCTCCCAGGCGGCGGGAATGCCGGCGGTTTGCATGATGCCTTGAAAGATCGCGGGCGTTATGATGCCCGTCGCCATGACCCAGGTCAAACCAAAACCGAGCGCACTGCCCGCGTGCTCTTCGCCGCCAACCTCTGCCATTGCAACCACCGCGATGCCGAACCAGCCTTCAGCGGCGATTCCGAGCAACACCGATAGACCGGCGAGCGCCGACATTCGCAGATTCCCGATATCGGAAACAATGAGCGACGCGATTGCGCAGAGGATGCACGTGATCAGCAGCGGCATCATGCGCCGGCCGTGAAAGATGCGATCGCTGATCCATCCCCACGCAAGTCGTCCCGACGCTGCCCCAAACTGCGTGACGACGAATACCAAACATGCGAAACTCGCCGACACGTGCAATTCGTGTACGAGCGTCCACGGAAAGAATCCCATCAGCGCCACTTGCGCGGCAAACAGGACAATGCTGGTTAGTGTAATGAGGATCAGCCGCGGCTCGCGCCCGATACGCAGCATATCTTTCAAAAGTACGGTCGCGCGCACGGGCGTTCCTTGAAGTTGCGACGGTTCGCGGTAGAGCGCGGCGGCCCCGAGCGTTACGATCAGCACAAGTACGCCGAGTGCAACGAGTGCGCCGCGATAACCATAGTAGTCGGCGGCGATGGCGATCACGATCGCACCCGTTACGCCGCCTAGGGGCATGCCCATCTGCCGGACGCCCATCGCAAGACCACGCTCTTGCGGCTTAAAGAAGAAGAGAATTGCGTGGCTGCCGACTGGATTTATTGCCGCAAATCCCATGCCATAGATCACGAACCATAACGCAAGCCACGCGAAGCTGGGAATCGCCGCCGCAGCCAGGAGCGCGCAACCCATAACGATGCCGCACGCAATGAGCACGGCTTTGTCACCGAATCGATCGGTCGCAGCACCGCTCACCGCATTGGTGAGGGTCGCACCGAGCAACAGTGCCGTAACAAGGATGGAGATGTGGGCAGTGTCGGCCGGAAACGCTTTCGAAACGTACGGAAGCAGCGCGCCCACTGCAACAAGCAGCATAGACGCCGCAATCATGGACGCCGTGAACAGCCCGAGGATTTCGTAGCGCGATTCAGTGGGATGGGCGGTCAGGCGCAACATGGCTGATCCTCCGGAGGATGCTGTCCATGGCTTGCCTTCGGCAACATCTCGGACAGGTCCGCCGTTGTTGCATGCTACGCTCGAGTGACGCGTGCAGCAAAGCACCCGCGGTGGGCGTTATGAACGTCGATGAAGTCGACGTTTTCGCTCGCGAAGGCGCGGTCGATCCACGTGTGAAGTTCGGTACCGTCTATCACTTGCGCATCCGTCATCATGGCGTCTTTATCGAATGCGCGGACGCTCAAGAGCCTGCTGCTCAGTACTTCCGGTATTTCGTTGGTCACATCGTATGCCGCCTGGGCGCCTTCTCGAACGAAAATGGCGTGCGACGAGCGATACGGTGACGATGAATCGAGGTGCGTGTAGTTGATCAAAATCGCGCGCTCGCCGATATCGAGATCGCGCATCTCGACGCGATCCGGAAAGCCGGGCTTCTCGTCGACGACGTACCGTACCGCCCCCTGCGCGGCCAGCTCGTTGTCGCTCAAGCCGAAAAGATGCGAAAACTGCTTTGGGTCGAGTCCCGTGATGCGAAAATTGCTCATGGCGGTAGCGTAACGCCTCGCCGCCGGGCGCGCATTCCGGAAGTTGCTACCGCCTACGAAGCCTCGCCTCGGGAACGCTGATAGTGCGCCGCGACTTTCGCGCGATTGCCGCACGATTTCATGCTGCACCACGTGCGGGTGCGGTTACGGCTTTCGTCGACGAAGTACATCGCGCACCCGGGACAGCGTTTCACGCGAGTGCGATCCGGCGACGTGAGAAGATCCGCCATCGCTGCCGCGAGCGGACCGGCGAGATCATCAAGTTTCTCTGATACGAACGCAGTTTCGCGCACGATCGCATCATCCGAGACGTGCAACACGACGCGCGGCGGACACTCAGCCAATGTGTCGTTCAGCTGCGTCAGATCGCGCCGGGATATCTTCGCGCCGTCTGCGAGCGCGCGAGCAATCGATGTCAACGTTTGACGAAGTTCCATCAGCCGCCGGGTCAGGCGCGCGCCGCTCGACTTACCCAGGTTTGCAGCGCGTACCCATTGTGCGATGCTGCCGGGCTCTTCAAGGGTGTCCGCGCCGGAATGAACCGTGTTGACGAAGTCGAGCGCGAGGTTACCGCCGACGAACTCAAATTTTTGACTAACCGCTGTCATAGTAGTTGACAGGTTAGCAGTTTGGCGCTATAAGCGTCAATATGCACGTCGTGTGGATGCTGGTTCGCTCGCTGGAGATTTCTGCCGGAATGGCGTGGGAGGTTGCTTGGAGCCTCATTTTGGGGTTCACGCTTTCCGGGTTGGTTCAAGCGGTCGTGTCCAAGGAACGGATGGAGCAGCTGCTCGGGCGTGAAGGCGCGCGCGAAACGGCGATTGCGACTCTGTACGGTGCCGCAAGTTCGAGTTGTTCCTACGCTGCTGCAGCGCTAAGCAAGACGCTCTTCAAAAAGGGCGCGGGACTGATTCCGTCGCTTGCGTTTCTGTTTTCATCGACTAACCTCGTCATCGAACTCGGACTGATTCTGTGGTTTTTGATGGGGTGGCAGTTTACGCTTGGCGAGTGGATCGGCGGCGTCGTGCTCGTCATCATCATGTCGCTGCTCGTACGGTTCACGTATCCGAAACATCTCGTTGAAGAAGCGCGCGCGCACGTCGATGAAGCTTCCGGACACGAACATGGCGATAACGTCGTGGAAGGTGCGACGTTCTGGGACCGATTACGCAATCCGCAAACGCCGGTCGTTGTGGCGCAAAACGCGGCGATGGACTGGTCGATGCTGTGGAAAGATCTCACGGCCGGCTTCATTATCGCCGGCCTGCTCTCCGCGTTCGTTCCGGAAAGCTGGTGGAGTCATCTGTGCGCCGGAACGATCGGCGGCGCAATCATTGGACCGCTCGTTGCCGTGATCACCTTCGTCTGCTCGATCGGAAACGTGCCGATGGCCGCCGTATTGTGGGCGGGCGGTGCCGGATTCGGCGGCGTGCTCGCGTTCTTATACGGCGATCTCATCGTGCTGCCGCTGCTTGACGTCTATCGCAAATACTACGGTTGGCGCATGGCGGCGTACATCGCGGTAGTTTTCTATGTGACGATGGTTGTCGCGGCGATTCTCGTCGATCTCGCGTTTAACGCACTGCATCTCGTGCCCGCGCATCCGCTAGGCGGCTTCATGCCGGAGAACGCCTTCCGCATCAACTACACGTTCTGGTTGAACTTGATCTTCGGCGCACTCGCGCTATGGCTCTGGCAGCTCAATCGCGCCAACCCGATGGAACACGGCTGTCACGCGCACCATCATCCCGAACACGGCATGGAGCATTAGTGTCGTTCCT
>JAMXLG010000387.1 GCA_024281135.1 Vulcanimicrobiia bacterium | reverse complement strand
AACGCGTGCTGGGCATTTCACCCCGGCAGTTCTTTCGCGACCGGCGCGCCGCGCTGACGAAGCTGCGGACGCACGTGCCATATCTGACGACACTGCGACCATCCGTACCCGAACCGGCTGCCGAGCCACCGCACCCCACGGTGACCGACGTCTGCGACGTTACCTTGTCGCGCAGAGCCTTTGCGCGCAGTCTCGCACAGACGGGCAACGCGCAATGCCTACGCGTCCTGCACCAGCTCGCCTGGAGCGTAACGGATCCAAATGCGCGTGCTGACCTCTTACTCGAGCTGGCTGAACTTGCGCTCGATTACGACGACGACGAGAACGCGCGTAAGGCAGTCAATTCCGTCACGCACGTTCTTGGCGCCGCCGGAGAGCCGGCACCCGGTCTCGCCGAGTATTTCGCGGCGCGCCTCGCTCGCGCGAACGCGCGACTCACGGAGCCATGGCCCCAAGCGTCGCTGAAGTTTTTAGAGGCGGTCGCATGGCTGCGACGTAGCGTTGCCGCGTCGCCGAACGCGATCGAAACGTACGTCGCGCTTTTCGAGACGCTCGGCGATATGGCGCTACTCGAATTCGAGACAGGTAATTTTGCATCCGCGCGCGCGGCCTCAGCCGACGCGGTTGCTATCATCGAGTCCTTCGCGTTGCGGACGCGCCCACGCGCACTCGAAGTTATCGCAATGGATGCGGCGCTCGATGCATGCCTTTCCGGGCATATGGCCGCGGCTACCGCGACAGTCTCTTCGTTGCTGCGACGAGCCGTCGATTCGGGATGGTCGGCGACGGCGAGCCGGCTCGGGGCGGATCTCGTCGGCCTTGGTGGGTACGATTCGGCGATTCGCTGGTACGCGAGGATGTGGCCGCTCGCGTTTGAAGGCGCGCGTCCTAATGATCGGTGGCTTTTGACGCTGGAAGCGGCAGGCACTTACGCAACGGCAAAACGGCCTCGCGAGGCGCTGGCAATGCTCAGCCGCGCGAAACCGGGGATGGAATGTCCGCACCGCGGCCTACCGTCTAAGCAGGCCTTTACCGCGGCGGCTCTCCTCCAACTCGGCGAAAATGCGAACGCGTTGGCCGAAGCGCGCGCTGCCTTACGCGGATATGCCGCACGTTGCTCGGGGCGTGGCATGAGCGACGCGCACCGCTTGATTGCTCGATCGCACGCAAAGCTCGGAGACCTGCGCGCAGCCCGCGAGAACATCTTTGAAGCCCGCCGCTTGAGCGAACGTTACGCAATGCCGGCGGGTCTGCTCTGTACCGTCAGCACGCAGGCTGAGATTTTACAAAGCCCCGCGCTCAAAGCGGAAGCCTTTGAGTTAGAGCGGCTTCTTCGCAGCCGTGCAAGTGATTGAAGGGCTGACGATTCTTGCGGGAGCGCGTCGTGAAACACTCCGGCTTGGCATGAGTAGGACGCTGGGATGAGAATTCTACGTTTGCTTTTCGCTGCGAAGACGGCGATTTTTCGAACCGTTCCCCTGCTACGCGACGCACGCGTTCCGTTATCCCTCAAGCTGGTCGCGGCGGCGATCGGGCTGCTGGTGATCTCTCCGCTCGATCTCTTCGGTGACGTTCCGGTCCTGGGGGCGCTCGACGACGCCGCACTGCTGACGTTGCTCTGCATGTGGTTTGTCAGCCAGGCAGCAAGACACGTCGAGCCCGTTCCGGTGCGCCGTCGTTCGGGCAGCATGCTCGCCATTCGACGATCATGAAGCTTACCTTTTACTACGACGTTTGTTCGCAGTGGTCGTATTTCGGCGATCTGACATTGGACAGACTGCGCGAGAAACATGGCGCCGACCTCGATGTCGAATGGCGGATCGCCATGGTGAAGGACGGCGAAGCGATCGGATATACACCGGAGGCGCTTGGATGGATGTACCGGCGATCTGAGTCGATTACCGGTATCGCCGTTACGTCGCGCTGGATTCGAGGCAACGATCATACGCTCTACGCGAACCTCGCGGTAGCCGCCGCTCAGCATCTGGGTTACGACGTGCGCCGCCGGGTCGCCGAAGGGATACTGTTGCGCGGCGAACCTATGGGGTCGCAAACCGGCGCGGTTGGTGCGGTCTCGCAGCTGATCGGCGTTCCGCCCGTTCAGTTGGAGGCGGCGATGCGCATCGTCGAGCCCGATGTCCGCAAGAGCACGCAAGAGTTTCGCACGCTACCGGTCACGGTTGTTCCGGCATTTCTCATTCGCAATGAGATCGACGACACGGCTCTGCTTTCGGGCCTGTGCGAGTTCGAAACGCTCGACCGAGTGGTTGCGGAGATGCTTCGCGCGGAGCGCGGATACGCAGCATTTGCCGCTGCCAACGCACCGGTTCCGACCTAAGGCCGACCGTTTCCATCACGCTTGCCGTCTGAGAAGGGAAACCAACTGTGACAACGACCGCGATAGACGATCTCGTCTCCGAACATCGAGTTCGAGTCGATACATTCGCTCCCAAGCGCATGCTCATGCTCGTGGCGAATCCGACGGTTAGCACGACACTGGGATGGCCCGTTGGCTTTTGGGCGGCTGAGTTAGCGCACCCGTATTACGAATTTACTCAAGTTGGCTTTGCCGTCACCGTGGCCAGCCCAAACGGTGGCAAAGTCGAAGTCGACGGGCTCTCCGATCCGCGCGACCCATCGAAATGGTCGATCGACGACATTTTATCGCTGGGCTTTCT
>JAMXLG010000386.1 GCA_024281135.1 Vulcanimicrobiia bacterium | reverse complement strand
GAGGTGCCGCCGCTGGAATAACTGGTCGGGACTACCGCGTCATAACCGAGGCCCGCCAGAAACATCGTTGGGATGTTATCGGATGGCGCCGATATGTTCACGCGGCTACCGAAACCGCTTGAGAACTGCGCCATTCCGTTCCAGCGAACTGCCGGAAACGCAAGCTGATTGACAAACTGCGCGTTCGCCGGATCGTAAGGATTTACGGAAAGAATATCGTCGGTTGTCGTACCGCCTACGTCGATCGAGCCTGAATCCACAAGCGTCGACGGCACGGTCGAAAATGCGACGTCGTTGAGATTCGTCGGCAACTGGTTAGCGGATTGAACGAGATTCGTTGGTGCACTTCCACCCGTGGGGCTCAGTGCGGCGTTCGTTGTTGGACCTAATCCATCGCCTGCCGAGATACAGACGACGATGTTATCAGCATTGACGATCGTCGAGATGGCGCTGCGCACCATGGGATCTTCCTCAAGGAATCGCGACGGAAAACCCTGATCGGTGAACGGGTACCAAATACTTGCAGTAATAACGTTGGGCGCCGGCGTTTGATCCGCCGCAGCCAAGAATGTTGCGACGAGAGCACTCACGGTCGCCGTTCCTTGCGGAACGACAAGCCGGTACGACGCGCCGGGTGCGATTCCTAAAAAGTCTGTCGGCCCGCTCCCGATTTCGCTGCCGCGCTGAAGGTCTTCGGGCAATGACGCCATCACCGAGAAATTCAAAAGAATCGTGCTCAACGACGGGTCGGCAGTCCCGCACGCCTCGGCGCTCCCCGACAGAAATCCATCGGGGTTCACGACATACTCGGGAATGAGCGGCAACGCGGGCGCATCAAGGTAGTGCTGCATGCCGATCAAGTGCGAAGTTACATCGCCCGGCGCGGTGCAAACGTCGCCGATGCCGACGTCGGTAATGATCTCGCCCTGACCGGGCAATTGCCTAAACGCCTTCTGCACTTCATCGTACGCGGCGGCCGCGTCAATACCGGGAGCGTTCAAATACGATTGCATGCTGGTGGTAAGGCCGTAGTTTGATGGGAGCATCGCAGGCGATGCATTCATCGTCTGTGCAGACGCAAAGCGCGCCCAACGTGAAGAACTGCCGTAACGGTGCGCGGCAGGCATCCCCGTCGGTTGCGCAAGCGGTTGCATGCGTACGTTTGTTGAGGACAAGATCCAATCGGGCGATGCGTACGCGATGGACGGAAGCGCGCGCAATGCGCGAACCGCTTGGGTCACCGTCGCGTCCGTGACGTGAATCTGGTAGGCGCTGCCGAGGTTGAGAGCAGACCTGTCATAGACGCTCGCTCGCGAATGCATCGATGCCATTCGAGAGCGATCGATGAAACGACCGATTCGAACGATACGATCGACGCCTAGCTTTGCGAACACGGCGTTGACGCGCGAATCGGCGCTATACTCGAGTGCCGTGCTTGCGGAAGCCACGCTCGGGAATGTCGCTGCGTCCTGATAAGGTGCGGCACCATCTCTGAAGACGACGTTGACAGCACCCGGAACGTACGGTTGATGCGGCGGAACGTCGAGCGATTTGACTAACGACTTCGCTTGGCCCGGGTCTAGTTGACCATTCTGCTTGAACGTCAGCGCCGCAAGCGGAACGCTACGCAGCTCCATATGGCGACGATCGGCAGAGGTAATGGATGCGATGCCCGCGCGCGAAATGCTTACCGTGCGATTGCCGGAGATCGTTCCTCTCGCGAGAACCGCTGCACGCCCTTGCGCCACCGGACGTTTGGGAGCGGTCGCTGTCGCCGGCAGCGTATTCGCCGCGAAGATCAACGCTGCGGCAGCTGCAGCAATAGAGCGCTGTATGATCAAGCCCGTCCCCCATGAACACGAAACCTTCGTCCGCGCAAAACTCGTATTGAGCGGACACGAACGAGCCCAATGCGGCGGTCGCGGGGGGACAGCCTTTTAGCGTGTCACCTGGTTGTCAGTTGGCGCTTTGGTGAAGCAAACGGCGCAGCGAGAGCGCATCTGAAAGTAGATACGTATTTCCGAAGATTCGAAGCCGCGCGACAGCCTCGTCGAGATGCGAGATGGCAGTCTTTAACCGCCCGAGCTTCACCGTTGCTTGTGCCATAAGCAGAAGTGTCGCGCCACGCGCGAGTTCGCCCGTCGAAACACAGCGAACGACGTCCTTGCCGGCGTCAATCGCTTCTTCGGGGAGTCCACACTTCAACTGCGCACGCGCCAGAACATAAGTTGGGAAGCCATCTACCGACGCGGGCAAATCCGCGGCGCCTGTACGCGCGAGTTCAAGGGCTTTTTCAGGCGTTCCGATGAGCTCCTCGACAAACGCAGCAGACGCGTATGCCATCGAGCGGGTCGCTATAGAGTCTTGCGCGTCCGCGAATGCAAGCGCATTCGACTGAAATATCCGCGCTTGTTCCGAGTCGCCGCTTCGAGCAGCGATCCAGCCGCAGTAGTGAGCGGCTTCACTGGCGACGGCAGAAAAACCGAGTTGTTGCGCGCGAAGCATCGTTTCGCTCATTTCGCGAGCTATCGCTTTATGATCGCTTTCGATGAGAATGCGGCTTTTCAAATAGCGCGCACGCAATTCGAGGTCGAGATACTCCGGTGCGCGTGATATCTGCTCCAGCATTCGCTGCAGATCGCCAAGAACGACGAAGTGGCCCGCAAGCTCGCCCACGTCGGATAAAAGCTCGGATGATGACATAACGCTAGTCACGAGGAGTTGCGTGAGGGGATCCGCGATCGCGGGCACTTGCGTCTGGCTCAGGAAAAATTGGTCTATGCCTTTGCGGATTGTCCGCAGGTGCTCTTTCTCAGAAGTCCGCTGCCAATTCGTCCGTCCGCGAGCAATTTTGAAATATGCTTTGAACCGGGCCCCTTGCGCGACGGGAATCTCCGAATTGTCGGCTTCGAACGGAGCCGCCGCATCTCGAATTCGGCTGAAGGCACCAGGCGCGTCGCGCTCTTCCATAATTGCTGCCGACAGGCACAGCGCGGTCGTACGCCACAAATCATTGCTGGTGGCTCGCGCGACGGCATCTGCGCATTCGCCCGCGCTGCGCGTTGCACCAATTGCGCGCATTCGCAGCGCTGCCAGCAAGGCTACTTCAGCTGCGTCGCAAACGCGGGCGCCGGCACTGGAGTCTGGTTTCTCCTGTTTTGGTAGAGCGCTTCGCAGATGCTCCACAAGGAGCCCCGATGCTGTACTGCGGTCGCGATACAGTTGACGCTCGGTGATTCCAAGCTCCGCGCAGATCGCGCGACGCGTCGCACCTTCGAGGTCGTGACGCAGCAGGATGTGCTTTTGACGTTTGGCGACCGCAACGACGTTGGGCGCCGCGACGTCGACGATACGATCGATCGAAGACAGAATGAGCGTTCGCACGCGCGCAGCATTCGCAGCGACGTCATCGGACGAGCGAAAATGGGGCGCAACGAGCGGATTGCGCAGCAATGCCTCATCGTCGCGGAAGTTGTGTAGCAATTGGGAGACGGCAGAATAAGCCGATCTCGTATGGGAGCCTCGGGCCATACTTAAGTCTTAAGTCCGAGCGACTTACATTCCGGTTTTATAAACCCCATTTTTACTGAAGTTAAGAAAGTGGTTTTCGAAAGGCTACCCCTTTTGCTCTTTCTGTTTTGCTGACGCACTAGTGTCGCAATGACAGGCGGACCCGCAGCCCCGAGCGCAGTCGAAGCTCTTTGTTGCCAGACCAAGGAGCTTCGGTGAAAACGCGTCTTGCATTGTTCGGGCTTGTTGCTCTAGCGACGAGCCTCGCCGCCTGCGGCGGCGGAGGGGGCGGCTCGATCTCAGCACCGCCTTCGACCGCCACCCCTACGCCCGCAACTACTCCAACTCCAACGCCGATCGCGGGCCAATATTACGGGATTCCATTGTCGTCAAAGGCGACGTTTACGCTCAGCGGTCAATCGACGGTCTCGACCGTTTACAACTACCCCAACAGCCCGAACACGGCGTACGCGACACCATACCCGTCGACGTCAGCGAAGACAGCGATTACGCAAGTTGCAACACTCGGGACCAACGCGATGCCCTTCAAATTCACTGGCGGCTTCACGAATATTCACGTCGTGGAGACGGACGCGCAGACCGTGAGAAGCTCGACGCTCACATCGGATGAGTTCTTCTCGCAATCGCCGACTGCATTTTTCGAGATTGGTTCTCAGCAGAACGACGGAGCCGGCACGACGTATGCATACGACTACTCCTCGGCTCCTTATCAGCTTGATGCTCTCCCGGAAGCGTCCGGAGCTTCATGGTCAAATCCCGCAACGCTAACCTTTACCGAAAACGACGCGGATGGAACGCAAAACGCTCGCACCTATGCAGGTAACGGCACGTACACGGAGACATCACAGCTGGCGGCAATTGCAAGCAGCGCGACGATTACGGAAGCGGCGGACGGCAGCGGAACTTATACCGGACCATTCGGAGCCGGAACGTATTCAATAATCAAATTCTCCGCGCCGTCGAACGGCACGATAACCGTTAAAATCTGTGCGACATGCACGACCCTTAGTGCGCACACCTATACTCCACCGGATTGGATCTCGGGCCCGCTTGCGAACCACGGTCTGTACAAGGAAACCGACGCGATCTCCGCGGCTCCATCCTTCCCCACCGTCTGCGCGGTACCGTCGGCGTTCTCGCAAAGCGGAAACCGCATCGTGCAGACGATCAACCGTCTGGACGCGATTCTTGGCTACACCGAACAAGAAACGATTACAACGTACACGGCGAAGAACGTGGGCCCGGTTTGCGTGCAACTCAATGACGTACAGACCGCATACTACGACTACAACGACGACTATACCGACGGCACAAACTACCACTATCACTTCGTCGGTACGCCGCTCTCGGTCACCACGATCGCGGAAACGTTGACACTCGCATCCGCAAACCTTCAGGGCAATGCGCGTCGCACTGCATCACTGCATTCAAACCTCTCGTCGCCGCAAGTCCTCATCGCACGTTCGGCTTTCGAACGGCTTGTCGAAAACCAACGCCGCGATCGTGCGCGCGCATTCTTCCGCGCAATGAACGCCATCGTAAAGGGAGGCCAATTCCAGTGAACGCGATCGTGAAACGGCTCACTTCGCTTGCTGCTGCCATGTCGCTCGCATCGTGCGGTGGAGGCGGCGGCGGTGGAAACACGCTCCCCTCGAATTCGAAGGCTGGTCCAACCCCTTATACGGGCCCGTCGGCCCTTGCGAATTTCACGTGGGGTGCCGACCTCATGAAGAACGCGACGTATGTAGGCCCCGCGAGTTTTTCCACCATGAGCGTCAACGTGCAACTGCAGATGCAAGATGAAGCCGGTTTGATAAACTACGCGCGCGAGGCAAGTGATCCGCATTCAGCGCTCTATCGTCGTTGGCTTACACCACAAGAGATCGGCGACCGATTCGGTGCTTCAAAGACGAACGTCTCCGCCGCCGCAAGCTACTTTCAACACAATGGTTTGGGTGTCGGCGGATGGCCCCAACATCTTATGATGGTTGTAACCGGCAAGCAGGCGAATCTCGAAAAAGCCTTCGGGACGAAGTTCGGCATCTATCGCGAGTACGGGCAAGAGTTCATTGCACCGACGGCTCAACCGCACTTTGCGCAAGTCGTGCCGGTAAGTGCCGTTACCGGACTCGTGCATATGTCGTTGGCACATACAAACTTCATCCGCGCAAACAACGGCCAGTTCTATGGGATGTCGCCTCAACAAATCCGCAAAGCGTTTGATTTTTCCGGACCGGCGTCGGCCGGATACGACGGCACCGGTATCACGATCGGCGTAATCGGCACTGGACCGATTTGGAAGGGCGATGCGGCGGAAATTGGTGCGATGTACAACACGAAGGTCGCGCCCGTAACGGTTGTGCCTGCAATAGCTCAGACGCCGGCGC
>JAMXLG010000385.1 GCA_024281135.1 Vulcanimicrobiia bacterium | reverse complement strand
CGCCCGGACACCTAACCAACGGTCGGCGTGCCGTTTTAGCGGCATATGTTGACCGTGTTTACGTATCCATGTATACAATTCTGGCATGGACGCTTTTCAGCTAGGCACATGAACGCTCTTCGGCTTTTTCTCGCCGGCACCGCGATGGTGTGGTTGATCGGATGCACTGCCACAGCTTCTCCTCCGAAACCCGAGCAGGCAGAACGCGGACTACACGTGCATCCATGTGTTTCCGGACACACAAAAGTGCCGTCGGAATGCGGCACGTTCGGCGTCTACGAAAATCGCCTGACGAATCGCGGCCGGATCATCCAGCTACACTTCGTGATCCTGAAGGCGCGGCATCCCAGCAATCGTGCAATTTACTGGAATCCCGGCGGTCCGGGTGTGGCCGCCGTTCCGGCTGCACCATTTTTCGCCGACGGTCTTTCCGTTAAAGAACTCTCCGCATTGCGCGATCGATACAACATCATTCTTCTAGATAATCGCGGCATCGGGGCGTCGCACTCGCTGAACTGCGATTTATACTCGCGTTCGGAGCCGCAGACGTATTTCGGTCAGTTGTGGCCTGATAAGGCTCTCGCAGCATGCCGCACCCAACAGGCCGCGCGCAGTGACTTAAACATGTACATCACGAACTTTGCCGCCGATGATCTCGACGATCTGCGAGCTGCGCTCGGGTACACGAAGCTCGTCCTGGACGGCGACTCCTACGGTACGTTTACGTCGCTGATCTTCATGCGACGCCATCCGAACAGCGTTGAAAGCGCGATTCTCGACGGCGTTGCACCGCCGCACATTCTTGTCGTGCCCTTGCAAGATCCGCAGGGCGGCCAGTTGGCGATGGAACGGCTCGCTGCAGAGTGCCTCCATGACGCTCGCTGCAATCGCGAATTTCCGCAGTTCGCCGAACATTTTGCGACTCTGGCACGCCGCTTCGATCGAGGTCCGGTGAAGATGCAGGCGCGCGGGCAACACGGCTATACGACGGTGTTGTTGTCGAGAGAAGTCTTCGCGGACCGCCTACGGCAAACGCTCTATACGACCCAAAGCGGCGCCTACGTTCCTTACATCATCGAGCGCGCCTACGCGGGCGACTACGGCCCCCTCGCCACCATGGTCGACGTAACGACCCACGATCTTGCACAGATCGTCGAAATGACAACGAATCTTTCCTACGCATGCGCGGAACAAGTTCCGTTCGTCACCGAATCGGCAATCGCGCGCACGAGCGCAAATACGTTTATGGGTGATACGCGAGTTCGCGCTCAGCAACGCGCGTGTTCGATTTGGAACGTGAAGGCGCTGCCGGCCTCGTTCGATCAGCCGGTTCGGAGCAATGCACCCGTGCTCATGATCTCCGGCTCGGACGATGCGGCAAGTCCACCGTCGTTTGCAGCGGAGCAGCTTCGCTACTTACCCAACGGGCGGCGTGCCCTCGTTCAAGGTGCTGCCCATGTCACCGAAACGGCATGCACCGATCACCTCAAGATCGCATTCGTGCTGGCCGCTTCAACGAAAGACCTCGACGTCGACGCGTGCAGCAGCAGCTACCAACGTCCACCATTCGCAGCCTCTATGAAAGGCTTTCAGTAACACCTATCTCGGCGATGAAGACGGTCGGATTCACCGAATCTTCATCCGCACGCTTCACGCTTAGAGCATGACTGCTACGGAACAAGAAGCTCTAGTTGCTGCTCACAAGGTGCATCTCGACACCTTTGCACCCAAGAATATTCTGATGGTTGTCGGCAATCCGGCAAAAAGTACGACGCTTGGCTGGCCGGTCGGTTTCTGGGCTGCAGAACTGGCGCATCCGTACTATGAATTTTCGGAGGCCGGTTTCCGCGTCACGGTTGCGAGCCCAGACGGAGGCAAAGTCGAGGTTGATGGTCTCTCGGATCCGCGCGACCCGTCGAAATGGTCGATCGACGACATTCTGTCGCTCGGATTTCTTACGTCGCCGTTAACTGCGCCGATTATGGACGACACGCCCAAACTCAAGGACCTCGATTGGTCCAAGTATGACGCGCTCGTAATTTGCGGCGGCCAATCGCCGATGTTCACCTTTCGCGATAACGCCGATTTGCACGATGCAATTCGAACGTTTTACGAGTCCGATCGCATTGTTGCCGTTTTCTGTCACGGCGTTGCAGCGCTCGTCGACGCGAAGCTTTCGAACGGCGAGTATCTTGTGAAAGGCAAGACCGTGACGGGATTTGCAAACATCGAAGAAGAGTACGGCGATCAATTCGTAGGTCAGAAGATCATGCCATGGCGCTTAGAGGACACGCTCAAAGAGCGCGGGGCCAATTACGTCCAAGGCGGTCTCTTCAAAGCGTTCGCCGTTCGCGACGGCAATCTCATCACCGGACAACAGCAATACTCCGGCCGTAAAGTTGCTGGCATGGTCCTCTCCGCTTTAGGCGCGTGAAGGACGAAGATCGGAGAATCGGCACGAATTTTAGAAATTGAATGCCGCTCGCACAGGAGTTAGGTAATCGAACCAATTGACGGAAGACAGCTTCGGCTGTAGCCTTCGTGGAGGTAGATATATCCGGGGATAAATGGATGAAGGTTCTGCTGCTATCCATGCCCGACTCTTTCGAGCACATGCCGACGGTAGCGATCCGTTTACCCAACGGTGCTCTCACCTCGTTGGCGGGCAATGTCGATCCGCATCACCACGTTGCCGTTGCTGACTTAATCCTTTGTCAAAGCAGCGTAT
>JAMXLG010000384.1 GCA_024281135.1 Vulcanimicrobiia bacterium | reverse complement strand
CCGGGGATGGTCTTGCCGCGCATTTTCAAACCGAGCGACTCGCGAACGATGCTATGCCCACCGTCGCAGGCGACGATCCAGCGGGCGCGGATTGCTTCTGACTCGTTGCCGCGGTCAACGTGCGCGGTGACACCTTGATCGTCCATTTCAAATGCTGTGAGGCGGGTCGATCGCTCAACGGTTTTCCCGCGCTTGTCGAGCGCAGCGGCGAGGGCTCGCTCAACCTGCTGTTGCCAAACGATCGACTGAAATGGGAACGGCTCGTGATGAGGTTGTCCGAGATCGATGCGCGCGACGACCTTCTTGCCGGAGAGCATGACCAGCGGCGGTTGCGGGTTGACGGCCGCTGCGAGGATCGGCTGCGCCAGTCCGATGCGATCGAGTGCCTCGAGGGTTCGCGATTGCAGACCGTGCGCGCGCGAGTTTCGATTCGGTTCCGCTAGTGCGTCGATAATTCGAAATGTCACGCCCCGTGCGGCGAGATCGTTGGCGAGCGTGAGCCCGACCGGTCCAGCGCCGACGATCAAGACATCGGTACTGGCGTTCTGCTCCATCACGTTCGCGGAAACACACGGTCGACGGTCTTGCTAAACCGGTTGATAACGAGGTTTGGAGCTATCCGGCTCATGAGCTTGAGCGCATTGCTCAACCCTGGCCGAATCTCACTGCGGTCTTTCCCCATTCCCGAAAGAACACGTTCGGCAACCGCTCGGGGCTCCATCGCTTTGGGTAGGCCCAGCCTCTCGATGCTGCCTGCGGCGCCGTAGAGGTGGGTTACGGTAATCGGCGGAGCGACCTCGAAAACGGCGACGTTTGTGCCCCGCAGCTGCACGCGTAGCGACTCGGTAAATGAATGCATGCCGGCCTTGGTGGCGCAATAGACCGGCGCAACCGGCAGCGGGATGAACGCTAGGCCCGAGGTAACTTTCACGATCGCGGCCCGCTCTCGCGTCACCAGATGGGGAAGAAATGCGCCTATCATGCGGATCGGTCCGGTAAAATTTATGCCGATTTCTCGTTGGATGCGACGATCGTCAATATCCCCAGCGCGAAAATCTATCATTTGCATGATGCCGGCGTTGTTAATGAGCACGTTGAGCTTAGCGAAGTCGCGAAGCACGATCTCGCGTAGTTGCATGATTGCATCTGGGTCGGCCACGTCGCTTTGAAAGGTTCGAACCGAAGGTAACCTGTTCCGCGCGGCATCCAGATGCGTCGGATCCGTGCCCGTTATTAAAACGGTGTTGCCGTGGGTTACAAATGCGTCGGCAAGCTCGAGCCCAATGCCCGACGATCCACCGGTTATAAGAACGGTGTTTCCGGAGAGTTTCACGGAGCGAGGGTGACGGCGTTAGACGCAGATTGCCCGTAAGCCGCTACGAAGCCCTGGCGCCAACTCGGATACTTCAGAGTCCAGCCCAGTTCGCGTTTGGCTTTGGCGTTCGAGGCGCCGCGCGACTCCGTAGCCAAGACGACGAGCGCTTCGCCTGCAAAGAGCCGGGCGAGAAAGACCGGATAGTGCGCTGGAGGTTTGGCCCCCACGATCTTCGCCAGTTCCGGCAGCCATACGCGCAGTGGTGCGGGATCGTCATCGACAATGTTGTAAATCGCGGGGCCGTCGTGCTCGAGCGCAAGAACTGTTGCGGCGGCAGCGTCTTCCACGTGAACCTGCGACATAATTCCGGCGCCGTCACCGACAATCGGGAACTTGCCGGCGCGCACCGCGGCGACGATGGCGTCGTTCGGCGCGCCATAAAGATTGCCGTAACGCAGCGCGATCCCGCCGGCGCCGGTTACCGCCTTATCGAGGTGAGCCAACGCGGCGAACGACTCGCGCATCGACGGCAGCGGTGTGCTGTCGAGTGAGTCGTCCTCCGTCTTGACAGGGCCGCCCGTGCGCTCGTAGCGCCAATCACCGTAGCTTTGAGCGATGACCCGCCGCACTTTAGCCTCCCGGGCGGCTGCAAGAAGAATGTCGATCCCCTTTGTTCGCAGCTGATTTGTGAGCGCGAAGCTCCGGTCAAAATGTTTAAGGTCGGAAACGTTGGTGAGCGCCGTCGGCTCATAGATTACCGCGTCAGACCTCGTGTCTATCAAAGCATTGCGAACGGCTTCGGCATCGAGCGCGTCGAGAACCATAGGCTCTGCGCCTAGCGCGCGAAGTTGCTCGAACTTGCTCGACGAACGGGAAGTGCCGATTACCTCGTGACCCCGTTCGTGAAGCTGACGGACAAGGGGACTCCCTATCGCGCCGGTCGCCCCTATCACCATAACTCGCATCTCTCGTTCTTACTCCTTTGAGGTTGGCTTTGCATTCCTTTGTTGAGACGGGATGCCATAGAAAAAAGTGACGGAGGCCCGGTCGTGGAAAAGCGCAGTAAGTGCTCTGGCTTACGGACCTTCCTTCGTGGATCGCATTCGTCTTAGTCGTCGGCATGGCTGACGCTATAGCGATAGGGGCGACGCTTTTTGCGCGCCGTTGGTATCACCAGCGAGGGGTTACGACGGGACCCGCCATCATAAGCGCGTGGGCAACGTGTCTTGGAGCGCTCATCGCCGTACTTTGCGCCTTTACGATCATTACGCTGTGGAGCATCTTCGCAAAAGCGCAAATGGATACCGACGCCGAGACCGCGGCGATTCGGCTGGTGGCGCGTGACATTGCGCC
>JAMXLG010000383.1 GCA_024281135.1 Vulcanimicrobiia bacterium | reverse complement strand
ATCGTCATCATAATTCCGACGATCATCATCGCGCCGACGAGAAACGCCAAATAAAAGTAGCGGTTTCGCTGCTCCTGAATCAGCCCCCGAGCCCCTAAATTTGCGTTGAGTGCCGCGCCTTCGGCTTTATGAACTGCCATCGCTGACTGCTGCACGGCGTTCATATGTTCTACAATCTCGGCCTTGGAAACGTTGGGAACGTCGGCGAGCATCGCGCTCGTGGAAGCCCAGTCTGCGAAACGCGTTCCGCTCTCGTCGAGTTGTTGAGCAAGAGTGGGGAGCCGTTCCCACTCCGCCCGCCGCTGCGGGAGCAATGCGGTGAGGTGCTCGGCGACTTGCGAGAGATTATCACCGCTGAGATCGCTACCGTTGCGTACAGAGTTGATCGCGTTCGCTAGGAACATTCGCTCCTTCAGCGTCATGCCGCGATCTTTGACGCTCAATTCGATGAGCGTCGCGAGCCGTTGCGCCGACGAGAACGCGTACGGCGTTTCATTCACGAAACCGAGCCCGAGGTTCTGTGCGCTTTGACTCGGGTCGTAGGTGATGTTCGACGAGTCTTGCGTCGCGTTGAACAGATTACTAGTGGAGCGACTTAATGGTGCGAGTTTCTCGAAGGCCGCTGATCCGGATGGAAACTTCCGGGCACGCTGCCACTCTGCTTCAACGAGGTTCCAGCGGTTTGTTACGCCGAGCTCAGTCGCATCCCCACGACGAAAGTCGCCATCGAGGCGCTCGATGTCCGCATCGACGGCATGGCGAGTTGCAGCCACGTCTGATTGATCGAGAACGAGCGCGTTACGGTACCGGTCAATGTCTTGCGTGAGGGGAAACAACCGGTCGGTTTCGAGCACGCCGATACGCTCGCGCGCTAGCGTCGCCCGATCCAGTCCCGCTTCCGCGCTGAGCCGACTCATTTGCCACAGCACAATGGCTAAGAGAATCGCGGTGACAACCGTCACCGCGACCCCAATCGACTCGCGCCAGTATGCCGCTTGTACGGTCTCGCGCTTCATTGAGTGGTGGGACTTCGAGCCTACTCGCTCTTATACTCCCAAGCAGGCGACTGAAAAAATGACCGGAGCCAACATTTATTGTAGGCTCCGGTAAAGATTTCATGGGGTGGCTGACCGGATTTGAACCGGCGGCCTCTTGAGTCACAGTCAAGCGCTCTAACCAGCTGAGCTACAACCACCACGTCTCTGCGGGCCCGTTTTTTCGCGCCCGGAGGGACTCGAACCCCCATCTTCGAGTTTAGAAGACTCGTGCCTTATCCTGTTAGACCACGGGCGCTCGATGAGGGGCGAGGCACCAGGCTAGGATACCACGCCCCTGCAAGTGGTCGGAGTGACTGGGCTCGAACCAGCGGCCTCAACGTCCCAAACGTCGCGCTCTACCAACTGAGCTACACCCCGACATTTTCGCGCAGCGTCACATTTCGCGAGTTCCGCTTCTATCCTTTGCGCTAAAACGCTAACGGGTGAAAGCCGACGTAGCGCGAGAGATCGATTTGCGGCTGATCGGTCGCGAAGATGCGTACTTGATCGAGCGTAAGTCCGATGCGCACTGCCGCTCGCATGATCCGAGCGTTGCTGCCGGGTACAAGAGCCACGCACCATGATGCACCGTACGTGCGTTGCAGCGACATCAAGGCGAAGCCAAAGAACTGCATCAAATACGCGCCGGAGGCCGCGACGAGCGGACCGATGCGTCCATCCGGCCACACATAGGTGTAGCCGACGATTTCATCGTTCAGTAAGAAGGCCGTGCCCGTCGCGAGCTGCGAGAACGCGATGTGATCCTGTGGGCGTGCGGTTCCGCGAACTTCACGATCGAGCGCGTCGATTTCGAACTTATGTTTATTCGGATCGACCGGAATGGTTGCGAAGCGATAATCGCCCGCCGCCATTTGCACGAGGTCATCCTCACGCGGAATCTCACCCGTGATCCGCAGTACCGGAACGTGCAACCCCATGCCGCGGCGCAAAAAGAACGCAAGCGAACCGACGTCGTCGGCTTCAATCATTCCCGCGAGCGATACGTCACCTGAATCCGCCGTCGCCTGACGCATCAATTTCCAGCCAAGGCCGGCGTTACGAAACGACGGCTCGACGAACAGCTCGGAAACGAACCACTCCGTTTCCAGCGAGTGCACGAATGAAATCCCAACCGGTTCATCGACGTCACGAGCAACATAGCATCCCGCAGCCGCCGACTGCGCCAGGTTGATGTAGAGCTGCCGGCTTTGATCGTCGGGCCAACGACGCGCCGCGAGCTTGCGAATCTCCGGCTCCTTGGCTGTAACGATTTGCGTCGCATTGATCATGCGGCCAGCGCCTCCAACAGTGCGCGCGCCGCGCGGCCACGGTGGCTCAATTGATTCTTCTCGGGCTCCGGAATCTCGCCGAACGTTTTTCCAATCGGCGGATAGAAGAAAATCGGATCGTAGCCGAACCCGTTGGAACCGTGCAGTTCGGTCGTGATCCGTCCGCGCACGTCGCCTTGGACGACGATCTCCTGCCCGTCAGGCAGAATCAGCGCCATCACGCAGACGAAACGCGCACCACGACGATCTTCGGGGAGGCCGCGAACTTCATTCATCATCGTCTCTAACCGTTGCGGCCACGCCGTGGTTTCTCCCGCGTACCGGGCCGAAAGTACTCCCGGCGCACCATCGAGCGCGTCGAGTTCGATACCGCTGTCATCCGCAAGAACCGCCGCGCGAATGCCCGCGCGCACGAGTTGCTCGCGAAGCGCGCGCGCTTTCAGCAACGCATTGCTAACGTAGCTCTCTTCGCCTTCCTCCGGATCGGCGTACCCCTCATACGTGTCGAGATCGATCGGCGAGCCTGAGAGCATATTACGAATCTCGCCGAGCTTCCCGGCATTTTTTGTCGCGAGGTACGTCTTCACGCGCCTCTTCTTTTGCAGTTAGACTGCAAGAATCTTTTGTAGGAAAATGTCCGCGGGCACCGCTCCTTCGATTGCGTCGTCGTTGTTCTCATTGATCACCGTACGAGGGACGCCCATGACCGTGTAGCGGCTCGCAATGTCGTTGAATTCTTGCGCTTCGATCGTTGTCGCCGTGATCTTCGGGCTTGCGATCGCAAAGGCGATGGCCAGACTGGCCATCTGTGGACAATAGGGTCAACTCGGGGTGACGAAAACCTTCACGTCGACCGGGTCCGGAAGAGACGCGAGTCGTTGCTGCAACGGCT
>JAMXLG010000382.1 GCA_024281135.1 Vulcanimicrobiia bacterium | reverse complement strand
ACGAGTGCGGTGCGTGCGCGTTTTCTAGCGGAGCGCGGCTATGGCAACCCGATCAAACTGATCCACGACTTTTCTCGTCGCGATGCCCAGCTCCGCCGCGCCGTAGACTTCGACGAAGTGGTGCTTTGGTTCGAGCACGACCTTTACGACCAACTGCAGCTCTTGCAAGCACTCACGGCGCTTGAGGAACTGAATCTCGAGCCCGGTCGCGTTTCGGTCGTGCAAAGCGATCAGTATCTCGCAGGTATGACGGTCGATGAAATCTTTCCATTCTTCCCCAAACGCCGCACCGCGACGCCGGCGGTTTTCAAATCGGCGCGGCGTAGCTGGGAGCGCTTTACCTCGGCTTCTCCGGCGGATCTCTACGCGGCTGCCGGCGAGGACGCAATCGGTCTGCCCTTCCTGCGCACTGCGTTGCAACGACTCTGCGAAGAATATCCGTGGAAGCGAGACGGACTCTCGCGATCGCAACGGCAAGCGCTCTACGCCGTCGCGCAGGGACCGGGCCGGACGCAGGAGCTCTTCTTGCGTGCGCAGGCTCGCGAAGAAGCATACTTTCTCGGAGAGCGCGTCTTTGCAAAGATGCTCGAAGACCTCGGCGCCGGCGACGCTGCATTGGTTGAAGAAGAAGAGGGACGGCTCGTTACGACCGCCCTCGGCCGCCGAGTGCTCGCCGGCGACGCGGATTGGCTTGAGGAGCACCCTATCAATCGTTGGATCGGCGGCGTCCATCTTCTTGCCGAACGCTTGACGCGCTGGGACGACGACGCGGCACGATTTGTGTAGCAATCGATTGATCTCAAGGCCAAACGCGCAGTGGGCTCGAACGTCGCCCGAAAGATGGCGCACGACGAGTTAGGCATCGATCTTAAGACGGAGAACGATGGAAAGACACTGGTTTTCAAGCTGCGCGGAAGCTTGGATCTTGCGACCGCTCCGACGATCCGCGCTGCGCTCGCCGAAGCGACCGAGAAAGAGAGTCACGAGCTCATCGTCGACCTCACCCAGCTCGAGTTTCTCGATTCGACCGGCCTCGGCGTTTTGATCGGCGCGCATCGCCGCGCCGTTGAACACGGTGGTGCTTTCCGGCTCATCATAACGGACGGGCCGATCTCACGCCTGCTGAACATTACCGGCCTCGTCGCGGTCTTCGCGGTTTATCATTCGCTCGAAGACGCACAACGCGACAAAGACCGTCTTATCGCGACTATCTAGCAGCGTTACAGGCCGCTAGTTACAAATACCCTTCGTCGAGCAGTTCGACCACGTGCCTTACCGTTGCGGGGTAACGCGCATCGCGTAATCCGGCACTTACCTGAATGGCGCAACCGGGGTTCGCGGTCGCCACGACGGTTGCGCCCGTTCGTCGAATTGCGTCGACCTTTCGGCGCTGCAAACGTGACGCCATATCGGGCTGCGTCAGGTTGTAAATCCCGGCGCTGCCGCAGCAGACTGCGCTTTCGTCCATCTCGACGAAGCGGATGCCCGGGATTTTGGCCAGCAATCGGCGAGGGGCGCCGGCAACGCGTTGTGCGTGCACGAGATGGCAGGGCTCCTGATACGTCACCAAGGCGTCGATCGAACGTGCCGGTGGCGGCAAGTCGAGCGCGTCCAGAACTTCGGTGATATCGCGGACGTGTTTAGAAAAGCTCGCGGCACGCGCCGCCCAGCCGGAGTCATCGGCAAATAGCTCGCCATACTCTTTGAGCATTGCTCCACAGCCTGCCGCGTCGACGACATAGACGTCGGCGCAACTCCGTTCGAAGGCTTCGATATTGCGCTTGGCGAGTTCGCGCGAAAAGTCAATCTCGCCGGCATGCATTGCGATGGCTCCGCAACAACCCTGTCCGCTCGGCACGATCACCGATAATCCGCCGCGGCAGAGCATCCGAACGGCAGCCCGGTGAACTTCGGCGAACGCGACCGGCATGATGCAGCCGGTGTGCAGAAAAGCGATGCCGCGCGAGCGCGGCGCATCGAAGCGCTGATCGCGCGCGATGAAAAATGAGTCGGAGACTCGCGGCGCCAGCTTTGAAGCGCGGCGGAATCCGAAAAGTGGAGCGAGTGAAATCAGATCGCTGCGTTGCGCGAAGCCGAGCAACGTCGCGGCGAAGCGCATAAGATCGGGCCGGACAAAAAGCGCGCGTAAGAAGATGCCGCGTAGGGTTCGCGCGGCGGCGGAATCAAATGGAGCCTGGGCGCGCCGAATTTGCGCTCTCGCGGTCTCGATAAGCTGACCGTAGCGAACTCCGGACGGACAGACCGCCTCGCAAGCGCGGCAGTCGAGGCATTCCCACATCTGCTCGACGAAACCGGTGCTCCCGAGATCGAGTCGCGATTCGCCGACCGCCTTGATGAGACTAATCCGGCCGCGCGGTCCGGACGTTTCTGTCATAGTCTCCAAATAGGTGGGGCAGGACGGGAGGCACAAACCGCACCGAATGCAAGTGTCGAAGATGGACGCGCGGGGCTGGTCAGTTCCGCTGAAGCCCATCGGCACGTGGTCGGTCATTGCCGTGCTCTGCCTTCGCCTTGCATGAGCG
>JAMXLG010000381.1 GCA_024281135.1 Vulcanimicrobiia bacterium | reverse complement strand
GCTCGTTATACCAGCCCTCGTAGTCGAGGTCCACGCCGTAGGCTAGTCCAATCCGCGGTTCTTCCTCGAGTGATATGTAGGCTTTGTGGAGCGGCTGCCCGAGAGATTGTTGCCCCGTCGCGAGCGTACCGTCCTGAATGTAGGGCGGAACTTCGGTGAGGAAGGAGCTAGCGACATTCCAGCCCGCGCGCAGATGCAATTCGGGCCCGAGCTGTTGATCCGCGCGAATTTCGGCGCCGCGATAGACGCCGTTGCCGGCATTGACCGGCATGCTGATTGGGCAGGGTGTAGGATTTTTCATCGTTTGACAGTTAGGGATCGGGACGGGGTTCGTTTGGCTCGACGGTTCGCGCAAGTTCGTCTGGTAGAGATCCATCGAAAGATGCAGCGGCCGGTTTGATTTGCCGAGAATCTGCTCCATGCCCAGATCGTAGTCGGTCGCGTGATCGGGTTGAAGGTTGGAATTGCCGGTATAGACGACACCCCCAATAGGGACGCGAGCCGCGGGAGGCGGAACGACCAGCTCCGAGAGCTGGGGGCTTTGGAAGGTCGTTCCGACCGAGGCTCGCACCGAGGTGTTGCCGGTGGGCGTCCAGACGAAGCCTGCTCGCGGATCAAAACTGCTTCCAAAGGTGCTAAAGTCGCTATCGTACGCCGCGATCGAGTAGTGAATGTGAGTGGACGGATCTCCGTTGTAGCGCAAGACGGCCGATCGTTGAGTTTGTGAGATGGGAAACGTCTGAATCGGCGGAGCCTCGTCGTCAGGGATGAGCAAGTTGTCAGAAACTTGATTGCCGTTCGGACCAAAGCCGCTGCCGATCTGTCGCGCTTGAGCGACTACCTGTCCTTGCACGTAATTCGTAGTCAGGTTTTCGGTCAGGAGATCGTACTTAAACGAGAGCATGCCGCTGTTGAAATGGTGGTCGATTTCGAGCCAGTCGTCGCCAAGCGAGTCGCGCTGATTGTACAGGTACTGCGACGTTTGCGCTCCCGGCCCGGAGACCGACTGGGATGCGAGCGTCGTCAAATGGCTGAATTGAAAGAGCGTCGCCGGGGCGCCGTTAACTTGCGCGTTGCCCAGCGGAAGCTGCGCATCGAGGCCGTAGTTGGCTTGATGTGCCCCGAGCTGGGTGCCGGCAAAACTTTGATACCCGCCGTTTTGCAGTGTTTGCGCATCGCCGCTGACGCCGCCGAAACTGGGCGGCGTATAATTGGTTAAAAGGGCGGACTCGTCTTTGCTGACGGTCTGGTTGCGCAGATCGAGCTGAATGTATCCGTAACCGGTGGGTCCTCCTAGTTGATAGCGCAGCTTCGTTAGTAGCGAATCGCCGTACGAGCCGCTGCCGACGCTTTGCGACGATTCGTCGCTCCTCGGAGGCGAGACGCCGGGTGGCGGCGCTAGAATCGTTTGATTCACCGATCCCGACGAATTTGCGTTGTGGAATGAAAATGCATATCCGAAACGGTCGTCGGTTCCGGTCGTTTGAATCGTTTCACCCCACGTTCCATACGAGCCGCCGAATACGCGCAGGAGCGAATGCGGCGCCATCGTCGGCTGCAACGTCAAGATATTGATGCCTCCGCCGATCGTATTCGGGCCGATCAGCGAAGAGGGCGCAATGCCGTAGAGCACCTGAACCTCTTGCAGTGCCGCCGGATCGAGCAGCGAGAGGTCGAAGTCGCCGGTGTTTCCGTTGTTCATTTGGTGCCCGTCCATGTCGACGAGCGTCTCGGTTGGGTCGGGTCCGCGTACTGCAAAAACTTGAGTCGCGTTGCTTCCCCCGCCCAACGGAAGCACCGGCGTAACCGAGAGCTGGGGCCACACCATGGCCGCTACGGACGGCACGCCCGCGGCTGCAGCTTTTTGGGCGTTGAGCGAGACGCTCGGCGCCGAAGCCGTCGAGACCGTTTCTCCCGCCGAGGCTTCCACGGTGCTGATCACCGTCAGCGAATTGGTCGTTGCGCGCGCGAGCGTGATCGTGAGCGTTGAGTTCCCCGCGTCGATCGTTACCGTGCGCTGCGAAATGGCTTGGTAACCGGGCGCGGACGCGTAAAGCGCGTAGGTTCCGGCGGGGACCGCTTTGATGACGAAGTTGCCATGCGCATCGCTGTGGCCGCTGCGCGAGACGCCTTGCAGGGAGAGAACGACCGATGCCGCGGCGATCGGTGTTCCGTCGTTGGCCGTCACTCTGCCGGTGACGTCGAAAGTTGACTGGGCGTGCGCGACGCCGAACGAGGCGAAGTAAACTGTGGCGACGAGTGCCAAAGTCACGCACGCGCGCATGCATGCGATCGGGATTCCCATGGGTTACTCCTGTGGTCCTCGACGGAGTCGAGGGGTGCTTCTGTTTAGGGTGTGCTAAGCGAAGCTGGTCGCAGGAGGTCCGCGTTTGGCGAGTCGCAGCGCGGTTAGGGTGCGGCGCCGCCGAGGAGCAAGAAGGAAGCCGACCCGATCATAACCGTTCGGACGAACGGAGGCAGCGAATGGAGCCAGCAGCGTCTCGATCATCGTTGCGATCGAGTCGCGATGCGATATCAACCAATGCGCGATCGCGCAAACGAGCGAGGCTACCACGGCCGCACAGACGAGCGTCGTGCATAAGCCCAGGGCGATCGACCCGCCGAACGCGTCACCGAGCGAACGCACCGGAATACCGTCAAGCCGACCGTCGAGATACTCCATCGCCGGGACGATGAGCCA
>JAMXLG010000380.1 GCA_024281135.1 Vulcanimicrobiia bacterium | reverse complement strand
TGTCCGTCTTCGCGGATCTTTCGATCGAGCGTTCGGTGAACACGGCGACGACAAATGCGGACCCGCGCATTTCGGTGGTTTACCGCCCGACGTCGAGTGACGTGGTTCGGGCCGCATGGGGACGCGCGACGAGTGAGCCCGATCCCTCGCTGATCGTTGGCGGCTTTTCTTTCGAACCTGGTGTAGCAAGCAATCCCAGCTTTAATCCTAAGCAGAATTGCGCAAACGGCCTGGTTTCGCTCGGAAGCGGAGCCAGCCCCTTCGTTCAGCCGGAACAGGCAAACGACGTTGAACTCGCTCTCGCGCATCGATTCCAGAATTCGGCGACGCTCGAGTTCGATGCGTACGACACGATCCAGAATAACCCGATCCTTACGTCCGTGTATCCACTCTCCATCGTTCCAGGGTCACAACTACCGGATCCCTCATATTTTGCGGCGTATGCCGCCACTCTCGCCGCGACATGTGGCACATCGTTCAACCAGTCGAACTTCGGTGTCTCCGCGCCGTTCAACGCAGCTCAAGCGGTCTACCGCGGCTTCAATGTGCAAACTCGGGTTCCGATTGTGCGCGGAGTAGAAATCGATGGAAATTACGCTGTCCAATCAGCGTATTACAAGGGACTCTCCGATGAAATTCTCCTCAATAACACAAGTCTGATCAATGGACAACAGTTTTCGGGCATTCCGCTGCAGACCGCGAACGCCGGTATCGGCTATACGAGCAATCCAGGCGCCTGGACGGTCCGTTTCGACGAGCACTATGTGGCCAGCAATAACGGATTTAACCGGCCTTCGTATTGGTATGCTACAGCGAATGCATCAAAGACCTTTGGTCCGGCGACGTTTAATCTCGGCGTCTACAACGTCTTTGGTCAGAACTCCAATCCATACGGGCTGATCGGAATGGGAACGCCGATACTGTTCAACCAGTTCGGATCGCCCAGCGCGATTTCATACAACAACAACAATGAAGAGTACGCGCTTCCGCCGCAACAAGTCTGGCTGACCCTGACCTTCCGCTTCTAGCGCGGAATCAAGAGCAGAAGGCTTGCGCCAAAGATGACGAGTGCGACGAAAAAGACCATCGCCGTAAACGCCATCACGCGGCGCAAGCCGATCCCCGCGATCGCAAGCACAGGCAAACACCAAAACGGCTGAATCATATTCGCGACCTGTTCGCCGACCGCGACACCCATCGCGGTCGCTGCTTGTGAGGCGCCGAGTTTCGCGGCAGCCGGCACGACGAACGGTCCTTGTACCGCCCAGTGTCCGCCGCCGCTCGGAACGAAGAGCGAAATGATGACGCTCGAGAGATAGCTCCAAAACGGCAGCGTGCCGGCAGTGGAGAAGGCGACGAAGCCTTGCGCGATCACGCCCGCAAGGCCCGTTCCCGTCATAATCCCCATGATGCCGCCATAGAGCGGATATTGAATGAGCAACGGCCCTGTAACCCGCGCCGCTTCGTTGATCGCGCGAACGTACGCTATCGGCGTCCAATGCAGCAGTAGGCCGAGCAGAAAGAAGATGAAGATCACGCTCTGGATCGGCAATGAAAAGCCGGACGTGATCCAGGTGTAAATCAGGTAATATGCACCCGCAATCACGATCGCAAGGTTCAATATCCAGGCGTTGTCTAAGATCGCGCCGAGTGTCGGCGGTCGCTTGACGATGACCGCGTCATCGACATCTTCGACCGGCAGTTGCGCCGCAATTACGTCGTTGCCGCGTGGTTCAAATGCCATGAACAGAAACGGGATCACGATCAACAGCACGACAACCGGTACGAGATTGAACCAAGTGAACACCGTCTGTGAGAGCGGCAGAACCGTGCCGGTGAGCGATTGAACGATGTTGAGTTTACTGCCCGGCGTTGCTTGCGCGAGCGCGATCGAACTCGAAAGTCCGCTCGCCCAAATCAGGAATCCAGAGTATGCTGCGGCGACGAGCCAGCCGAAATCGATACGCATGCGCCGAGCGATCGCACGCGAGAGCAACCCCGCGACGACGAGTCCGAATCCCCAATTGAGCCAACATGCCACGGCGGAGACGAGAAACGTGAGTGTCACGGCGCCGCGCGTCGAGGTCGGCCGCGCAGCGAGCGCAAAGAGTGCGCGACGTACCGGTGCGCTGCTCGCGAGCGCATAGCCGGTCACCAAGATCAAGATCATTTGCAAGGCGAATTCGAAAATGTCGAAGATGCCTTTGTACCACGCAGATATAACTTCGATTTGGCCGTGATGGGGCGCGAAGATGCGCGCTAAGAGTCCGGTGAGCAGCGTCAGGAGAACCGCGAATACGTACGGGTCGGGTATCGCGAACTCAAAGACGCGGACGAAGAATCCGGATATCGCTCGCATGCTCGACCGTTCGCGAGAAGTGTCGCCCCGAGCCTGTCGAACGCACGAAGAATGCTCGCTTTACGATACGACCGGTTCGGAGATCCCCTCTCGGTCGTGGACGTCGCCGACGTTCCGCTTCCGCAGCCCGGTTCAGGCGAAGTCCGCCTTCGGATGTTGCGCTCGCCGATTCACAATCACGATCTCGCGACGATCCGGGGCACCTACGGGTATAAACCGACGCTTCCCGCAATCGGCGGCACGGAACTCGTCGGCGAGGTGGACGGCCGCCGCGTCGCCGCTGCGATACCAAATTCGGCGTGGGCCGAGTACGTGGTCGTGCCGGAGTTTGCGCTCGTGCCGGTGCCGGACGCAATTCCGGACGAGATGGCCGCGCAGCTGCTCGCGATGCCGCTGTCCGCGGTCGTACTCTTCGAGGAGCTGCGAACGCAGCCGGGCATGTGGATCGGGCAAAATGCCGCCAGCGGCGCAGTCGGCCGTATCGTGATGCAATTAGCGCAAGCGCATGACGTCAACATCGTCAATATCGTTCGCAGCGAACGCGCTGCCGAAGAATTGCGCGGCTACGGCGCGCGCCACGTTGTCGTAACGAGCGACGAAGGCGAGTGGCAGCATGAAATTCGCGAATTGACGAACGGCAAAGGGCTTGCGCGCATCGTTGACTCCGTCGCCGGCCCGCAAACACTAACGTTGCAGCGCGTGCTCGCGCAGTTCGGCGAGATCATTATTTTTGGCGGCCTCTCCGGCGCGCCGATCAAGCTCGACCCGAGTTTGATGATTTCGCTCGAATGCACCGTGCGCGGCTTTTGGATGTCCTCGTGGATGCGGCGTGCGAGCAACGAGGAGCGCAAGGGCGCGATGCAGCGCGTGTTCGAGATGGCCATGCGCGGCGCGCTACCGCTCCCGGCGGCCGGTGTCTACCCGCTCAGCGAAGTAAAAGCGGCGCTCGCCGCGGCCGAGAGGCCGGGACGCGGCGGCAAAGTGCTCTTCGCGCCGTAACCGGGTTACTCGCCCGGATGATACGCGCGTTCGACGTGACCCGCGAGTTCATCGGCATAGAAGTATACCGGACGCAGATCGCCGGTAGCATAGCGTTGCGCTTGATCGTCGAAATGTGGTGAATGCGGGTCGCCGCTTTCGCCGCCGGCAGTAACGGCAACGGCACGCACGCGTTTGCCGAACTCTACAACCGCAACAAAACTGTTGCCCGATCTGCCGTAACGCAATTTCGAATTCGGAACCGGCGGTGTATAAAACGCTGCGAGTGACCCCCACGTTCCCGGAACAAAGCCAACGGGAATACTCGGCGCCGAATCGTCAAACTGCGGTTTAATGCTGTCGTTCAGGCGCTGGAAGCGGTTGATCCGGCCCCACGGCATCTTCCACGTTCCAAAGTCTGCTACGAGCCTGTCAACAGCGGTTGCGAGGCTAGCGAGTTTCTGTTCCGGCGATGTCGCCAAAAGAACGTCGGGATGCGCGCTGTCGGCAACGTGGGCGAGTGCTTCGGCCCAGTAAATCGCGAGCGTCGTCGGCACTGACGTCGTCGACCAGTGGCGGTCCCAATCACGGAGTGCCGCGATCGGCTCTTGCAGTTTGACCTTGCGCGGGTCGGTTGCCGGTGCGTCATCGTAGGCGCGAACGAGTTGCGGAACGAGTTGCGTAAAGAGCGGCAGGTTCGGATCGAACGCTGCGGCGAGAAGTGATTCGAGTGTGAAATCCTGCCGCTGGGTCAACAGAAGCGCCGCGTGCATCCCGCGTGCGTTCTCGCCTGCCGTATCCATGTAGCGCGGAAAATCTTGCCGCTTCGGACTATCGGGACCCGCGGTGGAATAGGGCCAGTCATTCGTGTTGAACACCCATCCGACGCTCGGATTGAGCACATGCGGTTCTTGATCGAGCGAGAGCACGCCGTCCCAATCGGTTGCGGGATCGGACCCGTCGACGGGCTTCGTGTAGTCGAAACGATCGCTCCGCCGCGGAATAAATTGTGGATGCATGTACGCGATCTCGCCCTTGTCGTCGGCAAAGATCGTGTTGTTTGACGAATTCGCCTCGAGTTCGGCGACGCGCCGGTAGCTCGCGAAATCAGTTGCCTTCGTGCGCAGGTACGACTGCATCAGCGCTCTACGGGGCCGGTACATCAGCGCTTCGGCGATCCATTTGCCGCCTTCCGACGCAACAATCGGTCCGTGGTGCGTCCGGTACACCGTGAATGTTCTACTTGCGAGCGACCCATCGGGCAACCGGTAACGAAGCGCGATTGACTGCACGGTCACGGGCCGCAGCTCGCCTCCGTACCGGTAGTACAGTCGATTGCCGCGGCGGACGATGGTCTCGGCGAAGCGATCGACGTTGTCCGCACCTGTCGATGTGTGCATCCATCCGATGTGCTGATTGAAGCCTTGATAGATGAAGAACTGTCCCCAGGTGACCGCGCCGTAGGCATCGAGCCCTTCATCGCTCGACATCTGCAGTTCTGAACGAAAATAAAATGACGTGTGCGGATTGATCAGCAGCAGCGCGTTGTGATCGGCCGTGTCGGATGGCGCAATAGCAATGCCGTTCGAGCCCGCAGGATCGGGAATCGGCGTCGCGACTGGTGCCGGCTGCACCGCAACGGGCTTGCCGCCGTAAAATGCCTCGAGCTCCGGAATCGATACGCGCTCGGTGTCACCACCAATACTGCCCTCGCTAAAGCTCAGCGCCATCCAGGGTTCGAAGTGGTCGATCGCGCGCGGATGCACGTTCGGGTGGGTGAGCAGATAATAGTTGAGTCCGTCGGCCCACGTATTCATCAGCGAGCGCAACCACGCGGGACTCGCTTCATACCGCGCTTTGAGATCGGCGGGATCGTTGAAGAGCCGCGCGCGCAGGTCCGTGAAGAGTGCGGCTTCGCCTTCCGCTTCTGCGACGCGTCCGAGCGAGGTCAGGTAGTTCGTTTCAACGCGATTGAAATCGTCCTCGGCTTGCGCGTATGCCATGCCGAAGACGGCGTCGGCATCAGTCTTTCCGTGAACGTGTGCAATTCCCCAATTGTCGCGGACGATCGTGACGCGTTGCGCTTCCGCATGCAGCGCAGCGCTAAGCGCGAGTGCAAGAATCATGTGCTAAAGAGATGCTTCTTTCGACATAAGCGCAGAGGAAGTTGATCAGCGCCATCTGTTGCGGCGAATTGCATGCGACGTCGAGCAGCTGCGGACTGGAAACCAGCACCGAGAGCGCTCGCGCACGAGAAACCGCGACGTTGAACCGGTTCTGCTCGAAGAGAAATTGGAGGTCGCGCGGTACGTCGTCGCCGCTCGACGTTGCCATCGAATAAAAGACGACGGCGGCTTCCTGTCCTTGAAACTTGTCGACGGTACCGACGGGAACGCTGAATCCGGCGTCGCGCAGACGCCGTTCGATCAGACGCCGCTGCGCGTTGTAGGGCGTTACGATGATGATATCTTCATCGCGCATCGGCCGCTCGATTCCATTATCGTCGGTCACCAAACCGTCACGCAGCATCGCCACCTCGCGCACGATTGCGTCGGCCTCTTCGAGGGAACTCGCACTGTTTGCGACGTGTTCGATCGGAATGTATCGTAATCCGCCGCCGCTCAATCCTGCGCTGCGAACCGCGTGATGCACGGTGTCGGGACCGGCAGATAGGCGCCCATCATACATCGCAAGCGAAATAAATTCACAGATCTCCGGCTGCATCCGATAGCTGACGTCGAGGAAAATACCACGGTCAGGCGGGATCGTAGGCTCATTGCCGAGGACGTGTTCCAAGACGGACCAGCCGGCTCGATAGGGGTGGGTGCCCTGACTGACTTGCGCGAGCTGCGCAGGATCGCCGAGCAGCACGACGTTCTTTGCGCATCCCGCCACAGCGATTGCATCCGGGAGCGAAACCTGCCCCGCTTCGTCGATGAACAGATAGTCGAACGCACCGCAAAGCTCGGGGCGCGAGAAGAGCCACGATGTTCCGCCCGCGAGGTTGAAGTGCGGTCCCTCGAATGCGGCGTTGTCGTCGACCGATTCGATCATGGCGCGCGGCAATTCGGAGCGGTATTCGGAATGCGCGCTCGTCGAACTGTGCTTGTAGAGGCCGCGAAAAATCGCTCCGCGTTCCCACATCCGCGCTTCGACCTTATGCAGGAGGTGATGAATCGCTTTGTGACCTGTGCTGACGACGCCGACGCGCGCACCACGCTGCAGCAGATCGGCGATGACGGAGGAACAAGTCGTCGTTTTACCGCTGCCCGGCGGCCCTTGAATGAAGAGATAGCTGTTATCGAGGTTGGCGACGATACGCGAAACCGCTTCTGCGTTTACTGTTTCCGGTTGCAGTACGTCACCTAATTCGATTCCTCTCACGCGAGGAATTGCAGCGCTGACGAGATCGGCCACGGCCGGATATTCGTTCGCCAGATTTCCGTCGAGTGCGCTTTGAGCGATGCGTGTGATGGCACGGCGCTGCTCTGCGGTATTGAGCGGACCGCCGGGGATGAGTGCTACGATCGAGCTTACGTACTCTTCGCCTCGCGTTGTCTTAAGCTCGAGAATGCCGCGATCGTCGTCGATACTGACGATCGATCCGACGCGCTTTTTGATGCTCGGATCATACACGTCATCGCCGGCGCCCAACTTGTAGCGCTGTTCCGGCATTCGGTAGGTGTAAATTTTGCTGCGCGCGTCCGGTCGCGGCGGCACGCTTTCGTCATAGCGAAGGCCTGCGATCGCCTCGCGATCGAACTCGAGCAAGTCGTCGACGTTGTCGCAGCGATCGAAGAACGCCCACCATACCGGCTTATCCTCGCGCCGGTGGTAACTCAAAGCGTGTCCCAAAAGATACCGTTTGCGCGTCTCTTCGGCGAGCGTGTCGAATGAGCGCTCGTCGACGATCGGAATCTCCGCGAGTAGTTCGCGTTCCAGTTCGGAAGCGCGACGCTCCAACACTTCGTCGCGTCGCGGTGCATCTGAGCCTTCCGTCTCGTGGAACGGATATTCCACGTCGTGTTCGCGCGATGCCTCGTCGCGGCGCTCGAGCAGCCATTCGCGCAGGAGGTACGTCGAGTAGCAGTCGTCGCGGTTGTACGCCTCGATATCGCGAAGAATTCCGTCGTCGCCGTCGTGAAGCCAGCGTTCGAACATGACGATCGAATCGTCGCCTTTCTTCACACTCGTCGAGCGCTTCAAGTCATAATACTTCTCGAGGCGCTTGATGCTGTAGCTGTTTTGCGAAATCGCAATCGCTTGACGAACGACGGCAAAGAGGTCGACGAGGACCTCACCACGGAGAAGCTCGTCCACCTCATCCTCGCGCGTGGCGTGTTGTTGAGCTAACCGCCGCAACGCAGCCTTCTCGTAGTTCGCATAGTGGTAAACGTGCAGATCGGGAAAACGTCGCCGGCGCGCGATAATGAAATCGACGAAGTGTTCGAACGCGCGTTTTTCCCCTACGGGATCGAGTCCCCATAAAGCGTGGAACTGCGGTGCTTCGAGCGTCCAGGCGCCGAAGAGGTACTCGAGCGATCGGCCGGGCTCGTAAAGCGGGTCGCCTTCCATATCGAAGAAGACGTCGCCGTCGCTGCGCTTCGGGAGGATGCCGAAGCCGGTTCTCGGATCGTGGCGCAGCAATTCGTAGTGAAGGCTGCCGTCGGCGCCGCGCTTTTGAAGCGCCGCCTGGCGGCGCAGCTTCACGAACGTGTCCGGATTCATCCCGTTTGGCCGTGCTTCATCGGTCGCGCGCGCCAGTTGCGCAACGGTCGAGATGCCGCCGTCTTCGAATTTTGCGATTTGATCGCGGCGCATCCACGCAACGATGCTCAGATGATCGTCAGCAACGCGTTTCGTCTCGCAGGCGGCACTCCACGGACAGTAACTGCAGTGCTTGCGCACGAGAGGATACTCCGACGGCGCGCTATGTCCGGACGCGCGTTCGACGAACGCGAGAAATTCGTTCTTGAGATGCCGGTAATACGCTTCGTAGTCGTGCATGAGGAACGACTGCTCTTCGTTGTTGCCGAGGATGATGTAGCCATGGCGCGGAGCGATGCCTTGCAGCCTCACGAGATGTTCGCTGTAGTTGCAGAGCTGAATCAAAAAGTACGGCTTTGACGAGAGCGCGAGCTTCGTGTCGAGCACTTCGTAGCTCCACGGCCCAAGATCAGACGGCCGCTCGACGCGCCGCAAAAAATCGGCGTGACCCAGAAACTGTCCGTCGAAGAGCGTTGCCTGATAGATGACCGGCGCGCCGGCACGCATTGCTGCGAGCGTTTGCGCTTCGGCCTCGTGATAGGCCTCGATGCTCCGCCTGCTCCGTCGAATCTCCACGACACCTGGGACGTCGCGTTCGAGACGCGCCAGATAGGCCGCTTCGTGTTCCTCGCCTTTGCGGCGGATGAGCTTGCTCTGCTCGTCATCGTCGGGCGGCGCCTGCGCGACGCCGCGCGCTACGAGATCGTCGAGTTCGGTCAGCCGGCGGCACTCGAGAAACTTAGTGAGGTCTGTCGCTGAGAAGATGAGCTGGCCGTCGACGTACTGCATGGGGTGAGAATACGCCGCGCCGATGCCAACTGCATGGCATTACTTGGGCTTTGCGTCGCAGGAATCCTGAGGCCGTCGCCGTTACTGCCCTGTACTAGCTGTGGAGGGCTATACATGCGGCTTCGTCTATCGCGCGTTTTAGCGTGCGTTGTCTTCGGTGCGTTGCTCACGGGACAGACGCCGGCGCCTACGCCGGCCGTGCCGGTCGGTTGGGCTAATGGACCCGCTGTCGCGCAAGAGTATCGCTACGAGCAACTCGTCATGAAACTTCCGAGCGCAGCGAACGCGATGGATATCGAGCGGCACATCTCTTCGGTGCCGCATCGCGCGACGACGGAGGCAGATCATGCGACGGCGCTCTATGTTGCGAAGCGCCTGTCGGCGGACGGCTTCACGACGCGCATCAAAGAGTACGACGTCATGTTCACGGGTCCGATCGTCGAGAAACTCTCACTCGTTTCACCGCGTCCGCAGAATTTCGATTTGCTCGAAGGCACGGCGGGACGTCACACCAAGTGGGAAACAATGGCCGGCCCACCGTTCATGGAAGAATCGGGCGACGGCGACGTGAGCGGACCGCTCGTCTATGTGAACACCGGATCGAAAGACGATATCGCGGAACTCGATGCGAAGCACGTGTCGCTCAAGGGCGCGGTCGTCATCGAGCGCCTCGGTGCGCCGAACGCCGGCGGTCTGCCGGCCGTCGATCGTTCGTTCAACAGTTACAACGAATTGACGAAGCGCGGAGTCGTCGCGATTCTCGCGTTCTTCGAGCCGGCAACGAGCGGTTACGGCGGCGGCCAAATATGGCCGAACGGTAACTACAAGAACACGAACATGGCCGAGCGTTTCAGTGGACCGAATCCGCGTAGTTTCATGTGCTGTGCGCCGGGCGATCCGACGATGGACGGCAAAGCGCCGCTTCCCGGCGCCGCACACAAGAGCTGGAACGAGATTCCGCACGCGACGATTCCCGAACTCAGCATCACGCAAAGCGTTGCGCGCGCGCTGCTTGCAGGCATGACCGGCGAGGTCGTCCCGCAGTCATGGCATCCGATGTTTGAATTCGTGCAGTACTTCGGCGGCAACGAACGCGTGCACGTCGTGTCGAAATTTGAACGAAAGGTCAAGCCGATTTGGCTCGTCTTCGGCGACATGGCGGGCACAACCGATCCGAATCACATGGTAATGATCGGAAGCCACCGCGACGCGATGACGTTCGGCGCGGTCGATCCCGGTAGTGGTACGACCGTACTTTTGCAAGATGCCGATGCGTTTGCGGCGCTGCGTAAAGCGGGGTGGAAGCCGAAACGAACGATCGAGATCGCGTCGTGGGACGGTCACGAACTCGGGCTCTTCGGCTCCGCGGCCCTCATTTACGAAGACGGTGCGAATCTGCGAAAATCAATGGTGCAGTACATCAACACCGATCAACTCACGACCGGCGATCCGTTTATCGTGAGCGCATCGCCCGGCTTGTATCAGTTCATGAAGCAAATCTGCGACGTCGTTCCCGGACGGGACGGTGCGATGCTCGGCGCGCGCGATCAGCACGATCGTCCATTGCTCAATCCGATGGGGGGCGGTTCGGATCATCAGAACTTTGCATACATGCTGGGAATCCTCAGCACGTCGAACGGCTATTACGGTCCGTTCGGCGCGCACCACACCGCCGAAGATAACCTCGACGGTTTGCGCACCTATGATCCCGGCATGAAAGAAGCCGTGATTACCGCACAAGTCACCGCCATCCAAGCGATGCGTGCCGCGAACGCGTATACGATGCCGCTGCGCGTCGGAGAGATCCCCGATCAGTTGCTCAAAGATCTCATGCCGGTTCAAGCCGCGGTGTTTACGAACTCGAACGGCAAGACGACACTGAGCGATTTGCGCACGGCGCTCGAAACCTACCAAACCGCCGCGCACGCGACCGACGCCGCAATGGCGAAGGCAGAAGCCGCCGGAGATGTCGCGACGATGAACGCGATCGCGGCAAAAGAAGTAGCCTCGCGCAACGCGTTCTTCCTCGACGACGGTTTGTTGCAGAACTCCTATTATCACACGATCGACCGCGTGTTCACGAGCTTCCCGGAAATCGTGTTCGCGGGCAAAGATCAAGATCAGGTGTCGAAGGCGACCGCGCGGATGATCGCGGCGGTGCAGAACGCGACGGCTGCACTCAAATAATTACGAAAAGAGCGCTTCAATATCCTCAGACGTTAGGGCTAGTGGGGCGTGTGCGGTCTCATCAAACAGCGACGATGCCAAGTCTCCTTTGCGTTCCTGAAGTTCCACGATGCGATCCTCGACGGTTGCATCGGCAATCAACTTGTACACGAATACATGCTGCTCTTGACCGATGCGGTGCGCGCGATCCGTCGCCTGTTGTTCGACTGCGGGATTCCACCACGGATCGTAATGGATGATGGTATCCGCCGCCGTGAGGTTCAATCCGGTGCCGCCGGCCTTGAGGCTGATTAAAAAAAGCGGCACTTCGCGCGCTTGGAATCGTTGCACCGGCGTTTCGCGGTCGCGCGTCGCCCCGCGCAGTTCGACGAACGGAATGTCGCGTTTCAAGAGCTCCGGTTTGATCAAATCCAGCATCGATGTGAACTGCGAGAAGAGAAGAATCCGGCGACCGTCTTCGATCAAGCTTTCCAGCATTTCGAGGAGTGCCTCGAGTTTTGCCGACTCGCTGACGGTCGCAGCGGCTGGAAGTTTGAGCAATCGCGGATCGCAGCACACTTGCCGCAGCTTCAGCAAAGCATCCAGCACGACGATGCGGCTGCGGTTGAGGCCGCGACGCTCGACTTCTTCGCGAACGCGCGCGTGCATGGCGAGACGAATCGTTTCATAGAGGTCGCGCTGTTCGCCCGAGAGTTCCACGCGTTGGATGATCTCGGTTTTCTCCGGAAGGTCGCGTGCGACCGACGCTTTCGTGCGGCGTAAGAGAAACGGGCGCAAGCGCGACGCAAGCGCGCTGCGACGTAACGTATCGCCTTGCTTTTCGATCGGCGTGCGAAAGAAACGCCGAAACGACGAAAGGTCTTCGAGCAATCCGGGCTCGGCAAACGCGAAGATCGACCACAATTCCTCGAGGTGGTTTTCGATTGGCGTACCTGTAAGCGCGAGCCGTTGTTGAGCGTGCAAGCGCCGCGCGACCGTCGCGGCATTGGTGCGTGGATTTTTGATCGCTTGCGCTTCGTCGAGCACGACGATCGACCAGCGGAGCGGCGCGATCGTTGCATTGTCTCGCGGAAGCAGCGCATACGTCGTGAGCACGACGTCGGCGTTGACGATGTCTTCGAACCGGTCGCGCCGATCTGGTCCCGTGAGTGAGAGCGTGCGTAGCGACGGCGCGAAACGGGCGATCTCCGCGCGCCAGTTCGGGACGACGCTCGTCGGCGCAACGATGAGAACCGGCGCGTTCAATCGTCCGGCCTCGCGTTCGATCAACACGTGCGCCAGCAATTGCACGGTCTTTCCCAAGCCCATGTCGTCGGCGAGCACCCCACCGAAGCTTCGCTCGCGCAAGGCTTGCAGCCAGGCGACGCCGTCGCGCTGATACGGCCGCAATTCGCCGACGAAAGAAGCCGGCAACTGCAACGAATTGCCGTCGAGTTTGGTGAGCGCATCGAAAAGCTCGCGCAAACGCGCAACGCCGATGCCGCGCGCGCGCGCGAGTGCGAACACATCCTCTAAAGCTGCGGCGCGAACAGCCGGGACGCGCATGCGCCCGTCCTCAGTAAGCGGCGCGTCGAAGAGATCCACGAGCGTCGCGAGCAATCGCGCAACGCGTTCACGCGGAAGCGCGACGTATGCGCCGCTCGGCAATCGCGCGTAGAACGGTTCGCTGGAGTCGTTTGCGTTCAATCCGTTGACGAGGAGCGGAAGCAACGGAATCCGTTCGCCCTCGACGTCGATGCCTAAATCGATATTGAACCAGCGCGCCTCGGCATCGGTCAGTTCCGCATGCCATTCGTCGCCGGCCTCGACCACAGAGTACGGAAAATCGTCGGGGATCTCGATGCGCCAGCCTTCGCGCCGCAGTTGCGGCGCGATGTAGCCGACAAACGAAACCCACTCGCGTTCGCTCGTTTCCGGCCCCAGATGCAATTCGCGAAACCGCTCGGCGCCCTGCGCCTCGAACGTCGTACGGCGCGGCCACACCGCAGCGCCCGCTCGAAATTCGCGACGCGGATCGCCCTCACGCACTTCAGTATCGCCGTATGCAAATGTCAATTCTGGAATCACGCGCTCGCCGTCGACCGTGAAGCGAACGACCGGCGCGGGGTCGCGATCGACGACGTCGATTGCTTCGTCGAGCTGCGGCGGTTCGACATTCGTTGCCGCGAACACGTGGCGCAGTGCGACGTTGACGCGTCGCGCCTGATCGCTCGTGAGCGACGGCGCACCGGCGAGCACGGCGGCAGTCGCCGCCGGCACCTCGACCTGCACCATGCCCGCCGTATTCGTGCGCGCGTCGACGTACCACAACGGAGACGACGGCAACAAGACGGTCGACGGCCTTCCGTGTAAATGCAAACGCTGCCGCCCGTCGCTGCCGCGTATCCAGGCGAGTCTTACGTTCGAAAGCGGCTCGTCGGAGAGCCGTGGCGCATCCACCGTGCGCCAATGCAAACGATGCGTCGCGACCAACGCTTGCAGTAACGTGCCGAGTACGACCGGCGAGAGATTTCGCAGGCCGCCGAGCAAGCCGCTCGCGCCGACGAGTTTGCCGACGGTGCGATCGGATTGCATCGCGTATTTTGCGTTGGCAGTTGCAAGCGTCGCAAGATCGATGCGCCGTCCGGCGACAAATGCGGATAGCACGAAACGCGGCACGTAATAGTGCTCTTGCACGTCGATCGTGTAGGAAATGTATTCACGTGGAAGTCGTGCAGAATCAGCAGTTGATGCCGCTACGGCTTCAACCCAACTGTCAACGGCACCGTCGGCTGCGTCGCGCATAAAGAACTATGGTACCGATAACGCACAAGGCTTGCCAAGCGTGGTATGCTTTCGAAGATCATGGGAGCCTTAGGTGCACATCACGGCCACTCGTATGTCGTGCAGACAGTTGCGTTTTTTGTCACGCTGCTCTTCCCGGGCGGCGTACTCGCTCTCTTAGGTGGAGCGCTCTTAGAAAAGGCACGCCGGCGGGGCCTCCCCTCAGCCGCGGATTAGTAGCCTTGACGCCCTGGTGGGGCGGTGGTAGAATCTCAGCCTATGCCCTGCGGCTTATAAGCCACAAAGTAGAAGAAGGGCGAGACCGCCCGGCGCCCAGTAAGCCGGACGAGCTCGGCCTCTTTTGTGTGTTCCAAACCCAAAGAGAGAGAACGAATGGCGAAAACGACGGCTCCGAAGTCCCCTGCGAAGAGCTCCGCAGGTGCGAAGGGCAAGTCGAAGCGTACCGAGCGGCCCGCGCCGAACGCCGGCGTTACGACCACTGCGGTCCATACAACGTTTCCTGCAGCGGCCGGCGCGTTTACGATCGAGCAGCCGCCGGATCCCGGCCCCAAGCGCACGCGACACTCGTTCGCGAAGATTCCGCACGTCCTCGAAATTCCCAACCTGATCGAACTTCAGAAGGCCAGCTTCGACTGGTTCAAGACGGAAGGTTTGGGCGAGGCATTTGCGTCGATCTCCCCGATCAAAGACTTTACCGGTAACCTGATCCTCGAATTCGGCGAGCACTCGCTCGGCGAGCCCAAGTATTCTATTGAAGAATGTCGCGAACGCGACATGACGTACAGCGCTCCGCTACGCGTCCGCGTTCGTCTCATCACCGCCGAATCGGGCGAAATCAAGGGTATCCCGGACCAAGAAATCTTCATGGGCGATTTCCCGCTCATGACGGACAAGGGCACGTTCATGATCAACGGCGCAGAGCGCGTGATCGTGAGCCAGCTCGTCCGCTCGCCCGGCGTGTACTACAGCCAAGACCTCGATACGAATTCACGTCCGACGTACAACGCCACGATCATTCCGAACCGTGGCGCGTGGATCGAATTCGAAACGGATAACGGCACGAAGAACGACGAGACCGAGGGCACCATCGGCGTTCGCATCGATAAGAACCGTAAGATCTACGTTTCGACGTTCATTCGCGCGCTTTCGCGTCCGGATCTCGGTTTGAATTGGGAGAGCGATGAAGCGATTCTTGCGCTCTTCGATAATTCGCCGTTGATCCAGAACTCGATCGACAAAGACAAAGATATCAAGACGCGCGAAGACGCGCTCAAGGAGATCTATAAGAAGCTGCGTCCCGGCGAACCCGAAAATGCGGAGAACGCCGAGAAGCTGCTCGAGTCGTTGTTCTTCGACGAGAAGCGTTACGATCTCGCCGGCGTCGGCCGCTACAAGCTGCAGGGTAAATTCCACTACCGGATCGAGAATCCGGACGTGGAAGAGCGCGCCGCCACGCCGACGATTCAGATCAATGAGTACGCCGGTCTCGAAGAGCCGTCGATCGATGTGAAGTGCCTCTCGCGCGCCGACATGATTGCGGTTATCCGCCGCCTCATCAAAGTCGCGACGGGCGTGATTGCAAAGGACGACATCGACCACCTCGGCAACCGCCGCGTGCGTTCGGTCGGCGAACTGCTGCAGAATCAGTTCCGCGTCGGTTTGCTGCGTCTCGAGCGCGTCGTTCGCGAACGCATGACGGTTCAGGACATCGAAACGGTCACACCGCAAGCGCTGATCAACATTCGTCCGGTCGTCGCCGCGATCAAAGAGTTCTTCGGTTCATCGCAACTCTCGCAGTTCATGGATCAAACGAACCCGCTCGCGGAACTCACGCACAAGCGCCGTCTTTCGGCTCTCGGCCCAGGCGGTCTCTCGCGTGAACGCGCCGGCTTCGAAGTCCGCGACGTCCACCACTCGCACTACGGCCGCATCTGCCCGATCGAAACGCCGGAAGGCCCGAACATCGGTCTGATCGGTTCGCTCGCGACGTACGCACGCGTGAACAAGTTCGGTTTCATCGAAACGCCGTACCGCGTCGTCGAGAACGGCCACGTCACGGACAACATTCAGTACCTCACGGCCGATCGCGAAGACGAATACATCATCGCGCAAGCGAACACGCCGGTCGACGAAGCGAACGGTGAGATCACGAGCGAAACGGTCGTCTGCCGTTACGCGGAAGAGTACATCGAAGAACCCGCAGCGCGTGTTCAGTTGATGGACGTTTCGCCGAAGCAGATCGTCTCGGTCGCAACGGCGCTCATTCCGTTCCTCGAGCACGACGACGCAAACCGCGCACTCATGGGCGCGAACATGCAACGTCAAGCCGTTCCGTTGCTCCGTCCGGATGCGCCGATCGTCGGCACCGGCATGGAGTATCGCGCGGCGAAGGACTCGGGTTCGCTCATCGTCAGCGACGTCAACGGTCAAGTGACCGCCGTCGATGCGAAGGCGATCGCGATCACGCTCGAAGACGGCACAGAGAAGATTTTTGATCTTCTGAAGTTCGTGCGCAGCAACGCCGGCACGTGCATCAACCAGCGTCCGATCGTGTCGCTCGGCGAGCGCGTCGTTCCGGGTCAAGTGCTCGCGGACGGACCGTCGTCGGACGAAGCGGAGCTTGCGCTCGGCCAGAACGTGCTCGTCGCGTTCATGCCGTGGGAAGGCTACAACTACGAAGACGCAATTCTAATCTCCGAGCGGATGGTCAAAGAAGACCGCTTCACCTCGATTCACATCGAAGAGTACGAGTGCGAAGCTCGCGACACGAAGCTCGGACCCGAAGAGATTACGCGCGACATCCCCAACGTTGGTGAAGACGCGCTCAAGGATCTCGACGAGCGCGGCATCATCCGCATCGGCGCGGAAGTGCGTCCCGAAGACATTCTCGTCGGTAAGGTTACGCCGAAGGGCGAAACCGAACTGACGGCTGAAGAGCGCCTGCTGCGCGCGATCTTCGGCGAGAAGTCACGTGAAGTGCGCGACACCTCGCTCAAAGTTCCGCACGGCGAAAAAGGCAAGATCATCGACGTGAAAGTGTTCTCACGCGAAAACGGCGACGAACTGTCGCCGGGCGTGAACCACTTGGTCCGCGTGTATGTCGCGCAGAAGCGTAAGATTCTGCAGGGCGATAAGATGGCGGGACGTCACGGTAACAAAGGTGTTATCGCGAAGGTGCTGCCGGAAGAAGACATGCCGTACTTGGAAGACGGTTCGCCGGTCGACATCGTGCTCAACCCGCTCGGTGTTCCCTCGCGCATGAACCTCGGCCAGATCATGGAAACGCACCTCGGTTGGGCGGCGCGCATGCTCGGCATGAACGTTGCAACGCCGGTCTTCGACGGTGCGCACTCGGAAGATATTTCCGAGTGGCTCCAAGATGCCGGTATGGCGCCCGACGGTAAGACGTGGCTGCGCGACGGACGTTCCGGTGAACGCTTCTCGCGTCCGATCACGGTCGGCATGATCTACATGCTCAAGCTCGCGCACTTGGTCGACGACAAGATCCATGCGCGTTCGACGGGCCCGTACTCGATGATCACGCAACAGCCGCTCGGCGGTAAGGCGCAGTTCGGTGGCCAGCGCTTCGGTGAAATGGAAGTCTGGGCACTCGAAGCGTACGGCGCTGCATACACGCTGCAAGAGCTGTTGACGGTGAAGTCGGACGACGTCGTCGGACGTGTGAAGACGTACGAAGCGATCGTCAAGGGCGAGAACGTGATGGAACCCGGTGTTCCCGAATCGTTCAAGGTTCTCATCAAGGAACTGCAGTCGCTCGCGCTCGATGTCAAGGTGCTAACGGAGAACCGCGAAGAGATCGACGTGCGTATGCAAGATGACGACATGGGCGATCGCGAGCGTCAGGAGATCGGTCTCCTGATGGGCGACGATCAACCTGTCGTGTCACAAACGCAAGTTGCGGCGCGTGAAGCGGTGGCGGAAGCTGCTGCGGAAGGCGCACTCGGTGAAGACGGTGTGGCGCAAGCCGGCATCGCTGAAGCCGAGACGGAAGAGGAAGAGGAAGAAGAGGAAATCGACGACAGCAAGCCGCTCGATGCAACTCCGCTCCCAACGCCTCCGCCGTCGGCAGCGCGCGAAACGGACGAAGATATCTTCAACGTCGAGGAAGAACCCGAAGATGCCGAACTTGAGGAAGGCGTCCAAGGCTACGAACTCGAGGAAGAAGACGAAGATTCGTACGACGAGGACAAGGGCTACGACGAAGAAGATGAGGAGTCGTACAGCGACAATCCCAACAACGACGAAGAGTTCTAGTTCGAAGGAACCATAAACAGTAAAGGTCCGGTGCGACGCACCGGACCCTTTTATTTTTTGTAGGCAATCCCCATCAAAAGCTGAACTTCCCCATCGTGGGGCTCAAACGGCCGCGCCATGAGTGGCAAACAACGGCAGTTACGATTGCCGTGTATTTCCTGTTGTCTCAGCTGTTCGACATTGTTTCGAGCCGCCTCGTAAGCGTCGAGGGAATGTCGCCGGTTTACCCCAACGCCGCGCTCAACGTTCTGTTGTTGCTGTTCATCGGGTGGCGGTTTTGGCCGATCATTCCGCTCAACGCGGTGCTTCATTGGATTCTCCTCGAGCGGCGTCTCGATACGGTGTGGGCAACGCTGATCGTGCAAACAATGGTCGGCCTCGGCTACGCTCTTGGCGTTCGTTACGTCGTTGATAAATTACGCGTTTCGATTCCACCCCGCTCCCTGCGCGATGTCGCGTGGTTCTGTGGAATTTTAGGAATCGCGGCGCCGCTAGCAATCGGTATTGCTTCAACTTCGCTGCTCGTTGCAGTCGGATATCTAGCCGTCGACGATCTGCCGCAACAATTCTCGCGCTTCGTGTTGGGCGATGCTTCGGCAATCGTCGTGCTCGTGCCGGCATTGCTGGTGTTCTTGCAATGGCGCCAACTGCCTCAGCCTGCCGAGCATCAGGATCCGCCCGCGGTGGAAGCGATTCTTTCGATGGTTGCTACTGCTGCGCTCGTAGCGATCAGCCACATTCTCAGCTCGGTGACGCGCGAAACCGTTCTGGATCTCTCATTCATCGCGGTCGCATGGCTCGCGATTCGTTTCGCGGTCCGCGGCGCTGCCGCCGGCATAGCTACAGCGTACATCGCCACGTTCGTAGCGTTCGTTGCGCTGCACGAGAGCGTGAACAGCGTCGTTCAATCCGAAATGTTCTTGTTCGCGTCGGCATTGATGGGGTGGCTTCTCGCCGGACTGACATTCGAACGCCGGGAATTGCTCGCGCACATCTCGCGACGTGCCTATGTCGACGAACTCACGGGTCTGCCGAATCGCGAGCGGCTCATTGATTGGGTGGCGCGCCATCAAAACTCGCCGGTCGTTCTCGTAATCATGGACGTCGATGATATGCGCTTGCTCAATCAGGGCGTGGGACGCGTCGCTGCTGACCACGTGCTGCAAGAAATGGCGATCCGCATGCGAGCGACATTCCCGTCATCCACGTTCGTCGCGCGCGTGAGTGCCGACGAATTTGCGATCGCCGTCGTCGACGACCGGAGCCCACACGCGATCATGGCCGAGCTCCGTCAGTTCTTTGAAGCGCCGTTCGATGCCGACGGGTCTCGCGTTTACATTTCCGTCGCGATGGGCGCCGTCCGGACGATTCGAGCGGGATCTGCCGACGAGCTTTTGCGCAAAGCCGATATGGCGCTCGACCGCGCGAAGTCGTCGCCGACTCGCGCGATGGTCTATAGTCGCGATCTACAAGCCGGGGAAGCGCCGTCGCTCGTCGGCGAATTACATCGCGCCGTTGAAGAGCACGAGCTAGTGCCGTTCTTCCAGCCGATCTATCGCTTTGATTTACGCAGCAATTCATGGGAGGTTGCCGGTGCCGAGGCACTGCTGCGCTGGATTCATCCGGAGCGCGGCATCGTTTCGCCGGCGCACTTCATCGATTTCCTCGAGCGCTTGACGATCGGCGATCACGTCGGATGGGATATCATGGAGCAAGCGCTGCTCCAAGCCGGTGAATGGCGGCGTGAGATTCCGAATTTCCGCGTATGGGTCAACCTGTTCTCGCGTCAGGCGCTTTCGCGCGATTGCGACCGCCGCATCATCGACCTGTTGCAACGTAGCGCAGTCGACGCCGACGCGCTGGTCGTCGAGATCAACGAGGGAATCGTTGCCAGCGACGAACGTGATATCGCTGCGCTCGTTGCGCGTCTGCGTGAAGTCGGCGTTCAATGCGCCATCGACGACTTCGGCACGGGCGGCTCGTCGCTCGGACGCGTTCGCGACGTTCCCGCGAGCGTGCTGAAAATCGATCGTTCGTTCGTCAACAAGAGCGAAGTCGACGCCAAGGCGAAAGCCGTCGCCGCGACTGTCGTACGCCTGGCAAACGAACTCGGGATGACGGTTGTCGCGGAAGGTGTCGAAAACACAATGCAGCTCGAGGTCATGGTGGAAACCGGCTGTCACTTCGTCCAAGGCTATGCCCTCGGCCATCCGCTCCCGGCCGACCTTTTCGCCCGTACGTTCCTCACAGCGGACCGCGCCGTTTCGGGCTAACCCGCATAGTTGCATATATTCGAATTTTCGAATATACTGCTGCTCATGCCCGACAATCTACGCCGCTTCAAGGCGGCGGTTTTCCAGGCGCTTTCGCATCCTACGCGAGTAGCGCTCGTGGAAGCGTTATCGGACGGCGAAAAGTCCGCCGGCGCGCTGATCGAACAACTCGGACTCGAACAGGCAAACGCATCGCAGCATCTTGCAATTCTGCGTGCGAAACACATCGTAACCACACGCCGCGTAGGCAACCAAGTCTACTATTCCCTGCGGGATCCGGTGCTTTCGCAAGTGCTCGCGTTACTTCGCGAGTATTTTTACGCGCATCTCGCCGAGACGGTAAGCCTGCTCGATGAAATGGAATAGCGTGCTCATAAACATTCGGCCGAAGCTTTTCGAGCTCGCATCCAATTACACGCGCAGAGATTTTCTAGCCGACATTATCGCGGGCATCACGGTCGGTCTCGTTGCGCTCCCGCTCGCGATGGCGTTTGGAATTGCTTCCGGCGTAACGCCGCAGGCAGGTTTATATACGGCAATCGTGGGCGGCTTGATCGTTTCACTTTTGGGCGGATCGCGCGTGCAGATCGCCGGCCCGACCGGCGCGTTCGTCGTCATCGTTGCGGGGATTGTTTCGAAGCACGGCACCTCTGGCTTGGAGACAGTCACGATTTTAGCCGGCGTCATCTTACTGCTGCTGGGCATCACCGGTTTAGGCGCCGCGGTGAAATTCATTCCGCGGCCGATCGTCATAGGCTTCACTAACGGCATCGCGGTGCTGATTGCATCGACCCAAATAAAAGATGCACTCGGTTTGAAGATGCATGGGAATCCAAGCGAATTCTTTGAGCGCATGACGGCGATTGCGCGCGCCATTCACACGATCGATCCTGCGGCCGTGGCCGTGACGGCGCTCTGCATCGCCGTGTTCATTGGATTGCCGCGGCTGTTTCCGCGCGTCCCAACAGCGATCGTCGCGCTGGTTGTAGGAACGCTGGCTGTGTCCTCATTCCATCTGCCGCTCGAAACGATCGGTTCGCGTTTCGGCGGCATCCC
>JAMXLG010000379.1 GCA_024281135.1 Vulcanimicrobiia bacterium | reverse complement strand
GCCGTGACCGTCTTCGCAATCTCTTCGTTGCTGGGCCAGATATCCTTGAGATACACGGGTTTTCCGTCGCTGTCTTGACCGATAGCCTCGCGCGTGAGATCGATATCCATTCGACCCGCGAGCGCGTAGGCCACGACCAGCGGCGGAGACGCAAGATAGTTTGCACGCACTTGCGGATGAATGCGGCCTTCGAAGTTGCGATTGCCTGAAAGTACCGCCGCGACGATCAGGTCTTGATCCGCGACCGTTTCCGACACATCGCTCGGGAGCGGACCCGAGTTCCCGATGCACGTCGTGCAACCGTAGCCGACAATGTTGAAGCCGAGCGTGTCGAGGTAGTTTTGCAGCCCCGCCTTCGCGAGATAATCCTTGACGACTTTCGAGCCCGGCGCAAGCGACGTCTTAACCCACGGCTTGCTCTTCATACCGCGCTGCACGGCGTTACGCGCGAGAAGCCCGGCCCCGATGAGCACCGACGGATTCGACGTGTTCGTGCAGCTCGTGATCGCCGCAATGACGACTGCGCCGTCGCTCACATCTTTTTCCGTCTGTGCGATCGTTGCCGTACCGCCGCCGCCTTCATTTTGATATCGCGATACCGCGCCGTTCTTTCCTTCGCGCGCGGCCATCCACTCTTGCATTGCCGAGTTGAATGACGATTTGACGTCGCCGAGGTTCACGCGATCCTGCGGACGCCGCGGACCGGCAACGTTCGGTTCCACATCGCCGAGGTCGAGATGCAGTACGTCGGTGTATTCCGCATCGGGCGTTCCGTCGGTACGGAACATGCCTTGCGCCTTCGCATAAGATTCGACGAGCGCAACGTGTTCTTTCGAACGGCCCGTGAGGCGCAAATATTCCAGCGTGCGATCGTCGATCGGGAAGATCGCGCACGTCGAACCGAATTCAGGCGACATATTGCCAATCGTAGTGCGATCCGCAACCGGCAGTTTGCTCAAGCCTTTGCCGAAGAACTCGACGAATTTTCCAACGACGCCCTTCTTACGCAGCATCTCGGTGATCTTCAGCACGAGGTCGGTCGCCGTAACGCCTTCGCGCAACTGTCCTTCGAGACGGAAGCCGATCACTTCCGGAATCAGCATCGTGACCGGTTGACCGAGCATCGCCGCTTCCGCCTCGATGCCTCCGACGCCCCATGCGAGTACGCCCAGACCGTTGACCATCGTCGTGTGCGAATCGGTACCGACGGCAGTATCGGGATATGCGGTCGCGTTCTTTGCATCGAACCCGATGCCGGCGCCGCCCGCGCCAAAGATGACGCGCGCGAGATACTCGATGTTGACTTGATGAACGATGCCGGTGTCGGGCGGAACGGCACGGAAGCCGTCAAGCGCTGACTGGCCCCACTTCAAAAACGCGTACCGTTCGCGGTTGCGCTCGAATTCGAGATCGGCGTTTTTCTGCAGCGCGTCGTTGCTGCCGAAGTAATCGATCTGCACCGAGTGATCGATCACGAGTTCGACGGGTTGCAACGGATTGATCTTCTTCGGATCGCCGCCCATCGCAGCCATCGCATCGCGCATCGCGGCTAGATCGACGACGCACGGGACCCCGGTAAAATCTTGCAACAGCACGCGCGCCGGCCGAAACGCGATTTCTTTTTCCGGCACACCTTTCGGACTCCAGCGCGCAAGCGCTTCAATGTCCGTCTTCGTTACCGACCGTCCGTCTTCGAAACGAAGCAAGTTTTCAAGCAGAATCTTTAGGCTGTACGGGAGGCGGCTGAGCTTCGTGAGCCCTGCTTTCTCGACCGCATCCAGACGAAAATACGTGTACGTACGGTCGCCAACGCCGAGCGTGTCGACCGCGTTGAAGCTATTCGCGTGCTGATTCATGGCGTTAAGCGTATTTTGGGGTCGCCTTGCGCGTAGCCTTCGATGCCGAGGCGCAGTTCGCCAGACAAAAGTCGCCACAAGGGCTCGGAAACGAGCGTCATGCGCCAATGCGAGAGATCGAGCAGCGCATCGAACGCCTCTTGCTCTTGCGGAATCTCTCGCGCCACGCGTTCCAGCGTCGCGCGCGGCACGAGCAGGCTCTGAGGCAGGTCATTGAAGCGAGCAATCTCACCCACAACGACGCCCATCATCGCGGCGAGCGTGTCGCGGCTTTGTCCAAGCGGACGTTCGGGCCGCTTCGGCAGCTCGTCTTCGGGAATCTTTTCGCCGCGCTCAACTGCTTCGACGATCGCGCGCCCGAGCTGGCGTCGAGTTCCCGCGTCGAGGCGTCGCAGTTGTTCGAGATCTTCAACGTGCTTCGGACGAAGCGTCGCTAAACCGCCGACGACGTCATCGGCGATAATGTACTTCAGCGGAAGATCACGGTCGCGCGCGACGCTATCGCGCAACTTCACGAGTTCGTTCAAGACACCGAGTTCGCGCCGGTTCATACGCATCGCGCCCGGAATGCGCAAATACGCGCGCCGCTCGTCTGCACGATAACGTTCGATGTCGCCGAGTCCAGCGCACTCTTCAAGTGCCCACGTCAGGCGCCCCGCCTCTTCTAATCGCCGCGTCAGCTTGTCGTACATCGGCAGCAAGTGCGCGACGTCGTCAACGAGATACTCCACTTGCCGCGCGCTGAACGGGCGCGAAGACCAATCGCTCACCGTCTGCGATTTTGTAAGACGCACATGTTCGACGTCGCGTACGAGATCGGCGAGCGACACTTGCATGCCGTAGCCTAAAAACGAGCCTGCAACTTGACAATCGAAGACGCTTGGAGGCACCGCATCGAATCGCTCGGCGAAAATTTTGAGATCCGACGTCAGGGCGTGACCGACCACGATCGTATCCGAGAGCGCGTCGATGAGCGGACGCAGGTCGGGTACGGCAAGCGGATCGACGATCACCGCGCCCTCGTCGAATGCTAGCTGCACAACCATCAGCCTCGGTGCGTACGTGCGTTCCGTATGAAATTCCGTATCGAGCGCGACGCGCGGCGCTTGACGCACTCGCCCGCAGAGGGTCTCGAGTGCAAGGGGAGTGTCGATTGTTTCAACGGACGCGGTCACGGTGTCGGGGTCGCTTTCGGATGGCGGTGGAAACGGAAATGCGGGCGATGTTGTTCGTAGTACATGTGCGCGCGATGTTCGGTCTGATGAACGAAGACCGTCACCCGGTCCCCGAAGATGGCAAGGAGCGTGCAGATCGGCACGGCGATCGCGCACATCGTCCATACATGGACCCATACCGGCACGCGAAACGTAGCCGCCGTCGCGGTCGCAATCGTACCGCCGAAGCCCGGGATTACGCGTACGGCAAGTAAGAAGATCGGCGAGCCGACCGGGAACCGCTTCACCCATGCGGGCAATCGCTCGAGGTAGCGTTCGAGATCGAGCATGCGCGAGGCGTGCATATTGATCGCATAGCCGAGGAGCGCCGCGAGGACCAAGCCGATGGCGTTGATCAACGAGCCTTTCACAGGTCCGAAGATCGCGCCGTTCATGATGGCGAGGGCATCGGTAACCGAGAACGGCGCCGAGGCAACGATCGCGAACACCGCGATGGCTAGGAGCATGGCGACCGGACCGAGCGTCCGGAGCAGGTGCTCGATGTGGGGTTGCTTGGCGATGACGAAGCCCGCGAGCAAAAACGATGCCGCGAGCAGGGCCAAAGCCGCCAGGCGCCTGACGATCCGGTTCAAGCGGAGGGGAACGGGTTGGGGATTCTCATTACGGTGCTGTGCGGAGTTGGTCTCTACGCTTCCCTTTTCATGCTTGCAAAGTCCCGGCGCGCCGAGCGGGGGGAGTTGACGGAGCCGAGCGTCGTCCAAACGCGGCGTGCCCGACTCCTCGGTGGGATCCCGAACGCTGCGTTCGGGGTCGTATACTATCCGTTACTCGCAATCGGCGTCTGGGTTGCACGCGCGCCCTGGGAACTGGCCATCCTGGCAGTCGCAGCTTTGGCGGCAGCGACAATGTCCGCCGTGCTTGCCTACTCGTTACTCTTCGTCACCCGCATGCCGTGTCCGTATTGTTGGACGTCGCACGTCGTAAATGCCGCGCTTGCAATTTGCATAATTCTCAACTTATTCAAATTATCATATTGGCAGTGACGTGCGGCTTTGCTATCATCCTCGTCTCCGGATTGAGGAGCGGTATTCTTCAAGCACCGGAGGCACGGATGGCCGTCAGCAGCTTTAGTTCTGCTCCGGATCACCCGGCAGGTCAAACAAAAGGGGCCACGCGAGTGCGTGGCCCTTCTGCTTGCGCGTTGTGTAAGCAGGATCGTTCTTGGTTACGTAGTGCTGGTTGTTTTGAAGCCGTACACCGTGGCGAGGTCGTGCATCGCTTGATTGAGTACGGCGTGGTAATCGGCGTCGGCACCGATTCCGTATTTCTTGTCGATGTCGTCCATCACTTGGTCGTGAATCGGATGAGAGACGGCGCGGTCGAGCATCACCTCAACGTTGAAACCATTACCGGTCTGTCCCGCACCCCAAAGCGCTTGCGATAACGCCTTCCCGTCTTTCGGATCGGGATTCGGCTGCGTCGGAAGCGTGATGTTCTTTGCTTTTACGATGCGCAGCGAATCCGAAACGACGAAATCAAAGACTGTTAGGAAGTTTGCAACTTTTTGGTCGCCGAATTTTTGCTTCAACGATGCAACTTCGGCGTCGGTTTTCGGTCCTGCGAGCGTTTTGACCAGTGTTAGGGTCTTGAAATTACTGGGGCCGCCGCCGGCGACGATCATTGAGAGTGTTACGGGAAGCGCCGGCTGGCCCGTGTACACGCAGCACGATCCGGAAAAACGCGTCGGTTGATCGACGACGTTCGGCATCAGGTTCATTGCGAGCGCGGCGGTCGAGAGAAGGGTTACGGCGGCAACGGTTGCCGTAAAAAAGCGTTTCACTGTGTGAAGTCCTCCTTTGCACCCCATCAACGGGCGGACGCGGAGGACAGATGTATGGTCCGCTTAGCGATTACGGAGTGAGTCGATCATCTCGCGATATCGCTCGTCGGTCGTCGGTGCGCCCGCGAGCCACGCGGAAAGTATCTCCTGACCGACCGTCGGCGTCGTCGCACGCATGGAAAGCGCGAGAACATTTGCATCGTTCCAGGTGCGCGCACCCGAGGCCGTCGCGGCATCGCCGCAGAGCGCCGCGCGAACGCCTTTCACTTTATTAGCCGCGATGCTTACGCCCGTACCTGTCCAGCAACAAACGATTCCCGTTTCGCAGCGCCCGGCTGCTACCGCTTCACCTACAGCCTCTCCTACGGAAGGCCATCCGTCATCATCGCCCGGCGCGAGCGCACCAAAGAGTGTGATCGTGTGTCCAGCTTCTTGAAGCGCGCGTTCTAATGCAGCGGGAAGATCGCCCCGCTCATCGCTTCCTAGTGCGATTCGCATGACGAACGCTTCACCACTGCGCGTGAATTACCCGTGAACGATCGTGATTTCGTTGGCCTCGATTGAACCATCGCCGTTTGCCGTGCCTTGCACATCGACTGTCTCTCCGTTGGCGATCGTGGCGCCGCGCGGATTGATAATCGTGCCTTGGTGGAGATGGATTTGCTTATAGGTCTGCAGCGGCATTGCGATCTGCAAATCGAAGCGACGGAAATACGTCACCTGTCCGCGCACGTGATTGGGATCGACGCCAAGCGGCGCGACGGCGTCGCCGGTGATTTTGTTGATGATCCCTTGCACGACATTGCCTACACCGGGCGGAATTGACGGCGCAGCGATCGGCTGCGACGGTGCCGGCGAGGGCGTCGGTGTTGCGCCGAGCAAGAGGACGGCCGTGATAATGGCGACAACTCGAGTTCTCATACGAGATGAACGGGATATGATACGCGTTAGGTTCCCAGCTTGAGGCTGGCAGCAACCGTGATGCTGGTGCGCGACGGCGCGCATGGGCTAGAAGTGCTTCTAGTCCGCCGCAGTAGCCGCAGCGCGTTTGCACCGGACGCATTCGTCTTCCCGGGCGGCACGGTTGACCCGGAAGACTATGCAACGCAGTTGAACGGTTGGGCTGCACGTGCCGCCGACGAGTTCCGCGCGCGAACGCCGGACGAGTTACCGACGACCGAGGACCCGGTTGGTGAAGCCGATGCCGTCGCACTCGTTGCTGCTGCCGTGCGCGAATTGCGCGAAGAAGCGGCGGTCGACGTTGCGCCCGAACGACTTGTGCTCTTCTCGCATTGGATTACACCGCCGACCGAACCGCGCAGGTACAACACGCACTTCTTTCTAGCGCCCGGCGATGAGGCGGCAACGGTTAGTGCAGATGCATTCGAAACGCACGACGCACAATGGATTGCGCCTTCCCTCGCGCTCGATCGTTACGCCGCCGGCGAGATGCATCTCATCTATCCGACGATCAAACATTTGGAACGGCTTGCCGCACTCGTTACCGTCGACGACGCGCTCGCGTATGCGCGCACGAAACCGATTTTGACGATCATGCCGGACCGGGCGCCGTCCGAAGGTTTCATCATGCCTTCGGAATTGGAAGGCGCGTGGTGAGCCGCATCGCCCTGGTCCGCGCGCCGAATCCCTCGGCGATGACGTTGACAGGAACCAATTCCTACGTCATCGATCTTGGCAACGGGGAGGCACTCGTCATTGATCCCGGTCCGCTCGACGAACGTCATGTCGACGCGTTGATCGAAAACGCGCGGTTACGCGGACTGACGATCGCCGCCATAGCACTGACGCACGGTCATCCCGATCACGCGCCAGCGGCCGCCGTGCTCGCGCGCCGAACCAACGCGCCGGTCTACGCGCATCCGCATTCCGAGGTTCCGCACGATCGTGATCTTCCGTTAGACACTGATTGGCAGATCGGTAATCTCACGATGCGCGTGATCGATGCACCCGGGCACACGTTCGAACACGTGATTTTCTATGAACCGCAAGAAGCGACGCTATTTACGGGCGACGTTATCCTGGGTGAAGGCACCGTGGTAATCGCACCGCCCGGCGGAGCGATGCGTCCGTACATGAACACGCTCGCGCGGCTGCGCGACGAGTTCCCCGATGCAAGGCGCATTTACGGCGGTCACGGCCCGGTCGTCGAACACGCGAAGGATAAGATCGAAGAATACATCGCGCATCGCGAGTTGCGTCAAAACGAATTGCTCGAAGCACTTCGCGAAGGCCCCCAAACAATTCCCGAACTCGTCCAACGTATTTACGGCGAAACGCGCCGAATACTCTGGCCTGCCGCTGCGCGCCAAATGCTGGCATATCTCATGCCCCTTACGCAAGAGGGCATCGTTCACGCGATTGCACTAAACCGTCCGCTTACCGCCGAGGAAACAGCGATCCTCAACCCATCATGGGAATCGATCGTCGGCGCCGAACACGCCCCCCTCATCGAAGCCGAACTCGGCGCCATGTTAAAACTAGATCGCCTATACGAATACAGCATACGCTAACAGCGAAGCGGTCCCCGTCCCCCCTGTCGGGGGCTCAGTCGATGCGCAAGACGATTTTTCCGAATTGTTCCGCTTTGGCCATGCGTTCTGCGGCGGCGACGACGTCGTTCATTTCGTAAACGTGATCGATTGCAGGCCGGAGTGCGCTTTCAAACATTTTGAGCATTGCGGCGAAATCGTCAGGACTGCCCATCGACGTTCCGCGGATGTCGATGTGGTTCCAGAACACAGGGAAGAGACGTAGCGTGGCTTCCGTTCGCGTTCCGCCGTAGATCACAAGACGGCCGCCCGGACGCAGCACCGAGATTGCCTTCGCAAGGGTGTCGCCACCTGATGAATCGACGACGACGTCGATTTCTCCGCGCTTGAGCGTCTTCTGCCACTCAGGCGTTTCGCTGTAATTGATGGCAACGTCGGCGCCCATCGCCTTTGCGTGCTCGAGCTTCTCGTTGCTGCCGGAGGTCACGATCGCGCGGGCACCGGCGGCTTTTGCGAAGAGCAGCACGAATGTTCGCACGCCGCCGCCGATACCGGGAATCAGAATCGTTTCGCCGGCCTTCAACTCGCCGCGCGTAAACGTGGCACGATACGCCGTCAATCCCGCAAGTGGAATCGCTGCCGCTTCTTCCATCGAGAGCGCGCGCGGCTTCGGATACACGTTCGCTTTCGGCACGCTCACGTATTGCGAAAATGTGCCGTCGCGCGGCATCCCGAGAATCGTTGCGTCGGGGCGCCACACGTTTGGATCGTCGCCCCAGCCGATCATCGGATCGATGACGACTTCTTCGCCCGTCGCTTCAACGACGCCGGCACCGTCCGATCCGAGCGTTCGGGGCAACTGAATGTTCGGATAGAGCCCTTGCGTTATAAACACATCACGGCGATTGAA
>JAMXLG010000378.1 GCA_024281135.1 Vulcanimicrobiia bacterium | reverse complement strand
GTCGTCGAACCGGAATTGCGCGCGGGACTCTCTACTGCGAGGTACTTGCCGTCCCATTGAATCGAGCCGAGGTGCCGAGGGCGCATCCCATTCCAACCGATGTCGATGAATTGTTTCCCACCCTTGGGAAGCTCGAGCAAGTTCGCCGCCTTGCTTTCAACGAAAAGATTGCCCGCATTGTCGTAGGCGCAAGACCAATAGCCCCCGTCGCGGTGCGCTGCCCCGTATATATCGGGACTTGCTTTCGTATCGGCGTAGACTGCGATGCCAACCTCAGCGTCGTCGCTTCCCGAAAGCGCAAGCGTTCCGGTTGTGGGGTCCACCGCGCAGAAATGGAAGACCGTCGCGCGCGGGTTACGAAATACAGCGGTCGGTCGCGTCCCGCCATGATCGTATTCCAAGATCTCGTCGCGTTGCGGGATAAAAACGTCGCCGTTGCGGTCCGAGCACAAACCACCGGCTTGGACGTCGGTAAGCCGGCCTTCCAGATTGCCGGCCGGGTAGGCGTAAGCGTCGACGCTACCATCCTTGGAACGCGAGACGTAGAGAAGATCTTGCGTTTGCGCATCGGAAGCCATCCGCGAAGCTTGCGCGCCGGGTAGGGCCGGCGCGGTGTTCGCCGCGTTGAATCGGCTTGGAGTAAGCGGATTTGTCTGCGTTAGCGATCCCGCGCAGCTCGCGGCCATAACGAGACCTACGCAAACGCCCAGAACGCGACGCATCGACATCGAGTAAGCCTTCATGGCCGAGCTCCTTTTGCCGGAGAGCTTCCAGCGCGGGTCGCTATTCTATTCTATTCTATAGCTCCGGACGGCGATCTCGCTTGCGTTCGTGACGTCATCGCGCCGATGATTGCGTGCTAGCGATCGGGGGGCCACGTCCCCTCCGACGGTTTCGCACGTATAATCACTGCGCCGTGCAGAACGCCGGCAGCATCGTACCTGCCGATGGCAGTAAAGGGCTCGCCCACCACCAACACGGAACTTCGCTCGCGTCGAACTGCATCGGAGTCATCGATCCCGACGATTTTTCCAGCGCCCGTGCGCAAAGTCAGGTGCGAGCCGCTGATGGCAGTGAGCGTCCCGGTGACTTCGTGTGGGGCGTCGGCGGTTGTAGCGAAAACCGGGGGCCCAATGGGTGCGGCTTTCGCGAGCCTGCCGCCGATTCCGAAGATATCGAGCTGCTTGTAGCTTGCGACGTACACTTTTCCGTTTGCCACGACGGGAACGAGGTCTGAGTTTCCATGTGGGTCGTCCCAGCTCCCGGCCGTCGCTTGGTAGAGCGTCGTGAGCGTTGAACCGCTGGTCGGTTCAGACTTAAAGGCGTAAAGCGTGACGCTCCCCGGAACCGTCGTAGGCCGCGCGAGCGCCCAGATGATTGCACCGGGGCTACTGCCATTCGATGAAACAGATGTGAAGAAACCGGGATCTTGCCCGCTGGGCAGCTGCGGCGAAGACGCCGCCAAGATCAAGTTTATCGAAGGTGAGGCCTGAAGTTTCCAGACGCCTACGCTGTTACCGCCGCTCGCAACGATGCGCGGTATCGAGTCGCTCGCGGCGTCGAAGTATGACTGACCGCACCAGCATTCGCCGATCGGCTCCTCGGCGAGATCGTTGTTCGGACCGCTCGGAGCGTAGCCGCCCAAGTTGTTCCGATTGAGCAGGTAAAGCGTCCCCGCTTTGCCGGCGGCTGCAGCGAGCGGCACGATCGAAGGCGTCGGTTTGGTCGGCAGCAGCAGCACGCCGCCCGACCCAAAGTCTCTATCGTTCTTGTCGAGCACGTTAACGTCAGACGGCGTAAAAAAGCTTAGGACCGACGTTAGGTCCGAACTCACCTTGACGACGCTCTCTGAAAGATTCGTAACGCTGTTATACGTCCCCGCCTTATCCGAATTGCCGGTTGCGAAATAGACGTTCCCCGAATGATCGGCGGCGACGCCGTACCCCGACATCCAAACCGACGACAAGAAGAAGCTATCGGGCGAGGTAGCGAGGACGTCGTTCAGCCGATTTGCTGCGAGCGGCGCAAGCGACGCAACCTGCCAACCGAGCAGCCAGCCGCGCGACTTCGATGCGCTATAGTCGCAAAAGCTACCGAATCCAGCGTAGATGTTCCCGCCCGATTCAAGTAGTCCAGGCCGCTGTCGTTGGTACGTGGCGTCGAACGTGTAGGTCGAACCGTCGGTCAGCTGATGTGAAGCAGAGACGACGACCGGCGCTACGCTGTCGGTGAGACTTGCCAGATTGAGCTCGTGGAGCGTATAAGTCGGCACGCCACTCTGCAGAGTGTAAGCGATGACGTACATCACGTTGGCCGCACGGTCGATGACAGGCGTTCCATTGATTCCGACATTCGGGCCGTTGTTGACGCAGTTTAACGGCTTCGGAACCGGAGCGCCCAAACTCTGATTGAAGAGAATCGTCCCGCTTGACGCGTCGATCGCATAAACCGTATCGTTTTCGGTTTCGACGTACACCACGTCGTGCTTCCCCGGCGCCACGCCGACAGTCGTCGTCACATTG
>JAMXLG010000377.1 GCA_024281135.1 Vulcanimicrobiia bacterium | reverse complement strand
AACGTCTCCCGATCCGCAGGAATTCGCGAAATGTGGAGATTCAGATCCGGAAAAGGGAGTTCGAATTGCGCGAAGATGGGCCGCGCGTCCATGTCGTATTGAACGAATTCTCGTCCGACGACGACGTCGCCGATGTTGAGATCGGGATCGAGCGCTCCTGCGACGCCGGTGAAGACGACGAAGTCAACGCCGAACCGATCGATCAGCGTCGTAACCGTTGATGCTGAAGCAACTTTGCCCCAGCGAGAAAAGACGACCACGCAATCGCGTCCGTAGAGTCGTCCGCAGTGGTACGCTCGCGCGATGCCTTCGACGTCATCGCGGCCGCCGCACGTTGTTGTTGTTACGCCTTCCATTGCGTCAACGAGCAGCAACGTTTCTTCTTTCATGGCGCCCATGATGCCGATGCGACGATGCATATGAATGCCCTTTATCGGGTAAGCAGCAGCGCAACGACTGCGCCGCAGCATGTTGCCGAAAGGTTCACTGCGTCGTTTTCGAACCATCCAAAACCGCGCCGTAATTCGGTTGTGGTTCCGCACACATGCGGATTCGTTTCGCACGCGCGCTGGCAGGCAGGGCAGTAGCGCAGCGACTGCGCGGTCGCGCCTAGTGCGGAATCGAGGAACGCGCCGGTGATTCCGGCGATTGCGGTAGGCAAGAGCGGGGCGAGCCCGACAACTGCGGCGACGAGCCCGACGAATAGCGCTCCGGCGATTTCTGCACCCGTGCCCTGCCACGTCACGCCGCCGGACAGGCCGGTGGGGACCGGTTTGAACGTAAGCAGCGAACGCGGCGTGCCGCGCGCTAGCGTCCCGATTTCGGTGCCCCACGTGTCAGCTGATGCAGCGGCAAACGCGCCCGCGAACGCCGCCAGCAACGGTGTGCCGAATCGTGGCGCGAGGAGCAGCGCAAAGGCGGCGATGCCACCGTTCGCGACCACTTGCCAGGCATCGCGTGCACCCTGTTTGCCGACGTCGACGAGTTCGCGCTTCCGCCGTTTGCCGATGCGTGAAAGAACCGTTGACGGAATGAAAAACGCAAAGAGCACGAGTGCCGCTTGCCATCCACCGACACCGAAGGTGATGGCGCCGATGATGAACGCCGCGACTGCGCCGCCGAATGTCAGCGAATGTGCGCGGTACGCAACGAATGCAACGGCGAGCGCGAACGCGACGCCGATCAGCGCTTGCACGAGAACCTATGCAAAGAGCGTAAGATGCGCTTCGAGCGCGTCGAGCAGTCCTTCGATGGTGAAGACGTCGGCGACGACATCGACGTGCAGGCCGGCCCCTTCAGCTGCTTCCGCCGTAATCGGGCCGATGCACGCGATGAGTTTGCCGCGCGCTGCGACGACGGCGCTCTCGGCACCGTCGAGGAGCTCGACGAATCCACGAACGGTGCTCGCGCTCGTAAACGTTAGAACGTCGGCGCGTGCAACTTTTTGCGCGAAGTCGGGATCCACGTCGAAAACGGTCTTGTACGCGGCGACGACTGTCGGTTTGCGCCCTGCATCCTCGAGCATTTCCGGCAGCACGTCACGAGCTTCTTGCGCGCGGTAGATGAGGATGCGCTCACGATCCGTCGTCGATTCGATGAGCAAGCGCGCGACTTCTTCGCTGATAAACGCGTCGGGCACGAGATCGGCGCGAACACCGTACTCGCGCAGGCGCTCCGAGGTTTTCGTACCGATTGCGGCTACCTTTGTTTCACCGATGTAACGCGCGTCGACGTCGAGCGAGTTGAGGCGCTCGAAGAATGCATCGACTCCGTTTTGCGATGTGAAGACGATCCAAGTGTACGTCGCGAGCTCGTCGATCGCGCGATGCGATGGATGAACGTCGTCCGGGGGAACGATCGCAATCGTCGACGCGAGAATCGGTTCACCCCCGCGCGCATAGAGCGCGCGCGCGAACTGCTCGGCCTGGTGCGCCGGACGCGTAATCAGGACGCGTTTTCCGAAGAGCGGCGTGCGGTCGAACCAGCGCAATTCATTTCGCAGGTTGACGACGTCGCCAACGACAACGATCGCGGGCGCTTCGAGTCCGTTCGTACTTACAACATCCGCAATTGTTTGAAGCGTACCGACAACGGTGCGCTGCGTGGGACGCGTTCCGTCTTGAATCACGGCAACCGGCGTATCGGGACGCAGGCCGTGCTCGATCAACCGGCTTGCGATCGCATCGAGATTTCCCATCGCCATCAGAAGCACGAGCGTGCGATGCGGATCGGCGAGCTTCGCCCAATCGATTGTCGATGATGGCTTGGTCGGGTCTTCGTGGCCGGTCAGTACGGTGAACGCCGTGTTGAAGTCGCGATGGGTTACCGGAATGCCGGCGTATGCCGGTGCTGCTATCGCCGACGTAATACCAGGTACGATTTCGAATGCTATGCCGGCCTCGTGAAGCGTTTGCGCCTCTTCACCGCCACGCCCGAACACGAAAGGATCGCCGCCTTTGAGCCGCACGACGGTCTTTCCGTCGCGCGCCTTTTGCACCATCAGCGCTTCGATTTGTTCTTGCGGCATCGCATGGTTGCCGCCGCGTTTTCCGACGAAAATGCGTTCGCAGGTCGGGGGCGCCATCGCAACGATTGCATCGCTTGCGAGAGCGTCGAAAAGCAACACGTCCGCGCGCGCCAGTGCCGCCGCGCCTGCCAGGGTTAGAAGTCCGGGATCGCCTGGCCCGGCGCCGACGAGATATACGATGCCGCTATTCATCGCCGGCGTCCGCGAGTTGCGGATGCGGCATGAGCTCGGCGATGCGTTCGGCCAGATTCAATTCGAAGAGTTCGTTGAGCATGCGCGCGTGCATCAGCGCTTCCGCGTGATTGCTCGTCGCCTTCTCACGAATCTTCGTGACCACCGAGTGAAGAAGCTTTGACACGATCGTCATCGACATACCGGTGGCGAGCATCTTTTCGCGCTCGCTCAAGTCGGGACAACGTGAGAAAAGACGCTCCAATTCCTTGATCCGAATAGCTTCGGCTTTTTGCGTGAGCGAGGCGATCACCGGAACGGCGAGGCGCGAGCGGTACCACGCGCTGAAACGATCGATGAACTCTTCGATGATCTCTTCCACTGCCGGAACTGCTTCGCGCCGAATATCCATCTTCTCGTCGACGACCGTCTGCAATCCGTCGATATCCACGAGGGCTACATTCGGGACGGACACAACCTCGGGATCGGCATCGCGCGGAACCGCGATATCGATGATGAAGAGCGGGCGCTCGGGGCGGCGCTCCATCGCGTGCACGACGTGATCGTGAGTAACGACGAAGTGTGATGCGCCGGTCGACGTAACGACGATATCGGCTGCAGCGAGCGCGTCGACAAGACCCGGCATCTCGACCGCTTCGCCGAATCCGACTTCGGCGATCAACTCCTGCGCGCGTGAAATGCTGCGATTCGTGACGATGAGATGATCCGCGCCTTCATGACGCAAACGGCGCACGGCGGTGCGACCCATCTTGCCGGCGCCGATAACCACGACGGACTTTCCGTCGAGCGCGCCGAGCCGCGCTTTCGCGGCTTCGATGGCCGCCGTTGCAATTGACGTCGATTCGTCGCCGATCGACGTTTGCGTGCGCGCGTGTTTGCCGGCGTTGAGCGCTTCGCGGAAGAGACGGTGCAGCGTATGCCCGAGCGACTTTGCTCGCTGCGCTTCGATATACGCGTCTTTGACCTGTCCGAGAATTTCCGCCTCACCGATCAACATTGAATCGAGACCGGTGGAAACGCGGAAGAGATGTTCGATGGCTTGGCGGCCGAGGAGCGTGTACAAATACGAATCGAGATCGTATCGCTCGCGCGCCTCACCGTGTCCGAAATTACTGAGGAAGCTGCGCAGTTGCGAAACGCCTGCTTCGTAATCGTCGATCTCGGCGTAGATCTCGAGCCGTCCACACGTTTGCAACATCACCGCTTCTTTCACTGCTTCGTAGTCGAGCAGTGCGGTCAGCGCTTCGACGACGCGCGACGACGGAAACGCGTGTCGCTCGCGCACTTCAATCGGTGCGGTGTGGTGAGATAGCCCCAGGCAGACGAGAGGCACTACGCTTGCGCCTCGTCGACCGAATCGATGGCCGTCAGCCAGTGCGTCAGAATCGACATTTCACCCGCGAGATCGATGTTGCGAACGATAACCGGCGCGCGTAAGTGGAGTGTTGTCGGTGCAAAATTGAGAATTGCTCGAACGCCTGCAGATGCCAAACGTTGCGCGCTTGCTTGCGCGGCGGCAGCGGGGACAGCGATCACGCCGATATTGCAGCCGGCGTCCTGCGCGATGCGTTCCATGTCCGTAATATCCGATACGACGATACCCTGCCACGCCGTTCCGATGACGTCCCGTGCGCGGTCAAAAATCGCCGCAATCTTAAATCGAGATTCTCTGGAGGTGATAAAGGTTGCGAGCGCATGACCTAAGTAGCCGAAGCCAACGATCGCGACGCGCCAATCGTGTTCCAATCCTAAAACCCAGGCGAGCTGTTCGACAAGCGGATTAATCGCATAGCCTTGGCCGCGGCGGCCGAGTGCGCCGAGCGTCGAGAGATCCTTGCGAATCTGGGTGCTCGTGATCGAGTGGCCAAGCAGCGCCGCAAGCCCGTGAGAGGTGATTGTGACCTTTCCGGCCGCCTGCGCCTCGCGCAGCGCCCGATGGTAGGCATAGAGTCGCGGGATGGCCGGGTCGATCATCTAGATCGTGCCAACCCTCGTGCGGATTTCCGAGAGGCTCGCATCGGCGGCAGCAAGCGTGCGCTCGATATCGCGCGTGGTGTGGGCGCTCGAGACGAAGCCGGCCTCGAACTGTGAGGGAGCAAGGTAGACGCCGCGTTCGAGCATCGCGTGAAAGTACTTCGCGTAGAGTGCCGTGTCCGACTTCATGGCACACTCTAAATCGCGCACCGGGCCGTCGTTAAAGAAAAACCCGAACATCGAACCGGCGTACGCAGTGGTATGCGGCACCTCGTGTTTCGAGAAAATCTCATGGAGCCCGTCGGTGAGGAGTTTCGTCAGCACCTCGAGGCGGTCGTACAGCGTGTTGTCGTCGCGCACGAACTTCAACGTCGCGATACCCGCCGCCATCGCAAGCGGATTCCCCGAAAGCGTGCCCGCGTGGAACACGGGTCCTTCGGGCGTGAGATAGTTCATGATTTCCGCGCGGCCGCCGAATGCGCCGACCGGAAGACCACCGCCGATGACTTTGCCGAGCGTCGTAAGATCGGGCATAATCCCGGTGCGTTCTTGCACGCCACCGCGCGCAACCCGAAAACCCGTCATGACTTCATCGAAGATCAACAGCGCGCGATGCTGCGTGCATAAGTCGCGCACACGCTGCAAGTAGCCGTCTTCCGGCAGCACGAGTCCCATGTTGCCAACGTATGGCTCGACAATGAGCGCAGCAATCTCATTGCCGTACCGTTCGAATGCGTCAGCGAGCGCCGCTTCGTCGTTGAACGGAACGATGATCGTCTCCGATGCCGTGCTTCTCGGAATACCGGGCGAGTTCGGAACGCCGAGCGTTAACGCGCTCGATCCGGCGGAGATGAGAAACGCGTCCGCTGCGCCGTGGTAGCAACCGGCGAATTTGATAATGCGTTCGCGACGCGTGTAGCCGCGTGCGAGGCGAATCGCGTTCATCGTTGCTTCGGTTCCGCTCGACGTGAAGCGCACGCGCTCGACACTGGGAACCATCGCAACGATCAATTCGGCGAGTTCGCTCTCAGCTTCAGTCGGCGTACCGAATGAACTTCCGCGCGCTGCGGCGTTTTGAATCGCTTTCACCACCGCGGGATGCGCATGTCCGAGAATCAACGGTCCCCACGAGAGCACGTAATCGATGAATTCGTTGTCGTCTATGTCCGTGATCGTCGCACCGGCGCCGCTCTTCATGAAAACAGGTGAACCACCGACGGCTTTAAACGCGCGTACGGATGAATTCACGCCGCCCGGAATGACGTTTTTCGCGCGGGCGAAACCCGAGATTGAACGTTCGAACTTCACGTATTACCTTTGAGCCGCATCCAAGTCAGCGGCGGTGTTGATGTTTAGAAAATAATCGGCAGGCATCGGGACGCGCCGCACATCAAGGCGATCGAGTAAGGCGTGCATCGACGCCTTGCCGTCACGAAGGACGTTGTGGCCTTCGCGTTCCAGCGCTTCGCGCCGGTACAGCGACGCGAGCGGTTCGAGTTCCCCGTCGTGTTCGCTTACCACCGCTTCATCGCGTTCGTGACGTGCTTCGAGGAGCGTCTTCAACACGTGCGGCGTGACATGCGGTGCGTCGCCGGCAACGGCAAAAATCCACGGCGACCCGAGCTCGCTGCACGCGGAGAGCAAACCCGCTAGCGGTCCGCGTCCGGGCCACCGGTCGACGATGATCGGACAGTCGAGCGCGGCATCGAGTTCCGGCGAGAAACTGCCGGCGCCTGCGATGACTATGGGAGCAGCCTCTCGCAGCTGATGATACACGCGCGCGAGCAGTGGTTCTCCACCGACATTCAATTCAAGTTTTCCGGGAAGACGCGTGGCGCGTCCACCGGCAAGGATAACCGTCGTGACATCATCAGCCGTCATGACGCTTCGCATACTCCTTCGCAAAGTATGTGATGATGACGTCCGCACCCGCGCGAACAAAGGAAACCAGCAATTCGTCGACCGTGCGTTCCGCCTCGAGCCATCCGTTCGCAATCGCGGCCTGCACCATCGAGTACTCTCCGCTTACATTATAAACGGCGATCGGAACGTCAAAGTTCTCTCGGGCCGCGCGAACGATATCGAGATACGGAAGGCCGGGCTTCACCATGATGAAATCGGCGCCTTCTTCAATATCGAGCGCCATTTCGCGCAGCGCCTCGCGCGCGTTCGGCGGATCCATTTGATACGTGCGGCGATCGCCGAACTGCGGCGTGGAGTCGGCTGCTTCACGGAACGGGCCGTAGAATGCCGAGGCGTACTTCGCGCTGTATGCCATGATTGCGACATCTTCGAACGAGCGGGCGTCGAGGGCGCTGCGAATCGCTTCGACGCGGCCGTCCATCATGTCGGAGGGTGCGATGACGTCGACGCCGGCTTCCGCGTAGGTGACCGCCGTTCGCACGAGCAGCGCAACGGTTGCATCGTTGTCGACGTCGCCACGTTCGTTGACGATCCCGCAGTGGCCGTGATCGGTGTATTCGCAATTGCAGAGATCGGCGACGACGTACATCTCGGGCAACGCCGCTTTGATTGCGCGAATCGTCGCTTGCACGACGCCGTTTGGATCGTAGTTGCTCGAAGCGACCGCATCTTTGAATTCCGGGATCCCAAAGAGCAGTACGCTGCGCACGCCGAGCGCGAAGAGTTCGCGCGCTTCCGCAACCACTCCATCGACCGTAAGGCGTGAAACGCCGGGCATCGACGAAATGGGACCAGCGTCCGACGAACGTGCGACCACGAAGAGTGGTTGCACGAGGCGGTCGATGCGCACGTGATGTTCGCGCACGAGCGAACGCACTACCGGCGTACGGCGCAAGCGGCGGGGGCGGATATTCATCGGTCGAGGTGCTCCGCGATCATGGCGACAAATGCATCGATCGACGCTTCGCCGGAAACGATGTCAGGTTCAAATCCCGCTTCGCGCGCGGCCGCACCGGATTGCGGCCCCATCGCGGCGACGCGAGGACGGCGCTCGTGGCGCCGTAGCAAGTGCAAATACTCGCGTGCCGCATCGACCGATCCACTGGATGGAAACACGAGTAAATCCGGAATGCGCTCCTGCGGATCCGGCCCACGCTCGCCGTCGCGAACTTCCACCACCTCGACGCCGCGAACGCGCAATTCCGCTGCGATGCGACTGGGACGATCTTGCGTGCGAGGCAGCACGACGAATTTTGGACGAGTGCGCTCGAGCGCTTCAATCAACAACTGCGCGAGTTCGATGCCCGCGCCGCGCGCGTCGCGGAGCGACACGTCGCTCGTCACGCGTTCGCGAAGAACGGTATTTCGATCGACGAGCGCATACGCACCGTCGACGATCAAGCGTCCGTCGAGGATACGAGCGTGAATCCCCAAAGGTGCGTTACAACCTGCGCGCAACTCGCGCAATGCGGCGCGTTCGGCTACGACGCACGTTTCGGTCTCCTCGTCGTTCACGGCTTCGCGGAGCTGGGCGGCTAGCCCATCGTCTCCAACCCGCATTTCGACTGCGAGCGCGCCTTGACCCACGGCCGGAACGATGACGTCGGGCGCAAACGGCACCGTGTACGTCGCGTGAAGATTCAAACGATTGAGCCCCGCCATTGCGAGAACGATCGCGTCATATTGGCCTTCGCGCAGTTTTCGCAACCGCGTATCCACGTTTCCGCGCACGTCTTCATACCGAAGATCGGGACGCTGCGCTTGGAGCAACGCGCGACGACGCAAACTCGACGTTCCGACAATCGCGCCGCTCGGCAATTCTTCGAACCGCGCAAAGCGTTCGCTGCAGAATGCGTCGCGGGAATCTTCGCGCTGCGAAATGGCGGCGAGCATCATATCCGGGGGGAGAACACCCGGAAGATCTTTGCAAGAATGAACGGCGTAGTTTGCGCGTCCGTCGTGCAATGCGAGTTCCAGTTCTTTGACCCAGACGTTGACGCTGCCGATTGCAGCGATCGGACGGTCCTGCACGCGATCGCCGGTTGTCGTCACGTTGAGCATCGTCGTTGCAACACCGCGTTCCGCTAGGCGCGCAGCAACGTAACGGCTCTGCGTCATCGCGAGCGCACTTCCGCGCGTTGCGCATACGACGCTATGAGTTTCCGTATGCGATCCGCCTGTTCGGATGCGCGCAACCGCTTCTTCGAGCACGTGCTCCGCTTCGATGGGATTCATCTTCGCGAGTTCGCCGATCGGCCGTTCTGCCATCACTCGCATGACCTCCGCCCGTTCATCGGCATCCAAGACCGCGCGCGCGTAGGTTCGCATGCGCGCGAGAGTGCGCGCTGCCGCGTCGTACTCCGGCCCAAAACGTTCGCTCACTTCGCGCGCAAGACGTTTCGAAAACGCCGGCGTGCTGCCGCCGGAATCGATACTGAACGTTAAGTCGCCGACGCGAACCGTTGCCTGCATCGTGAAGTCGCCGCGATTCGAATCGCTCGCATCACACGAGAGCACTCGCGCAACGCGCGCATCCGCCGCGACTGCAGCGTTGACCGCGTCATCGTCGGTCGCCGCGATCACGAGATCCATATCCTCGAGATCACCGGCTGAGTATGCTCGCTCGATGCAGCGTCCGCCGCGGACCTCGACCAGCGTGCGAAGCCGCACGTCAATGGACGGTGCGACCACGTGAAGCAGCAAGCCGGCGTCAAGGAGCGCTTCGGCTTTGCGCAGGGCGACGTCTCCACCGCCAACGACGAGCGCGCGGCGGCCATCACAGCGCAAGGCAATCGGGAGCATGGGTTTCGGATGAATTCCGCATAGTCGTGCCAAAAACCGTCCGGCTATATGGAGAGACCCGCGCGTGCGGCTTTTGTCGGTGCCATTATCGCAGCGCTTATCACGCTTCCCGGCCTGGGCGTTGGCACGCTTTGGGACAACAGTGAAACCGCCTACGGGGAGGTCGCTCGTGAGGTGCTCTTGACGCATGACTGGGTGGTCATGCATCTCAACACCGCCCCGTGGTTCGTTCAGCCGCCTCTCTACTTTTGGATTGCCGCGCTGTTCGTGAAGGCCTTCGGTCTCTCGACGTTCGCTCTGCGCCTGCCCTCCGCGCTTGCGACAATTCTCATGGGCGCGATGACGGGCTACGCCGTTGCTCGCCAGGCAGGCACGCGCATCGGCATCTACGCGAGCATCGTCCTTTCGAGTTGCTTGATGCAAGCCGTGATCGGACGGCTCGCGATCATGGACGCACTTCTCGATCTCGCGGTTGCATTGGCCGTCTTTTGGTGGTTCCGCTCGCTCGAGACCGGGCGCAACCGGTACTTCATTTACGGATGGATCGCAGCAGGTTTCGGATTTCTCGCAAAGGGACCGGTTGCACCCGTCGTTGCGCTGCTCGTCATCGTGGCTTTCGCCGCGTGGAACAGTCGTGAAGAGCCGACGCATCTTCCGAAGGCGCGCGGCTGGATCGGCGGATTGCTGGCCTATGCTCTCATCATTGCGCCGTGGCTGATTGCAATCGGCGTTCATTCCGGTCCGTCTGCGCTGATCCGGCTCATCGGTCATTACACCATTGGACGCTATACGGGCGTCATCGAAAATCAAGCCGGCCCGGTGTGGTATTACCTTCCGGTCATTATTCTTGGATTTTTCCCGTGGATCGCGTTTCTGCCGATGTCGATCGTCTACGGCATCCGCTCGCTTCGCTCATCAGCGACGCCGAACAATATCACGCGCCTGTGGCGCCTCGCTTTCGTTTGGATCATTGTCCCGTTCGTCTTCTTCAGCTTTGCGAAGACGAAACTCCCGAACTACATCGCGCTCGAATTGCCGGCTCTCGCGCTCATGGTTGCCCTCTATTTCGATGCGGTGCTGCGCAAGGGCGCAAGCCGCTCGATCGTGGTCTCGGCAGCGAGCGTTCCGATTTTCATCGGGATGTGCGCGATTGCGATCGTGCTATTCGTTCGCGATAATAAATTGACGGCTTCGGCGCTGAGCGTCGCACCGGACTTGATCGAAATGGGGCTATCGATCTTCGTCGGTTCGCTGATTACGACGCTGTTGCTCCTGCGGCGCTCGACGATGGCACTGGCACCCTACGCACTCGCCGCTGCGACACTCATTGCCGTGGACATACTTGCGATCGTTGCATTACCGCACGCCGAGCAATTCAAGCCGGTTCCTGATTTTGCACGCATCATCGATGAGCGGCGACAACCGGGAGACGTCGTCGCCATTCAAGGCTTCCGCGGAGCCAACGCGCTCTTGTTCTATACGATGCCGCCCCTCTATACGCTCGCCCCGCCGGATGCAAAATCGAGTGATGAAGGGGTACCGGCGCGCAGCGTGATCTGCACGCACAAGCGTGTGTGGCTTGTCGCGCCGAAAGACCGGCCCGACCTCCATCCCACGTACGGACGTCCGCGTCGCCTGATCCACACGAACGGCAGCGGCGCGCTCTATCTCATCGACGGTCCACTGTGCAATGGCACTTGACGCCGGGCGCGAACTTCTGATTCTCGGCATATTGCGGCGCGGTCCGCTTTCCGCCTACGACCTCACGCGCTCGGTGAAAATGCATGGCCCGCTGTATCGGGCGCTCGCGCGCGGAAATATCTACGAACAGCTTACGCACCTCGAGCAACGTGGCATGGTGGTTGCTCGATCGGAAGCTGCGAAGCGTGGTCCGCGAAAGACGAAAACCGTCTACGCTCTAGCACCGAGCGGGCGACGCCGATTCGAGAGCGTGATGGCCACGGTCTTCAACGATCCGCAGATTCCCGATCCAACGTTCGAAGTTGCGTGTGTGCTTCTCGGGCAGTTTTCACGCGATCGCGCGCGGGCGTTTCTGACGCAGCGTCTAGCAGCGCTCGCCGCCCAAGAAAAGCGCCTTGTGCGACTCTACGGGAAGCCGGAAGAACGCAGCGGCGCCGCGTTGCTCGCGATGACGCATGCAACGCAGAAAGTGCAGGCGGATATCGCGTGGACAAAGACGGCAATCGCGAACCTTCGC
>JAMXLG010000376.1 GCA_024281135.1 Vulcanimicrobiia bacterium | reverse complement strand
ATCCGGATGACGTGCTGCCGGTCTTTGTCGCCGAGACTGATTTTCCGCTTGCCGAACCTATTGCAGAGCGCTTGCGGTCCGCAATCGATAATGGCGACCTCGGGTACGCGGTGGGGGACGGCCTCGGTGAAGCGTATGCCGCTTTCGCGGGAGTGCGCTACGGGATCGACGTCGACCCCGGCGATGTCTATGCAGTTCCCGAGGTTATGGTAGGCGTTGCTGAAATTCTTCGCGTCGTCGGTGCGAGCGCAGTCATCATCAACAGCCCGGTCTATCCGCCGTTCTTCTCGACGATCGAAGAAGTCCGCTGGCCAATCGCCGACGCACCATTGCAGCGCGATGGCGAACGCTTTACGTTCGACCTCGATGCCATCGAAACGCGGATGCGCGAGGGCGCACGCGTAATGCTGTTGTGTAATCCCCACAATCCTGTAGGACGCGTCTATACGAAGCACGAGTTGCGCGCGGTTGGTGCCCTTGCGAAGCGCTACGGTACGGTCGTGTTGTGTGACGAAATCCACGCACCGCTGACCATGCCGGGTGTCGAGTTCACGCCGTTTGCCGAAATCGCCGCGGAATACGACATCAGCGTGATTACGCTCACGTCGGCCTCGAAAGGATGGAACATCGCAGGACTCAAGTGCGCGCTCGCCGTTGCATTCGGGGACGAGGCGCGGCGAATTCTGCGGCGGTTACCGAAAGTAATGGCGGAACGGAGCGGGCACCTCGGTGTTCACGCAACCATTGCTGCATTCACGGAGGGCATTCCGTACCTCGACACCGTCGTCGCGCACTTGAATGGTATGCGATCGAAGTTACGGGACATCTTCGACAATGCTGGATTGCAGGCAATCAAATTCGCGCCGCCCGAGGCGGGCTATCTCGCATGGCTCGACTGCACCGATCTCGCGCTCGAACAACCCGCCGCAACATTCTATAAAGAGGGTCACGTCGCACTCGTCCCGGGCGAATACTTCGGCAAAGAATACGGTCAATGGGCTCGCTTCAATTTCGCGACCTCGACCGCCATCGTCACCGAAGCTGCGCATCGTATCGCATCCGCACTGTGATCACGTTGCGGGATGCCAGTCATTTTACGTGATTTCCCAGTTCGATAATTTGCCGATAGCGCACGAGCAGTACAGGGGTTCTACAACAATGCTTTGCAAACGGCGAAAGCGAAGCACGTACCTATAGTGCATCCACGCGCTGGCAAAGCTTGGCGCACCAACGATGGCGTGGCGCTAACATTTTCGGACTTCATATGCAATCGGACGATCCGATATCGTAAACTCGAAGAATCCTATTCGTTGCAGTGTACTCGCTGTTCGATATTCTGACGGATCGATTTGGTCCGTAATGCCCGGTATTGCCCTCCCATAGCCTTGCAGCGCAATGTATGCGCCAGCCGTGACAACTAGAATGAGGAAATGACGAGGCACCGCATTTCTGCGGTGCCTCGTTGCGCTTCGATGTGCATGCCAGTCTGATAACCTAACCCGAACATATCACATCGTCACGCGATATCGCAACGCCACGTCGTGGAATCGCGGCTGGAGCGCCCGGGAATCGAACCCGGAACCGCTCAGGTTATCAGACTGTCGGCCGACACCATCGAAGCGCCCCAGCATGTGTCTAATCCCTCGTCTATCTGACCTTGGCTAGACCCAATCATTATGTGAGTAAAAGATTTTATGAAATCACGTGTGGGCGCACAGGGATGATTTGCCGGACGAATGATGGCTTGAGAGTGACGCCGGTGAACAACATTCGAAACGAGCGATACTGCAGCACGAATGCGACCGAGTTGTCATTGATCGCATTTTTCCGTTCTGCGTCCTGAAAGTGGCAACCACGGCTCAACATACAGTGTCAACCATCGAGACGTTGCAGGGGCTTTGGAGCACACGTCTATCGCACAGACGAGGGCGGCGCGGTAACCCAGGGCGACTCTGCGAACAGCACTTGGCAACACGGCCGCCCGAAACGAATGTCCATTCTCGTCACTTTTGTGTACGCTTTTAATAACTGCCCCGCGATTTACGGACCGCAGCGGAGCAAAAAGCGTCTAGACTGTTGTGGCCGCGTCCATATTAGTCGACGACATTCGGCACTTGCGACGCAGCGCGCACTCGCAGAAAATGTTGGAGCCGCTCGAGCAAACGCGGAAGCGTCCTCCGGTTCGCAAACGGCTGCCCCGTCGTGGTTAAATGAGGCATAATGAAGAACGTGCCGGCTACGTTGTGCCGCGGCTTCAGCGGCGGCATCGGGAATACGCCCCTAATCGAGCTTCCCAACTTGTCGCGAGTCCTGAAGCGCCGAATTCTCGGCAAGGCGGAGTTTTTGAATCCGGGCGGCTCGGTAAAGGACCGCGCCGCGAAAGGGATCGTCGATGACGCGGAAGGCCGCGGGGAGCTCCGATCTGGGGGAACGATCGTCGAGGGCACCGCGGGCAATACGGGCATCGCGCTCGCGTTAATCGCTAACGAACGCGGCTACAAGTCGATCATCGTAGTACCTGATGACCAATCTCCTGAAAAGTTCGATCTCTTGCGCTCGTTCGGCGCCGAGTTACGTGTCGTTCCCACCGTACCGTTCACGAACGAGAACAACTACTATCACGTCGCTCGTCGCATCGG
>JAMXLG010000375.1 GCA_024281135.1 Vulcanimicrobiia bacterium | reverse complement strand
TCGGGCTACCCTTGAAAGCAATTACTCCGCTACGAGACTGCACCGAATCGACCGTCATACGTCACCTCCACAAATGAGTCTTGGATGATTCATGTCAACACCTTTTCGAGGCGATCGGTGTCGCGCGTCATCACGACTTCCATCGCGATTCGCTCGCCGACCGAGACATCGCGCCCCCACCGATAGGCCGAGTACGGCGTGTAGCGGGTCCCCGGCGAACCGGGCATCCGCAGGGAAACATCGTAGCAAACGAGCTCTTTCGGCGGCCCCGCGGCGACGACGCATTGGAGCGCAAAGGGGCCAATCACTCCGGGCGGCTCCATTTCCCGGGCCGCTGCGACGAAGCGATCCCCCATCTCGAAGGCGGGCTCAAGCATCGACTCGAGTACCGTGACCGCGACGTGTCCGGCTTCCTCCAGACGCATCGCAACGCCTCGCACTGCGTCCAACGCCGCCGGGGGCAGATTCCGAAAACCCTCAACGTTCGTTTGGCGCCGTGTATCCGTGCCGGAAAGCTCCAACTCGCCGAGCAGCGGAGAATAAAAGAAGTTGAAGTTGACCGACGGTCCAAGCGCGTACTCCTCGATGCGCGCCGCCGCCAAACCTTCCGGTGTCAGCACGCCTTCGGCGATTAGGCGCGTGCTCGTTGCATTGTACTCCTGTAGCGAAGACGCCAAGAAGAAACCCCGCTCGAAACTGACGCGCGCGTGCGGCGCCTTCACCATGACGAGCCGGTCTATCTCGTTCGCCGAACCAAAGCGCCGTGGATGCCGGATGCCGGCTTTCGTCAACAGCGCATACTGATCTCCGTCGCCGCTGCGTTCCTCCGCTTTTAGGAGGCGACGATTGCCGAAAAACGGTACCAGCATCCGGCGCTCGATCTCCTCGTACTCGTACCTCTGCCGAAGGTAGACTTCAAACGAGCGATTCGGCACGAAGAGCACGTTTTCGTGGAGAAGCCGCTGCTGCACGTCGTCGTCGAGTATTTCCGGGAACGAGTCGAGCTCGAGAACTTCGTCGACGCACCCGCGACGGATTGGCGTCTCGCGCGCCGCGAAATAGCGTATATACGTGCGCTCTCGCCCTTTTGCGGTAACGATCAGATTGCGCAATCCCTGCGCGCGAGCACCATAGGCGACCTCGAGCGCCGAATGACTTCCGATCGAGCATAACGTTAGGCGCGAGCGATCGTAGTCCGCGAGCGCGCGAGCAACATCCGCGGTACTCACCGCGGCGTCATTCGACGCGAACCTTTCCGGCCATTTGTCGCCAGACGATCGAGCTATAGATGCCGACGATGACGATCCCGGCCACGTTGACGATTAACGCACAGGCCAGCGCCGCCGGCGACGGCGCGGCGTCGAAGATCGAGATGCCGCCGCGCCCCACTGGAAAGGCCGGCAGCAAATACGGGAAGAGCGTTCCGGCGGAGGCGACAAGCAGCGTCGCGATAAAGCAGGACGACGTCGCAAAGGAGCGCGCCGCTTTTCCGCTGCGCGCATTCCACGCCGTCGCGCAGAGTGCAATAAGCGAGAGCACCGGCAGCGCCAAGAGCCACGGTGCGCTTCGCGCGTGTATCGCGAGCGTAAGGGCAGTGACCGCCAAATAGAGAGCGAGCACGAGCCACCAACCTCTTCTCACGACGTCCATCGCTCGGTCGCCGGGCGGGCCATCGATGCGCATCGCTGCAAAGGTCGCGCCGTGGACGGCCAGCGTCGCGACCGCAAAGAGTCCTACAAGCAGCGCGTATGGATTGAGCAGAAAAGCAAACGTGCCCTGGAAGTATCCGTCGCGGTTGAGCGGCAGGCCACGTAACAAGTTGCCGAGCGCGATGCCGAGGACGAAAACGAGCAGCACGCTCGACGCAACGAAGGCCGTGTCCCAAAATTGATGCCAGAGCTCTGACGCGAAATGCTCGCGCAGCTCCATTGCGATTCCGCGAAACATTAGCAGCCACAGCACGATGATGAACGGCAGATAGAATCCCGAGAACGAAGCCGCATAGGCCGTGGGAAAAAGCGCAAAAAGCGCAGCGGCCGCGGCGATGAGCCAAACCTCGTTGCCGTTCCAAAAGGGTCCGATGCCGGCCATGGCGGCAGCCCGTTCGCGATCGTTCCGTGCGATCAGCGGCACGATGGTCGCGATTCCGAGGTCGTAGCCGTCGAGCAAGACGTAAACCGTCAGCATGAATGCTACGACCACAAATCCCGCGATATTCACGCTAGATCGCCCTCGGCGTGCGTTCCCCTCGTATCGGGCCGCGGCCCTTTTCCGATTTCGCGCAAGATGAGGTAGAGGACGAGCACGCCAAGCAAAAAGTACATCCCGGCAAAACCTATCAGCGTGAAGACGGTCTCGCCGTTGCCGACCGTCGGCGAATTCGCGATGTTCGTTCGCATCAGACCGTAGATAATCCACGGCTGACGGCCGACTTCGGTGACGACCCATCCCGCTTCGTTTGCGATGAATGGAAACGGCATCAGCAGCATGAGCATCCAGAGTGCCCACCGAGCTTGCCGGAGCCGTCCAATCAGCAGCAGCAGAACTGCGACGGCGTAAACTGCAACGAAGATCGTGCCGAGACCAACCATTATGCGGTACGAGTAATAGGTGACCTCGACCGGGGGCCAAAAACCGCGTTTGTAAGCGTTGAGCCCTCTGACGTTCGCCTCGAAGTTTCCGTAGGCAAGAAAACTCAGAAAGCGCGGAACGTAGATCGGATCGATTAAGCGCCCCTGTACGACGTCGGGCATGCCGATGATCGCGAGCGGCGCGCCGCTGGTCGATGTGAAGAGTCCCTCCATTGCAGCGAGCTTCACCGGCTGATCCGCAGTGACGTTGCGTCCGTTCGCGTCGCCGCTCGGAAAGATCGCAAAGACTGAAAAGATCAAGCCGGCGATCGTGCCGGCTCGCACGAGCCGATACCCGATCGCTTCTTCCCGCCGCGCGAGCAGGTAATAGGCGCCGACTCCGGCCACGAGAAGCGATCCGGCCACCAGTGCACCGGTGAGCACGTGCACGAACTGCCAACCGAGAAAATGCGAGAACAGTACCGCCCAAATGTTTTCGAGTCGGATCGTGCCGTCAGGAGCGATGCTATATCCGACCGGATGTTGCATCCAAGCTTCGGTCGCTACCACGAAGAAACCCGAAAGCCACGTGCCCAGGCAAACCAACACGGCCGACCACGCCACGAACATCGAAGGAAGCCCGCGACGACGATAGAGCAGCACTCCCAGAAAGACCGACTCGAGAAAAAAAGCGAAGACGCTCTCCATCGCGAGCGGCTGACCGACCACCGATCCGCTTCGCCGCGAAAATGCGGCCCAATTCGTGCCGAACTGAAACTCCATCGGAATGCCGCTCACGACGCCGGCAGCGAAGTTGATCGCAAAGATCTTCGTTAGAAATCGAGCGATCCGCGCCGATTCCTCATCCTGGGTGCGTGCAGCCTTCCAAGTGTAGGCTGCCACGAACGGTGCGAGCCCCATCGTAGCGATCGGAAAGAGGTAGTGGAACATCACCGTGAAGGCAAACTGCAGCCGATCGGCGAGAACCGGTTCCACGTTTTAGTGGTTTCGCGCTAGGTGCCGAGAAGCTTTCGCGCCTGTGGGCTGTCTTGGTACTCGATCGTGAGAATCGCTTTTAGCCGGCGCGCGGCGGTTCGCGCCTGCTGGTCGGTCATGCGCTCCAGCGTCGTGTAGGCCCAATAGAGGAGCATCGGAAGGTCGCGATCGCGTGGATAGACCTTCTGCATGTCGACGATCGCGTGAGCGACGTCCGCGCCCTCACCGCTCTCCCGATTGCCGTAGTTGTAGTCGAGCATAAAGTTGAGGTGCTTGAGCCGGTTCTCGATCTCGAGAATCGACATGTTCAGCGGTCCGAAGTACTCGTCGGCCGGCGCAAGCGTCGTCAGATAGACGTCGTGGGGCAGGGCGGTAACCGTGGCGATCACTCGGATCGGGTCGACCGCCTTGAGACGCGCAAGAAAGGTTTGTGCATTGCTGACGTCGGCGGCGGTGTAGCCTCGGTCGGTCGAGGCGCTGCTCGCGACAACTACCAGTTCGTTTCCCCAGTTCGTCGGCAGGTGTGCGATCGGAAAGTTGGGTGCCGCGGCGCGCGCCAGCGCGAGGGATCGCCATTTCGGATCGTGGGTGAGCAGCCACGCCCGCCAAGGCGCTTCGGTCTGAATCAGCAGTGCGTCGATGTCGCCGGGATAGGTCTTCACGTTGGCAGTCGCGTCGGCATCGGCAAACTCCGCCAGCGCGGCGGGATCATCTTCGGAGTTGACGCGCTGCAGCAAAGCTTGGGCCTGTGAAATAAGCTGGAGATCTTCGGAGTGCTTCGAGACCCAATCGGCCGCCTCGCGCACCCACCAGACCGCGCCATCGTGATTCGTCAGCGGATTATAATGAAGGCCCGCGCCGATGCG
>JAMXLG010000374.1 GCA_024281135.1 Vulcanimicrobiia bacterium | reverse complement strand
GCGATGCGACGCAAACGATCTCGCTCGAAGGCCACGATCCGAGCCAGACACAGTTGACCCTCGACGGCATTCCGCTCAACGCGCCCGGACAAGCGGGAAATCTCGGCGGATTCGCGACCGATTTATTCGGCGGCGCATCCGTGCATCAAGGACCGGGGATCGGTGGCCTCGGTGGCAGCGTTGGATTCTCGACACTCCAACCGACTCTGACGTGGCGTTCGGCGCTCCAGCTCGGGGTCGGTAGCAACGGCCGCTACAACTATTCGATGGGTGAGACCGGATCGTTCGGCAAACTCGGAACCGCGGTGCAGGCGACCTATCGCGAGTACCCGAGTCTGGTTGACGGGATGACGTATCTCGATGCGAGCGGTCTCGACTATTCGCACAACGGCGATTCGGGCATTTCGGGTCAGCTGGCGCGTTTGCGGTATCAGTTCAGCGATTCTCAGACGCTTACCGGAACGTTTCTCGGTTCGAGCCGTTCCACGAATCTCGTGTGCTTGCGCATCACGCAGTCGGTTCCGTGCGGTTACGGTCCGAACAACACGTCGGACAGCAACGTGCAAATGTATTCACTTCAGGATAATGCGCTCGTTGGTGAGACTAGCGTCGTCGCATCGATCTATTCGACCGCATTTTTCAACGTCAACGATCAGCTCAACCGGTTCGTCGACGGCGTCGCGCAACCGATCGGGTACTCAACGGACACGCAGAATCACGGCTACACGCTGACCGCAACACTGCCAGAGCGCGAACGCCACACGATCTCGCTGCAAGCCTACGGAACCTGGAGCGACTCGACGACGTCGCCGCTCGTGTTTGAAGCGCAGCCGTATTACAACAGCTTCCAGTATTCGAACTATAACGCGTTTTCGCTGACGGACACGGTCTATTCGAACGACAAACTCACCCTTACCGAATCGATCGGTGGAAATCGCGCGAACGGCGGCCTTTCGAGCGGCCTCGGAACGGTCGGCGCGACGTGGAAGCCGACGACGCACGACACGTGGAGCGGCTACATTTCGCTCGGCGGCATTGCGCCGGCACCCTCGCGTTCGACGGTCTTGACCGATCCCGCATCGCTGCGTTTCGACTGCAACGGCAATGTGATCTACGGAAACGCACCCGGCGATGAACCCACGGCGAGTTCATCAGCGTCGGAGCGCCTGAGCTATACTCGTACCTTCAAGGGCAGTTCGCTCACGTTCCAAGTCTACAATCAACTTCAAAACGGCACCGTCCTGCCGGTTGAAGTGAACGGTTCCGTGCTGCTGGCGAACGGCACGATCTCGCAACAGTATCTCAACTCGGTACAGCAGGTCTATCGGTCGTCGGCCGGATGTTCCTCGAACGCGCCACTGAGCGCCACGCAACTGTATTTTACGTCACCGGTCGGCGGCGTGCAGCGCATCTATCAAGGCGGTTCCATCAGCGGCTTTTTATCGGTCGGCAATTTAATCGTCCAGCCGTTCTGGAACGTCAACGTCTCGAAGATCGAGTCGAACGATCCTCGCATCGACAATCCGTATTCGATTACGATCTCCGGCGAGCAGGTTCCGAACGTCCCGTTGCAACGCGGTGGCATCGTGATGGACTACAAGTCGCCCGGTTCTTCGATTGAGTGGCTTGCCGATGCAATGTATACCGGCAAGAACAATCCGAACAATCTTCCCGCGTACACGACGTTCGACGCCGGTGCAAGCACGGCGTTCGATCGTGGCACGTTGACCTTTGCGGTGAGCAATCTCACGAACGCGTATGGCGGCACATTCGCAAGTCCGCTGTATGCAGTGCCGTACGTGACGCAAAACGGCACGCTCATTCCGACGATCGCGCGTCCGCTTACGCCGCGCACGTATTCCGTTACGTACAACCTGAAGTTCGGAAGCGGCGGATCGAATTTTGGTTCGCAGCCGATTCAGGTGGGACGCGCCAGCATTCCGGGCGCGGGACGTAGTGGCCCAGGCGGCCCGGGCGGCCCTGGTGGCGACGCCGGTGGGCCGGGCGGTCCTGGTGGTCCGGGTGGCGGCCGCCAAGGCGGCGGCGGATTCCGTTCGATGTTTAGTCCGCTTCCAACGTCGCCGCCGGCGAACCCGCTCGACGTGGAAACTGCGTCGTGTACAGGCGATGCGCTTGCGACCTCGCAAAAGCTTTCTGCCGCATTGAAAGCTTACGTCGCGCAAATCGAAGCAGCGAAAACCGCGCAGGGATACCCAGCGTCGATGCCGCCGCCTTCGATCGACGGAGCGACGGTTACCTATCACGGCCTCGGATCGACGTACGCGCTGACGATCGTTCCGCGCCTACAGTCGCAACCCGGCAGCGTGCAACTGGCTTCAGAGATCGTCGCGAACGCAGCGAAGTCGCCGAACGGACAGAGTGGACAACGCGGCGGTCCGGGCGGCGGTTTCCGCGCGTTCCTCGGATGCTTCGCGCTGCATATTGCAACGAACGACGACGTTACAAGCCGCCATCTCTACACGCAAACGGGAACGTTCCGCGTGCTGCAGTTGACGTTTATGCCGGAAGTCGGGTTGTATTTCAATCCGCGTCCGCAGCAGGCGGGTCAGGAAACGTTCCGCGTCTACGCGCTGCCGCAAAAGGCGCCGGCGGATCCGTTCGAAGTTCGCACCGCCGATTCGTGTACGGGTGACGTACGGAGTTCTGCATCGGAAGCGCTCGGCGAATTGAAGACCTATTTCGCGAATCCGGCGACCGCGAAGACGACGCTATGGACGATCACACCTCACACGGCAAAGAACGGCACCTGGTACGATCTCACGCCCGGCGATCCGGCGATCATCGGTGCGCTCCTGAGTTGCGGACGCATCGCGAATGCAACGCCGCAAGACATCGTTGCAAAGGGATGGGACGGCACAATGCCGCCGCACCTCAACTACGCAGCGCCGTTCGGCATCTACCTCATTCGGCCGCAGCCGAACCCGAATCAGTCTCCTCGGCCGAGCGGCCCGTAGCGCGTGCGTGTTCGACCATCTCGCGCATACGAGGATGGTTGCCGGGAATCGTGATGACCCACGATTCGAAGTGCGGTACCCGCTCGCCGAGACGAAAGAGCAGATACCACACGTTCATATCGCCCATGAACGCAAAGCGCTTCTTGACGTCTTTCACGATCGCGTTGTAGCCGGAAAACGACGCAACGTAGCGATGGAAATCGCCGTACTCCCGTGCGAGATCGCGCAGAGCCGCAGCGTTTGCGATTGTTGCAACGACTTTGCGGCGCATCCGTAAAACACCGGGCTCCGCAAGAACGCGTTCGATATCGGCTTCGCCGAAAAGCGCGACGCGTTCGACGTCGAACCCGTCGAATGCGCGTCGATAGGCGTCCCACGGCTTGGCGATCTGCGCCCAGCTCACGCCCGCCTGGAACACCGCGCGTGTCATAACTTCAAAGACGTCCGATAGTTGCGGATTCGCCACAACTTCCGGAACGAGTTCCGGATTAGGGGGCGTTGCGCGGGGCATCGAGCGCAAGCGCCGCCATCATTGCGACGCCGTTCGGGAGTGCGGCTTCGTCGATATCGAACAGGCTCGAATGATGCGGGTGGCTCGTTTCCGGCGAACTGCTCGCGCCGACTGTATAGAAACACGAGGGCACGCGCTGCGCGAAGAAGGAGAAGTCTTCGGCACCCATGAGCATCGCCGCATCGACGACCATGTGATCTCCGACGACCTGCGTCGCGAGCGCGCGCGCGTATTGCGTTTGCGCCGCATCATTTGCCGTGACCGGATACCGCCACAAATAGGTGTAGTCGTATGTCGCGCCTGATGCATCGCAGCAAGACTTAAGAACGCGTTCGATTCGTCCGGGCATCGCATCGCGAACATCGGCGGAAAACGCGCGAACGGTTCCGAGCATCCGGCATTGGCGCGGAATGACATTATGCGTCGTTCCCGCGTGAATGGATGCGATCGTGACGACGGCCGGTTCGAGTGGGTCGACCTGGCGTGAAACAACTTGCTGAACCGACGTAATAAAATTGGCCGCCGTATAGATCGGATCGACGGCATCGTGCGGCGCCGCGCCGTGCCCACCGACGCCGGTAACGTCAATCTCGATCGAATCGCTCGACGCGTACATCGGGCCCTCGCGAAATCCCAGCACGCCCGTACGGTATTTCGTCGAGAGATGCAACCCGTAAGCGCGTTCGATTTTGAAACGTTCGAAAAGCCCGTCTTCGATCATGACTTTTGCGCCGCCGAGCCCTTCCTCGGCTGGTTGAAACACCAGGCACACCGTTCCGGCAAGTTCGTCACGACGATCCGCAATAAGAGCTGCGGCGCCTAGAAGCACCGCAACGTGTCCGTCATGGCCGCACGCGTGCATCCGCCCTTCGGACTGCGATCGGTACTGATGCTCGTGCTCTTCGACGATCGGCAATGCGTCCATGTCCGCGCGCAGCATGATCGTGCGTCCGGGCTTTGCACCTCGAATCACGCCCACGACTCCGGTCCGGCCTATGTGTTCGTGAACTTCATACCCGAGTGCGTGCAGCCGGTCGGCAACGATGCCGGCCGTCCTGTGCTCTTCGAAACCCAATTCCGGATGCATGTGCAAATCGCGCCGAATCAAGACGACGTCGTCGCACAAACGGTCGGGGACGGTGATGGTCGGTGCCATTTCTAAGCGTTCTTCGAGCGCGCAAACGGTTCCGGTCGGAGCCGGGTTTGTGCCTGCGCAGACCCATTTGGGCTATCCCGGATATCCGAATTTAGAAGGGACTTTAGTCGCAAGAGTCGGAAAAGCCCCGCGTACGATCTTTCTCGAGGACTGGGGTTAATGACAAAGGCGGAACTGTTCACGGAGTACGGTTCGTATCATGCGGACCGACGCAACCGTGTTTGTCATGCCTTCGGGATTCCGTTGATCGTGCTGGGGATTATGGGGCTGGGGCACCTTGTTGCCCTGGGTCCGGTCGATCTCGCGGTCTTGGCCGCGATTGCCATCCTCATCTACTACGCCGCTATCGATCTACGCGGTGCTCTGCTCTCGACGGTCGTTTTCGCGATTCTGTATGTTATCGCAATTCGTTTGCCGTGGCAGATCAGTTTGGGAGCCCTCGTCCTCGGATGGGTCTTTCAACTCGTCGGACATCGCTTTGAGGGAACGAAACCGAAATTTTTGGAGAATCTGATCTATCTCCTCATCGGTCCGCTCTATATCTTCGAAGAACTGTTCGACGCCGTGGCTGGATCGAAGCGCTTTACTTAAATTGCTGAATAGCGTGGTAGGCATCCATTTTCAGATCGGGTTAGGGTCCCGCGGTAGCGTTTCAAACGTACCAGGCGAGTCGAACCAGTCGTTGACCACCACGTCGTACTTTGAGGAGTTTCTCGTTTCGTGTACGTAGATGAAATGTTGAACTGTGTGGATTGCGGTCGCCAGTTCGTATTTAGTGCCGGTGAACAGAAGTTCTACGAGCAAAAAGTCTTCCACAACAAGCCCAACCGTTGCCCCGATTGCCGCTCGGCGCGCAAAGCGATGCGCGCGCAAAACGGTGGCGGAGGCATGGGCATGGGTGAACGCGGCGGCGGTCGTCCCCGCGAAATGTTCCAGGCAACGTGCAGCAACTGCGGTAACATTGCTGAGGTGCCGTTCAATCCTCGTGGCGACAAACCAGTATACTGCCGCGACTGTTTTCAAAGCCGTCCGAGTTATCGTTAACGACGACCCAGGAAAACAAAGAGCCCGCTTAAACAGCGGGCTCTTTTGTTTTTGTCAGTAGCGTGATTGCGACGACGAGCGTGACGTTTACAGCGAGGGCGATGAAGCCGGGATTGATCCCGAACGGTGAGACGTTGCGCGCCGCAAAGATGAGCGCGATGACGATGCCGGCGATCAATCCGGCTGTGATGGCGGCGGTTGTGGTCCGGCGCCAGAAGACGCCGAGGAAGAAGGCCGGCGCGAATTGCGTGATGCCGTTGTAATAGAGAAGCAGCATCGACACGAGCGTCGTCTTTAACGTAATCCAGAGCACGAGTGCACCGAGCCCAAGCACCACGACGAGCGCGCGCGTCAGAATGACGCGGTTACGATCCGAGAGTGCGAAGGAGAAGAGATCGCCACCGATGTTCTTGGCGATGATGCTTGCGGCGCTCAAGAGCAACGCCGTCGAGGGAATGAGCGAGCAGAGCGCGCCGGCGGCGCAGACGAATCCCAGCACCCACGGCGGATAGAACCGCTGCACGACGACGAGGAACGACTGATCGACGGCGGTGCCGGCCAAGCCCGGCGCAATGAGCAACGCGCTGAAACCCGCGAAGTACACGAGCAACATAATGAGCTGGTACACCGGCAGAAGCATCGCGTTTCTGCGCAAAACCGAGTCGTCTTTCGCGCTATACGTGGCTGCCACGGAATGCGGCCCCATGAAGAAGCCGATGCCGGTCAACAACACGGTTGAAACGTACCAAATCGTGCCCTTCGGAGCCGTTGCATTGCCGAGAACGAGCGAAGCGGGATGCGCGCGCAACATTTGATCGAACATCGTTGCGGGAGAACCGAAGAAATGCATCGGGATCGCGACGCCGACGAAGGTCAACGCGCCGATCACGAGCGCGTCTTTGACGATGCTCGCCCACGCGGTGCCGCGGAGGCCCGTCGCAAACACGAAGAGCACGATTGCCAGAAAGCTGATGATAGCGCCGAGCTGGGCGTCGATGTGTCCGTAGCCCGCTAGCGTCAAGAAGATTTGCAAGCCCGAGAGTTGGAGCGTGACGTAGGGCAGAATCGCGACGGCATAGATCACCGACGCGAACGTGGCGAGCGCCTTATTGCCGTAGCGAGCGATGAAAAAGTCGGGGGCAGTCAGCAGCCCGTGCTCCTTGCCGAGCTTCCACACGCGCGGGAGCAAGAAGTAGCCGAGGATATATCCCACGGTGCCGTACGCCATGATGTAAAAAGCCGGCGCGCCGAAGCCGTACGTCCATCCGGCGGCTCCAAGGAACGTGAAACTCGTGTAGATTTCGCCCGCGAGCAGCACCCACAGAAATACGGCGCCGAAACCGCGCCCGCCCACGATGTATTCTTGCGGCGACATCGCGATGCGCCGAACGCTGAAGAGCGCAAAGAGAATCGTTCCAGCGACGATCGTGAACACGATACCGAGGGAGGAGATTGCGTTCACCAGCGGCGCTCCACGCGTCCGATACCCCACACGAAGATAGGCGTCACGAGCACCCAGCATGCGATCCATGCGAGGAGAAACGGGAGACCGAAAATGCGAGGTTCGACGCGATTTACGAACGGAACGGCAATCGTCAGCGCGACGATTGGTATGCCTGCCAAGAGGAATCGCATCCGTGCTTGCATCAGTCTATCCCTCATTATGGCGGCGAGAAGCGCGTTCCTCGACGAACGCATCCAAGAATATATCGTCGATGCGACCGTGGAGGAACACCCGGTCCTCGCGCGGCTTCGTGCCGAGACTGCTCCGATGCCGAATGCCGGTATGCAGATCGGTGCGGATCAAGGCCGGTTCATGCAGTTTCTTGCGCAGACCATCGGGGCGCGCCGCTACGTCGAAGTCGGCGTGTTTACGGGATACAGTTCACTTGCGCTAGCGCTCGCGCTTCCGCCCGACGGCAAGATTCTTGCCTGCGACGTCAGTGAAGCATACACCGCGGTCGCGCGGCGATACTGGCGCGAGGCAGGGGTAGAAGAAAAGATCGATTTGCATCTCGCACCTGCAGTGCAAACACTCGATGCGGCGCTGCGCGACGAACCGGAAACATACGATCTCGCCTTTATCGACGCCGACAAGGAAAGCGTCGACACGTATTACGAGCGTTGCCTTGGGCTCATCCGTCCTGGCGGAATCATCATGATCGACAACGTGCTCTGGGGCGGACGCGTCGCAGATCCGGAAGAAAACGACGCCGACACGGTCGCGTTACGTAAGATCAATTCGAAGGCATCGCGCGATCCGCGCGTCGACACCGTGCTCTTGTCGATCGGTGACGGACTGCTGCTTGCGCGGAAGCGAGAAACGAATTCGCGTCGTTAGCCTCAACGCGAACGGGATTCGTTCGGCTGCGCGTAAGGGACTTTACACGTGGCTTGCAAGTGTGAATCCGGACGTCATCGCGCTGCAAGAAACGAAATCGCAAGAGTACCAACTGCCGTTCGATGCCGAGCATCTTTCGCCGTACTTCAGCATTTACGCCGATGCGACGATTCGCAAAGGCTACAGTGGCGTAGCACTCTACGCAAAAAGCCCGCCGGACGCGACGAGTGTCGGCTTCGGTTGGCCGCAGTTCGATGCGGAAGGGCGCTACGTGCAAATCGACTTCGGGAACTTGTCGATTGGATCGCTCTACGTGCCGAGCGGCACGATGGGCATCGAACGCCAACGCTGGAAGGAGGACTTTCTCGACCACTTAGAAGCGTGGCTGAAACGTAAACTGCGCGACGGACGCAGCTACATTCTGTGTGGTGATTACAATATCGCTCACCAGCCGATCGACGTGAATAATCCGAATACTGCCGTACGGGTCACCGGATTTTTGCCGCAGGAACGCGCGTGGATGGATCGCGTCATCGAAAGCGGCTGGGTCGATTCGCTGCGCGTCGTGCGGCCGGACGAGCCGAAGATCTATACATGGTGGTCGAACTTTGCGCGATCGTTCGAGCGGAACTTGGGTTGGCGCATTGACTACCAGCTCATTACGCCGGACCTGAGGACGCGCGTTCGCTCCGCAGAAGTCTACATGGCGGAGCGCTTTTCCGATCACGCACCCGTGATCATCGACTACGACCTAACGCTCTAGGAGGCTAAACAGACCAGGATGCGCATCGACGTGGTGGGCGGAGGCCCCGGCGGACTCTACTTTGCGATACTCGCGAAGAGCCGGTTTGCGTCGTGGGACGTGCGAGTTTTCGAGCGCAACAAACCCGACGACACCTTCGGTTGGGGCGTCGTGTTTTCGGACGCCACGCTCGAGAATATGCTCGCCGCCGACGAACCGACGCATCGCGCGATTACCGAATCGTTCGCGCACTGGGACGACATCGACATCCACTTCAAGGGCCGCCTGATTCGCTCCGGTGGACACGGTTTCTCGGGTCTCTCGCGCAAGCGCCTCCTTCACATTTTGCAGGATCGAGCGCGAGAGCTCGGCGTCAATCTTCAGTTCGAACGCAATATCGAGAACGTCGCAGCACTTCGCGAAGAGGCCGATCTGCTGATCGCTGCCGACGGTATCAACAGTCGCGTCCGCTCGACGTACGCCGATGCCTTCAAACCGCAGCTCGACCGCAGGCTCTGCCGCTACGTGTGGCTCGGCACGACGCTACCGCTTGATGCGTTCACGTTCATCTTCGAGCAGACGGAGTTCGGCTGGTTTACGGTACACGCGTACCGGTTCGACGATCGGAACAGCACGTTTATCGTCGAGTGCCGCGAAGAAACATGGCTCGCGCACGGTTTGGATAAGGCGGATACCGATGAAACAATCGCGTTTTGCGAGCGGCTCTTCGCGAGGTATCTGCATGGTCACCGGCTCATGGCAAACAGCGCGCATATGCGTGGGCGGGATTGGATCAATTTCATCCGCGTGAGCAACGAACGGTGGATCGACGAGAACGCCGTCCTACTTGGCGACGCTGCGCACACCGCGCACTTTTCCGTCGGGTCAGGCACCAAGCTGGCGCTCGAGGACGCCATTGCGCTCGCTGATGTTCTCGATGCGGACGGGGCCTCGGCGGCTTCGCTCGAGGAATACGAAGAGCTGCGCCGGGTCGAGGTTCTCAAACTGCAGAACGCCGCCCGCAACTCGACCGAATGGTTCGAAAATGTCGCGCGTTACGCCGTCCTGCCCCCCGAGCAGTTCGCCTACAGCCTCCTCACCCGCAGCCAGCGCATCGGTCACGAGAACCTCCGCTTACGCGATAAGATCTATGTCGAGCGGATGGAGGGATGGTTTGCTGAACGGTCCTTAGCCGAACTCCGAACCAACGGCGAGATGACGCCCGCAGCGCCGGTCCCGCCAATGTTCACTTCATTCCGTTTGCGTGACCTGGTGTTGCGCAACCGCGTTGTTGTCTCGCCCATGGACATGTACAGCGCGGTCGACGGTATGCCCGGCGATTTTCACCTCGTGCATTTAGGTGCGCGCGCTCTCGGCGGCGCCGGTCTCATTTTTACCGAAATGACCTGTGTATCACGTGAGGGACGCATCTCTCCCGGTTGTTGCGGCATGTACATGCCGAAGCACGTCGAGGCTTGGAAGCGCATCGTTTCTTTTGTCCACGAAAACACCGGCGCGAAGATCGCGTTGCAACTCGGGCATTCGGGTCCCAAAGGTTCGACCAAACTGATGTGGGAGGGTATGGACGAACCGCTCGACGAGGGCAATTGGGACGTATGCGCCCCATCCCCGCGTCCATATTCTCCGCGCAATCAGATTCCACGCGAACTCGATCGTGACGAGATGACGAAGATCCGCGATGAGTTCGTACGCGCCACGCGGATGGGCATTCAAGCCGGCTTCGACATGCTCGAATTGCACTGCGCGCACGGTTATCTGCTCTCGAGCTTTATCACTCCGCTGCAGAATCAGCGCACCGACGAATACGGCGGGTCGCTTGAAAACCGTCTGCGCTACCCGTTGGAAGTGTTTCAAGCGATGCGCGAGGTGTGGCCGAAAGAGCGTCCGATGTCGGTTCGCATCTCAGCGACGGACTGGTATGAGGGGGGAATCACCGGCGACGACGCTATTGAGATTGCGCGCGCCTTCAAAGACACCGGCGCCGACCTGATCGACGTGTCAACGGGACAGACCCATCCGGACGCAAAACCGGTGTACGGTCGTATGTTTCAAACGCCGTATGCGGATAAAATTCGCAACGAAGTCGGCATTGCAACAATGGCCGTCGGCAACATCACCGAGGCCGATCATGTCAATGCCATCGTTGCGGCCGGACGTGCCGATCTCGTGGCACTTGGGCGTCCGCACCTCGCCGATCCCGCGTGGTCGTTGCACGCCGCCGCGCAGTTGCATTACGCCGACGCGCCGTGGCCGGTGCAGTATTTGCCCGGTAAATCGCAACTCGAACGCTTGATTTCCCGCGCCGAGGCCGCCGCAAATGCGCTCTGAGTGTACGCCGGTTTTGACGGGGAAACACGCGCTGGTTACCGGCGGTGCGCGCGGCATCGGCCGTGCAATTGCAGAGGCGCTGCTCGCGAATGGTGCGCGCGTGAGCATCGTGAGCCGTAATCCGGTGAATGCTCACGGTGAATTCACGACCGCGCAAGCCGATGTCAGCGACGAAGATCAAGTAGAGCGCGCGTTCGCGATCTGCCGGAGGACGAACGGTCCCGTCGAAATTCTCGTCAATAATTCCGGCATCTCGGATTCTGCACCGCTCACGCGCACGAGCAAAGCCCTGTTCGATCGCATCGTCGCCACGAACCTCACCGGCACGTTCCTGTGCAGCCGCGAAGCCGCGCAGGATATGCTGATCAATAAATGGGGACGCATCCTCAACGTCGCGAGTATCGCGGGCCTCTATGGGGCGCCCTACATTTCCGCGTACGTTGCGAGCAAGCACGGCGTCATTGGATTGACGCGAGCGATCGCCGCGGAATTTAGCGGTACGGGCATCACTGCGAACGCAATTTGCCCCGGATATACAGAAACGGCAATGATGCAGCAGGCAATATCGAAGATCGTGCGATTCACAGGAGCGACGGAAGTGGCAGCGCGTGAAACGCTTGCAACCATGAATCCCGAGGGCCGCATTGCGACGGTAGAAGAAGTCGCCGAAGCGTCGCTGGCTCTCCTGTGCGGAGAATATAACGGAGTTTCGCTTGTTGTGCCTGGAGGGTTCGAAGCGTGAAGCGCGCGCTGCTCATGATGACGCTTGCCGCAGCTATTGCGACACCGCTGCTCGCGGCGGGCGAGTCAGCGTACCATGCGGATCCCGTTCATTCGTCGGCGACGTTCACGGCAACGCATTTAGGAATCTCGCATGTGAGCGGCATCATTCCGATCAAAGCGGCAAGCGTTTCCGTGCAGGATGGAAGCAATGTTCCGGTGTCGGCGGAGGCGAGCTTCGACCCATCCGGAGTCGATACGCGCAACTCCGATCGTGATTCGGACCTGCGCTCACCGCATTTCTTTGACGTAACGACGTACCCCAAAATGGAGTTTACGAGCACCAAGATCATCGGCTCCGACGGTACGCATTTCACGATGACGGGGGATCTGACGATGCACGGTCAGACGCATCCGATTTCGTTAGACGCGCAGTATCTGGGGCGTATGACCGATCCGCGCGGCCGCATCCATATCGCATACTCCGCGAAGACGACGATCGATCGATCGCAATGGGGAATGACCTACGGCAATCCCTTTGCCGGAAACTCGATCGACATCGACATCGAGGTCGAAGCCATTAAATCCTAGGCGCCGTACCACCGAATGTGTTGCCAGATTTGGTCGAACGGTTCATTTGTTCCGGTGCAAAAATAGATCGGTGAGGGGCCTTCGACGATCCACTTCAGCGGTTCGGTCGACGTCGTCACCAACTGGCATTTTTCGTAGTACTGTTTGAGCAGGTCGATCCGCGTGGCACCGATCGCGATGAGGGTCTGTCCGTCGTATCCGCGCGTGCCCCACAACCAATAACTGTTTTGGCTGCTGATCGCTTTCGGCAACCCGTAGCGCTTTCCGAAAAAGTCGATTGCGCCCGCATCGGCGTAGGTGTCGGCGTACAC
>JAMXLG010000373.1 GCA_024281135.1 Vulcanimicrobiia bacterium | reverse complement strand
GCATCGTTCAGCGTCGATCCGCTGAGCGTCGCCTGGTTCGTGGCCTTGACCACGTTGACTTCGTTGATCGTGTACACGACGTTCCCGTCGGGTGAGAACTCGTCGTCATTGGAGATGACGTAACCCTTGATGACGCTGTTTGCGCGCACCGTGTACGCAAGGTTCGAAGCGGGCGCCGTCTGCGGAACGATGAACCGTCCGTTCACCATGGGAAAATACGGCCCCGCGGCGTTCGTGTACGCGACCGGTATGTTGACGCGGTACGTTGTCGTATTCGGCGGTGTTCCGGCAATAAATTGATTGTTGACGATCGGGTATACGTCGGGTGTGGCCTTGTTGTCGACCGCAAGATACACGCCCGTCGTGACGGCAACCTCAGCGACGAGCACGTCGGTTGTTGCCGGCGCGGGATACGGATAGATCGTGTTGTTCGAGTCGACGAACGTGATCTTGCCCGCATCGACCACGCACGTGTAGACAATGTTCGTCACCGGGTCTTTGAAATATCCGCCGGTGAGCACACCGGCTTTTGCGCTCAGTGTCGGCACCACGGTCGCGCCGCTGAACGTTACGGCATCGATTGTTGCGGTAGTGCCCGAGACGGTGATCTTGTATTGCAGCGGCATGGTGAAGGAACCGCCGCTGATTGGGAACACCTGATAGACCGACCCGCTCGCGGAGCCGGTGTCGGCCACGGCGACGTTGACGAAATACGTCTTTCCGCCGGGAACTTCGAAGTACGGGCCCTGTCCGAGATTGCTATAGATTTCGTAGCTGTTGCCCGCGTGGACCGCCGTGTTGCCGCTCAACGTGTACGTGGCACTGGTGCTCGTATCGGTGAACGTGTTGTTCACAATCGCGAAATAGGTCGTTCCGTCAAACGCGGCGAGATCGGCGGTGCGACCGAAGTGGATCGTCTCGGAGCCGAAGACGAACTGGTTCGGCTGCAGCGCTCCCGATGTTGTGATGTACGTTTTAACCGGCCCGGCTGCAATCGACACGCCGTCGGTTCGCAGTTGATACGTCACGCCGGCGGCTGTGAACTGAGCGGGCGAAGGCGACGTCCCGGAGATCAGATAGTAGTGGGCGCCGTCGGACGTCGCGTTCACGTTCACCGTGTAAGTCGTCGCACCGTCGGTGAAGGTCGGCGGCGTCGCGGACGAAAGCGCGATTGGTTGCGGCAGATTGGCGATTCCGTTGAAACCGATTTGGTATGTCGCTGTTCCGTCGGCAAATGTACGGTAGGCAAGAATCGGATAGGTAACGCCGTCACCGACGACTGTCGTATTGTTGATCTGATAAACGATGTTACCGATCGCGACCGTCGTTGCATTAGCCTCTGTGGTTACCGTATAGCTTTGATCGGCGGTCGAAATCGAGTACGTGAACCCGGAAGACGTCAGTGGATACGCCGTCCCGTTCCCGATGATCCGCCCGTTCAGAACGTCCAGCTCGTACGCATAGTTTTCGAGCACGACGACATTGGCTTGTGTGATGTTGTATTGGCCGGAGATGGTCGCGCCATTCAGCGAGCCGTTCTTGAGCGCAATCGTATATTGCACGCCCGCGATTTCGAACTGCGTGTTATTGGCGGTCATCGCGTAGGTATTGCCGCCGCCAACGACGGCGTAGGGCTGCACGTTCGTGTTGATGATAAAGATCGTGCCGTCGAGCGAGAATTGATACGGATTCACCGGAATGGTCTTGCCATTTCCGGTCACGCTGACGTAATCGCCGGCTGCGTCTTGGTCGAAGGTATAGAAGTTACCGCCGATCGTGAACATTTGCGGCTCGGTCAGGATTGCATAGCTCGCTGGCGATCCCTCGAGCGAGGCCGGATACGGATACATCGGCGCGCCATTGATCGTGAACGCGCCGTCGAATCCTACGACATAGGCATATTGGGAGTTCGACACAAACCCCATGCCGGTCTTTACCGGCGCCGTCGTCGACGTCGTTCCCGCGGTTATCGTCACCATGGCATGCACCGGGTCGTATGTATAGAGCCGCCCCGTTACGCCGAGCACGACGTCCGTCAGCCCGCCGGGATCGTTGAACACGTCGACAGCGGTCGTCATTCCGCCCGCCGTCATAGAGAACGGCGTCAGCGTAATCGGCGTCGGGAACTCAGTAACGTCAGGCGCATCGGTAGACGCATACGTTACCGTATAGATCCCGCCTTTGATAGGATTAAAGGTGAACTGGGTGCGATCGACGGTGACCTGATTGTTGGAACTAAAGAGATAGCTCTTGCTGCCGGCAACAAGCGTGTAGCGCGAGGTGATGCCGTCGGCGAGCGTCGTGTTGATATTGACCGAATAGATGTTGCCGTTGAGTTCGAACTCAGGCAAGGTGATCACGACGTAGACTAGGTTCGCCGTATCGGTCTCATCGACGACGTATTGGCAGCTGGACACGCTCGCGCTCGCACCGGTTGAATCCATCACGGAATTGGTGACGCCGTTGACCGTGTAAAATACCGTATCGTCAGACGCAGGCGAGCCTTGGAAAGCGAAGCTGAATTTCGAGCCAACGAGCGATCCCTGTCCGTTGCCGCCGAAAATGCCGTTCGAAATGAACGACGTAAGATTAGAAGACTGCAAGACCGAGACCGTCACTTGCTTGTCGAGTCCATGCGAGATCGATCCATAGAAAGGCACGGGCGTTCCGGCCTGGAGCCCGGTCGTCTGTAGCGGAACGATCGTCGTCGACCCCGCGATCTCGTACGTAATGCCGCCCGCGTAGATCTGCGAAATCGTTACCGGTTGTCCGGTCGCAGTGACGACGTTGAGATTGTAGCCGTTGAATCCGGGCTGACCGATGATCGGCTCCGCCTGTACGCCGCTTTCAATGGTTTGGATCGGGATGTATGCAGCGGGTTGTCCCGGAGTCGCCGGTCCAAATGCAGCATAGACGAGATTGGAGAGCTTGTTGATCTGTGCCGCAAGATCCATCGGGTTCACGCTGTTCGGCGTTTCCGCGACCGGCGGCTTTGCATTCAAATTTGCCGGGCTGCCGAGCGTAACTTTCAGCGGGAACGTGTTCGTCTCGAGCACGCCGAGCGACGGCGAATAGAGCACGTAGCCGTATAGCTCGTAATAGTTTCCGTCGCTGTCGACGTAATATTGAGCGTTCTTCGTGCCGGTACCGGTGCCGTTATCGGTGAGGCACATTGCGTACCCCATGTCGATGAGCTCGAAGAAGCAATCTTGCAGCGTCGCGTAGTGGTCGCGCGAGAAAATAAAGAAGTCATACTGACCGGCGACCGAGAGACCATAGATCGGTGCGCTTGGCGTACTGTTACTCAGCGAAGCGATGTCGCGATCGGCCTTCTTCGTCAGGAAAATCGCGCCGGTCACGCCGTTCTCCAAATGCAGATTCGCCGACACAACGGAGCTGTAGGTGTCCATGAGCCCGAGTTGATCCGGCCTCACCTGGTTCTGCAGGTTGAGCAGCAACGACCGCGTGCGATTGCCGAACATTGGATCGGCAGGCGCCGGTGGCACGTCGGCGATGTAATTCGGCAAGCCCGGACCAGTGAACGCATCGTAAGCAAAGCTCCAGAACTGCTGCGGCAGGCTGGCATCGGTATTGTAGAATGCGACGTCGTAGCCGAGTGTGTCGGCGATCTCATCGAGCAACGGTACCTGACACGGCAGGATGTCGTTCGCGTCGAAATGATCGGGGCTCGAGAAGCTGTATCCCGTTGCGCTTAGATAGCCGTTAATGAATACGACGCCTTTATTTGCCTGCGACTCATCGTACGGCGAAAGCGTGCCAAGGTCGTCGTTATCGTACGCAAAGAGTACGCCGAGCAACATGTTCGAGTTCGACGAGACTTGCGAAATAAAGGCCGTGCCGGTCGAATCGTTCTGCATCGCAGATTCTTCGATGTTGTACACGACACCGGACACCGACACGAAACTGTCGACGGACATGCCCATGTAATCGTTGCTGAGCGGCGTTTGAACCGGCCGGTTATGCGACGAATAGATGATGTTCGTGCGATCCATCCC
>JAMXLG010000372.1 GCA_024281135.1 Vulcanimicrobiia bacterium | reverse complement strand
CGAACCAAGCGGCGCCGCCGCCCTTGCGGCGGTGATAAATCACAAGATTCCCGTAGAAAGCAAACGCGTCGGCATCATCATCAGCGGCGGCAACGTCGACCGCGCCCGCTTCGCCTCGCTTATTGCGTAGGGGGCGGAAAGTACGCCGGTATGCTGAACGCCGTGAGAAACGGCTTCACATGGTAATCGGGATACTTCGCAAGCATATATTCTTGCGCGCGTTTCGGATCGCCAAGGGCGACGGCGTGCTCAAAGTCGCGTAAATACGCGCGCGTCTTTTCGATGAGTTCTATTCCGCCTCGTCCGCCGTGGCCCGGATAAATCGTCGCGACGTTCTTCTCGCGGACGAACGATTCGAGCTCGTCGAGGCGCTCGATCCAGCCGTCGAGATGCCGCTCCTGAAGATACGCGTGAGCGCCGTCGTAGATGAGGTCCGCGCAGAGCAACGCCCGAAGTTCCGCGATGTGAATCGCAGCGATATGCTTCGATTCACCCTCGCCAAACTCGATGATTTCTAGTGCAGCGTTGTCAAGCCGCAGGGGTACGTCCCGTACGTCGTCAGGGACTACTAGCCGCTGTGCCGCCTCTTCGCCTAGCCGCTGTTGCACCACGGAGAGCATCCACGGACCGTCCGTCCGGATGTCGTTTACAACGTTTGTAGTGGTTACGATCGCAGCCTGCGGGAATCGTTGGCTGAGTACATCGAGCGCCATAAAGTGATCCGGATGTGCGTGCGAGATAACGATTGCTTTCAGTGTTTTCCCCGTTGAATCGATCGTGTCTCCAAGCTTCGTCGCGTCGCTTCGAAGCATACACGCGTCAAACACGACGGCATCGTTACTGCCCGAGATCAGGTACGCGTTTGACCACGAGCCTGCTTCGCTCGATGTGAACGTCTGAATCGATAGCGAGGTACGAAAGGCCCCGGCAACATCAAAGCTGTTCTCGACGAAGTGATACTTGGCAATAAGCCCTTCGCGCACTTCGAAGTACACGGCAAAGGGAATGTCGGCCGTTCGTCCGGTCGGCAGCGCCCGAAGGCGGAATGTGCTAAATACGGCGCCCTTGTCCCCCTCTGCGACGATCGAGAACGCACCGAATTCGACGATCTCGAGATTCCGGTGCAGATGATCGAGAAATGCTTTGAGCTCTTCCCGTCCGTGGTAAGTCCCGAGCCACGGGAGAGCTGCGCGGCATTCCGGCGAAACCGGCGCGTTCACCGTGTATTCGACATCGGGATGAAAAGTGCGATCGATAACACTCGCATCTCGTTTCGCGACGGCGTCGAGATACGTGGTAATGAGCTCCGCTGTACCGGTAGTCGTATTCACGGCGTCCCGACCGCTTGATGTTTCCAAACCGTTGCAGTATCCGGCGCAGGCTTCGAAACCGTAGCCCAGCGCTCGGCGATGCGATCGCCCTCGAATCGCCACAGCACGAATCCGTGAAACTCCATTTTTTTCCCCGAGGAGATGTCGGTCCAGCGCCACACGTTGCGACAGACCACCTTATCGCCTTCCGCGATCGTCTCCTCAACAGTCAGATGGAGGTCGGGCATGGCCTTGTACATTGCGAGCATCATCTGCTCGTCGCCCGCAGCATCGGTGGGCTTGCCGTCTGGTCCGTCATGGTCATAGAACTCCGGCGACATGTTTTTGTGGATGACCGCCGCGTTTCGGTTGTTCACAAACTCTTCAAAATGTGCCCGAACGAATTTTTTCATCGCTTCGGGACTCATCGTCGTTCCCATAACCGCACCCTAATCGGTGGATCGAAGCGGTACAATGGACAAAAAGTGCCGTCACTTGCAGTGAGGGTCTTATGGCCGGAACGCTCGACCGTCCAAGGGTGGAACTGCGAAACTTTCTGCGCGCTGCGCGCGCTCGAATAGACCCTGCGCTAGCCGGGATTCCTCGTGCGCATCGTCGCCGTTCGAGACCCGGATTGCGAATCGAAGAACTGTGCGCAGTTGCCGGCGTGGGAATTACCTGGTACAGCGCGCTCGAAGCCGGTAAGCCCGTGGCCGTTTCACGCCGAATGCTGGAAAGTATTGCCGATGCGCTCCGTCTGAACGGCGACGAACGGCATTATCTCTTCGCGTTGGTTGAATACACCGAAACGCAAGCTGCGGCCGATACGAGCATCCGTGAAACGCTGGCGCGTGTAGTGCGCGCAATAGACTTCGGCGCGTCTATCCTCGTCGATGAGCGGTGGAACATTCTGTCGAGCAACACCATCGCGCGATTCATCTATGGCTTTTCGGAGCGATCGGAAAGCGAAAACCTCGTCGTGCGAATGTTTCTAGACGCGTCGTACCGGCAGCTGCATATCGATTGGGGAGCCGTTGCGCAGGCGTTGGTCGCCACACTCAAGATGAATTACGCGTATGCTCGCGATCGCGCATCCTTCGACGGCTTCGTTCAACGTATGTCGCAAGGTAGTATCGAGTTTGCCGCCTTATGGCAGGAGCCGCTCGTGGGTGAACTCCGTCCAAAGATCATGCGGCTGCACCATCCGTCACTCGGCGTATTGTGCTTAGAGTCGATCGGTCTCGATCAGTCCGAACACTGGCGCGCGCACGCCGACGACACCTTATTAGTGCAAGTGCCGGTTCCCGGGACGGGCACGGCGGAAGCGCTTCAGCGCGCGATCAGCGTGCCGTAGTCGTGACGAAACGCTCGATTAAAGACGCTGCGTGCTCCAATGTCGTGACCTCGTCTGGTTGCGCTTGCACAAGGAGGTTTTCGAAAACGTCGATGCGGCGCTCGCGCGCTTTCTCGAGAATCGCTCGTCCCCGACGCGTCGCGCGCAGCACCATTGCGCGGCGATCGGATGCATCGGGCGCCCGCTCTACGAGCCCGTCAGTTTCAAGCCCCTGAACCAAGCGCGTCATCGTGGGAGGACGTACGCCTTCAGCCTCGGCAAGCTCTGTAAGCGAACGATCGCCACCGAACACGAGCACCGAGAGCGCCGAAAGACGTGCGGGAGACAGTCCGCTCTCGGCATCTGCCAAACGCAGCGTGCGAAGAAGATGAATCGCTGCAGAATGCAGCTTGTCTGCAGTGACGCGTTTATTCGCTGCCATAGAATGAAATCAAATGTCCGTCGGGATCCGTGCATGTTACGGCCCAAGATCCGGCGTTGACGGCTCGAGGCTCGTTCACCAGCGTGACTCCGGCGTTGCGTAGTTCCTGGTACGCAGCGCGGACGCTCGGCACGCTAAAAACCAATTCGCTCGCGAATGTCGTGCGATTCGAGATCCGCCCACCCAAGTCGGACGTGAGAACGATTGTTGTTCCGCCGGCATTCATGAATGCGAAGCCTTCGAAACGCTGAACGACCTGAAGTCCAACCTGCTCCACATAAAACTTCGCTGACCGGTCGACATCGGTGCTCCCAAGCATTACAAATGCCAGTCCGCTCGTCGTCATGGCTGCCTCCGACATATATAGTTAGGCTAACTAACAATATACGCTAGCGCAAAACGGGCGTCAATGGTCTTACATCGTGACGAAGCTGACGCTGGTAATCCCCGCCGCTTTAGCGGCATCCATCGCTCGGATAATGTAGCCGTATGCGGTTGCCTGGTCGCCGAAGATCGATAGGGCGATTCTTCGATGCGATGCGCGCAAGGCGCTCAAGGCGGGATAGACGGTTCGCGAATCGACGGCGTGCCCGTCGAGCGACATCCGGCCATTGCGGGCAATGACGAGCTCCGATTGAACGGTCGGTGTCGTTCGGGACGCGCTACCGCAATTGCATGAAAACTGCTTTTCGAATCCCACGGGAGCGACGAGTTCTGACAGAACCATGAAGATGATGAGCAACACCAGCAAGACGTCCGTGAATGGCGTGACGTTGATCTCGGAAAACTCGTCCATGCCCAAATAACGGGCCAGATTACGAGGGCGTGACCTCTGCCTTCGGGGTGCGGCCCATCGAATAAAATTCTTCGTTTGGGCGCATATCCATCAACCCGGCCATCCGGTTCGAAAAGCCGAAAAACGCCGCGATCGCTGCGATGTCCCAAATGTCGTTGTCGCTAAAACCCGACGCGCGCAAGTCCTCGATGTCGTCGTCGGTTGCGGCGAATCCCGGCTCGTTGACGCTTGTCGCAAATTCAAGCATCGTCCGCATGCGCGCGGTCAATTCGGCCGTGCGCCAGTTGTTCGCAATCTGCTCGGCGAGAATTGGATCTTTGCCGAGAATACGCAGCGCCGCACCGTGCGCAGTCATACAATATTGACAACGATTCTCGGCGCTCACCACGACGACGATCGCCTCGCGTTCCGCGCGCGAGAGGCCGCTTGGCCCCCTCATCAACACGTCGTGATACGTCATGAACGCGCGGAAGTGTTCAGGGCGCTGAGCATACGCGCGAAACACGTTCGGAACGAAGCCGATTTTTGCGCGATTGGTGTCGTAGATTTCTCGAATGTCATCGGGAAGCGCGCTTTCGGCCGGTTCGCCGAAGCGCGAAGCAGGTGAAGAACGTTCCATGGAGCCTGCTTCGCCGCGTCCTGCGCTCTTCACCCTACAATCGCGAAAGCACCGTTTGGCTGAGCTTGAGCAACTCCGTCTTTGCAAGCGGACCCGACGGAAGTGAAATGGTGAAAATGAGGTCGCCCCGCCGTACCGCATTAGCAGCAAACGGAAAATGTCCCGGCTGCGGTACGCTGAGCGAATAGACCGATTCGTCTGCGCCAGGAACCTCTTCGGGCGCGTATTGCGCTCCCGGATCCGAACCGAGTGTTGCCTTCCATGTATTTGCAATTTCGTCGGCATTGCTACCGGCGGGATAAAAGACGTCGAGCTCAACGCCACCGGTAGCACCGGATTTTCCGCGATAGACGCAATAGGCGCTCGCGCCATTGTCGTCGAGATTCACCGTCGGCTTGGATTCCACAATGGTCCCGAACGCTTGAAAGTCATGTTGCGTCAGCACGCACATCTGTGCGCCTGAACCTTTAGCAATTGGTGCTGCGCCCGCGGCGGTAAGCGCGAATCCAATGAGGAGGAAAGTTCCAAAAAGGCGCAGCTGAAGCGACGACTTGATCATAAGAAGCCCTCCACTTTAGGACCCCCAGTATATCGAGCACTCACTGTACATGTGCGAGTCGTCTCTCTAGCTCTTCGTATTTGCCGCGGTACGTTTCGGCCTCGACGTGATCGTAAGCCGCACCTGCGGCCTCTGCGACGCGCTCGATCGCCCGAACTTCATCGGCATCGAAGTCGGCACCGCTACGGTGCTCGCCGTAGAGCACGATTGCGACGACGCGCCTGCGTGCAAGCACCGGCACCGCCAGGACCGGACGTGCGTTTCCTTCGGGAAGGCCCGCCGGATGCCACCGCAAAGCCGAGGTTTTCAGGGTGCTCTGTTCGGCTTTGATATGGAGCAACATGATGTCGTCGCCGGTGAGGCTAGTGAGCGTATTCGGCTCCCAGCCGACCTCGCGCTCTCGTCGCCATGTCGAGTCGTCGACCGGTTCGAAGATGGCCGCCGACGCCAGATCGAAAGCGTCGGCCGGTTCGTCAACCAGCACTTCCCGAATCGTGTGGGGAGACGTGCAATGTAGAACGGCATGCGCGGCTAGATGCAATTTCTGCTCGGCCAGATAGCGCTTTCGGAAAAAGAGGCGATCGACGCAAGCATCCACGTTATGGTGTAGCGCGTTGAACCAAAATCCCAGCGCAATCGCGAAGACAATTTCCGTCATTGTGCCGAGTTGCGTCGCTTGGAGCTTCCTGCTAACGAGCCAGTCGATAATCGCAAACGCTACGACGATGCCCCCTGCCAATAAAGCAGCAACCACCGCGCGGCTAACCAAAAATTTTACGTCGACGATGCGTCCTTTGACGATAGCGTACGCAATTGCGGCGATGCCCGCCGTAAAAATGAGTGTGAGGGTGGTATTCGTCAGGAACCAATACGAAATACTCGGTATGAGTTGGAAGAGCGCTCCGGGAAGGATGACAAAGATGATCCCGAGCACGATCCATTTGAGTCGTTCGCGGTCGCTGCCGTGCGCCGTCGCGTAGCTCACAGCAAGTGCGATTGCTGCGAGCAGACAGCTAAGGACCGTAAGTGCGCTGCCGATCCAGAACGGTGGAAAGACATATCGTTGAGGCAAACCGAGGATCGACCACGCCACGATCGGATATGCATTATTGATCAGCCAGATAAAAAACATCGAGATCGCTGCAATGCTGAACCATTTCCGCCATCCCGATGCGAAATCGTTCGGCGCACGCGCGGCAAACATGACGATAAAAACAAATGCTGATCCGAGTACTGCGACGACGAGGTTATCGGCGAGCGATACTCCCCATCCGAACCTGTTCAGAGCCTGAGTGTCGCCGCCGCTCGAACCCAACAGGAACGCGTATAAACTCCACGTCATTGCGGACGGGCGGCGTAGCACAAGCCACGCTGCCAGTAGGACCGCGACGGCAGTCATGAAACTCGAAGCGTCAGATGCAATGTCGACAGAAAGCGGTTCTGCCAGTGCTGCGCCGAGCGTAACAGGAACAATCAATCGCGTCGATCTGCGCAATATTGGGACTTCGACCCGATCGCCGGGCATCCCACGATATGATAATACCGGATCGAAGCTCCTCATCCGCGCTGGATAAAGACGGCTCAAATCAACTCGATCTCCAACGCGAATTCCAGCCTGCACCGCGCTGCCGCCTGGTGCGAGGTGCGTAATGAGCATTGGGTCTGATGGATCCGACTGGTACCAGCCGAAGTGGCCGCGAACACCAGGTAGGCCATCAACCGCTCCTATAACGATTTGAACCAATGCAACAACTGCGAGGGCGATAACGGCTACTAGGCGCCAGCCCGTAAAGTGATTGTCCGGAACGACGGCTTCCGCCATGTTTTGACCTCGGCTAATCCCAATGCAAACATAAACGCCCGCGAACGGCAATCGCGGGCGTTTTTGGGATACCGGCGGAAATGCTTTTACTTGATGTCGCCGCAGGAAACGTACGTCCCGAGATCATCTCCGCTCTTGTGAACGTTAATTGCGTATTTGCCCGCGGTCAAATCGCTGAGCTTCACACCCTTGACGACGGAATCACCTTTTCCATCAACGGTATTCACGAGCGCGTACTCCGGCGCTTTGTTGATGTTGCCGCAGGTGCCGATGTGGATGTGCGTCGGCTGCGGCGTATCTTTCGGCGCATTCTTTAGGCTGACTGCGACATGCACGCCGTCGTCTTGCTGCGTGAGTACGGCCGTGCCGGTTTCACCGCTGTCACTGAGTGCTTTCATCGGAATCGTGAGAGAGTCTGATGCCGCAAACGCGCACACCGGAGCCGTCATGGCGACGGCAAGTGCAATCGCTCCTATACGAAACGCATTCATTCTTGTGTGAGCTCCTTTCATCGTGTCAGACAACAGCCTACGGACAGATTGAGTTTCGAGCCGGTAACGCCACTCCGGCAGCCCTGGCTTGATCTCGCAACGTACAGAAGGCGTGTCGCGTTCCATCGGGCACCGGCGCGTCGGCACCATCGACGAGCTCCATCATCCCGCTCAAGCGCGTGTTGAGCGTTCCGAACTGCGTCGCGCGCTTCGTTTCATTAGCGCGTTTCGCATTCTCCAGGTCAGCGTAGGTGCTCGAGAGCAGCGACGCCGTTTCGTGTGCCATCTCGTACTGACGCGCCAGATCGGCCGCACTCATGTGAACTCGCGGATCCATTTCGAGCACGAGCGGACGTGACTGCGAGCGCCCGTCGACCGTGAGCTCCACGGTGTAACGGCCCGGAACCACGACCGCCCCTTTCGGCGTGCGTGGCGTGTTTTCGAAATTCGCGGAGATCGGCATGTCAACCATGACCGACTGTGGCGACGGTTCGTGCAGATCCCACGCGAAGCGATGCATGCCGATGCTCGCGTCCGGGCGCTGGAACGGGCGCTCCCAATACGACGGCTTGTCGAATTGCATCGCCGGCGGTTCGGGATCGTCGCTGGCGTAACGCCTCACGACGTTGCCTTTGCTGTCGCGAATCGTAATCACGACTCGCTGTGCCGGCGAATTGAGCGTGTAGTCGATGATCGCGCCGTCGGGCGGGTTCATGCCGTGTGGTTCTTCCGGCGGAAGCGGCGTATCGCTGTTGGTGTTGCGGCGAACGCGATATGCGAGCTCCGGTGTGAAGAGGTGGGTGCCATTAAAATTCCCAGACCGAGCGAGTTCGCGGAGTGGCTCGATATCGTCGAGGATCCAGAACCCGCGTCCGTGTGTAGCGACGATCAAGTCGTTGCCGTGCACGGTGATGTCGCGCATCGATGAATGCGGCAGATTGATCTGTAGCGATTGCCAATGTTCGCCATCATCGAACGACACGAAGACATTGTTTTCCGTCGCTGCAAAGAGCAACCCGCGCACCTGAGGATCTTCGCGAACGGCATTGACCGGCTCGTTCTCCGGCAACCCGTTCGTGATAACGGTCCAGTGCGCGCCGCCGTCGTGCGTGCGATAGATCCACGGTCGGAGATCGTCGAGGCGGAAACGATTCACCGCGACATACGCTGTGTTGTCGTCGAACCGTGATGCATCGATTTGCGAGATCTTGCTCCACGCGGTCAACTGCGGCGGTGTGATGTTCTTCCATTGCGCGCCGTGGTCGCGCGTAATCCAGACCTGGCCATCATCGGTTCCAGCCCACAGCGTGCCGGCGTGCGTGTACGACGGCGCAAGCGCGTAGACGACGCCGCGGTGCGCGCCTTTCTCGGGATCATCGGATTCGAACGATGCAATGACTTGTGGCATCGTCCATTTTGCGCGCGTAAGATCGGGGCTAATCGCCTTCCATGACATGCCGCCGTCGCGCGTTGCATAGACTTGATTTGCGCCGAAGTACATCGTGTGTTTATCGAAGTGGTCGAAGGCGATTGGTTCGGTCCGCACGACACGATACGGCTTGCTGCGCAGCGGATTCGGTGAGACTTCCTGCGCCTGTGAGGTCTGCTCGTCGAAATGCTCGACCTTACCGCCGAAGAAATTGCCGGGGTGAAGCGGATCGGGAACAACGTATCCGTACTCCTCGGCGCCGACCGGGTGCCAATCGCGTTGGTTGACTTGCCCCCAGTCACCACGGCTCAATACGCAGGCGGAACCGGAATCTTGTTGACCGCCGCATACCCAATACGCGAAGCGATCGTCGGTGTTCACGTGATACATCTGCCCGGTCGGCTGGTTGTACCACGAACTCCACGTCTTGCCGTGATCGACTGAAATTTCGGCGCCTTGATCCGACGTAAGCGCGAGAATGTTCGGATCGTTCGGATTGATCCAGAGGGCCTGATAGTCGTCGCCGCCCGGCGCGCCCTTGATCGGCGTGAACGTTTTTCCGCTGTCCGTCGAGCGGTACAGCGACGTACTCGTCGCGTAAACGGTGCGCGGATCTTTCGGGTCAACGGTTACGGTGAGCAAGTCACCGGCACGGGCGCAAACGCGGTCGTCGCTGCTCGTAAGCGAGAAATGTTGTCCCGCGTCATCGCTGCGATAAATTGCACATCCGGTCGGCGCGTCGACCGCCGCGTAGACGACGTTCGGATCCGACGGCGCGATGCCGAGCTCCGAACGACTGATGCGTGGCGGCAAACCGCTTGTCAGTTTTGTCCAGTTGTCGCCACCGTCGGTCGACTTGTAGACACCGCTTCCGGCGTGTTGAAATGGTCCCGCCTCCCACGGTGCGGCTCGCGCCGCCCACAACGTTGCATAAACGATATTCGGGTTCGAGGGATCGATCGCTACATCGTTACCGCCGGTGTTTTCGTCGCGGTATAAAACCTTTTTGAACGTTGCACCGCCGTCGGTCGAACGGAAGATGCCGCGTTCCGGGTTCGGCCCGAACGGGTGACCAACAACAGCAACAAAAAGGCGATCGGGATTCTTCGGATCGACGGCGATTTGATTGATCTGCTGTCCATCGCGAAGTCCGAGGTGGGTCCAGGTCGCTCCGGCATCAGTCGATTTATAGATTCCGTCACCGACGGAAAGATCAGGCCGCTGTTCGCCTTCGCCGCTTCCCACGTAGATGACGTCGGGATTGCTCGGCGCAATCGCAAGTGCACCGATCGAGCCGGTCGGCTCGCTATCGAAGATCGGCACCCACGTGCGTCCCGCGTCATCTGTACGCCACACGCCGCCGTTGACAGCACCGATGTAAAAGCGATTCGGCTGACCCGCAACGCCTCCGACGGCCTTCGTTCGTCCGCCGCGCATCGGTCCGATGAAACGCCACTGCATCCCGGAGTATTGCGTGGGCGCAATGTTCTGCGTGCGAGCCGGGAGCGGAAGCACCGAGCCCGCCAATGCGACTAGCGCCGCAAATGCATAGAAACGACGAAGCGGCATAAATCTCTTCATGCCGCTCTAGTACCTTATGAGCGCCTTAACGCCTGCGCCGCTGCCGGCGCGGATTGGGGCGGAACGGCGGACCGACCTTGTACGATCCCTTGTGCGAAAGCTCCGGATCGACGTCTTCGCATCCGATCGGCGTGAAGTCGCCGCAATCGTGCGGCCGCGCTTCGTAAATGC
>JAMXLG010000371.1 GCA_024281135.1 Vulcanimicrobiia bacterium | reverse complement strand
TAAAAACAATCGTCACCGCAAGCTAGGAACACATCATGTCGGATCAACTCAAAGAAGAAATCGAACGCGAAGTTACCGCGAACAAGATCCTCGTCTACGGCAAAGGCACGAAGGATACGCCCCGCTGCGGATTCACGCTCGAAACGATCGAGTTTTTCAATCATTTCGGCTATCCGTTCGAAGTCATCGACGTGCTCGAGAACATGCCCAAGCGCGAAGTGCTTTCCGAGATGACGAATTGGCCGACGCTGCCGAAGGTATTCATCAACGGCAAGTTCTACGGCGACACCGACATTCTCGGACCGATGGCGCAAAACGGCGAACTGCAAACCGTTCTAAAAGAGACGTTCGGCAGCGAGCCACAAGCAAAGACCACGATCAATCTCCGCTAGCGTGGCGTTCAGGACCCTCGTCGACGCGCGTACGCTACACGAGCACCTCGACGACCCGTCGTGGGTCATCCTCGACTGTCGTCACGCGCTCGCGGATTTTTCGCTCGGCCGCAAACTCTATCAGGAGGCGCACATTCCGGGCGCCTTCTTTGCCGACGTCGAGCACGATCTCGCGGGTGAAAAGACCGGCCACAACGGACGCCATCCGCTTCCGGATCCGGAAGACTTCGCGACGTTCCTCGAATCAATCGGCGTTAACGACAAAACGCAAATCGTCGGCTATGATGCGGGCGGCGACATGTTTGCCGCGCGCTTATGGCTGCTCTGCAGATGGATTGGACACGCAGCAGTCGCCGTTCTAGACGGCGGCTTCGCGGCATGGACAGCTGCCGGCTACGACGTTACCGCCTCACCTTCGAGCTCGCGCAGCACAGGCAACGTTCACGTGAAGCTCAACAACGCGCTCGTGGTTGATGCAACGTATGTGTCAGGGCATCTTCGGAATTCGGGTGTGCATATCATTGACGCGCGCGCCGCCGATCGCTTTCGAGGCGAGAACGAAACGGTCGATCCGATACCCGGACATATCCCGGGGGCTCGCAATCGTCCCTTCAAAGAAAACTTCTCTGCGGACTTGCGCTTCAAGTCGCCGGAAGAACTGCGCCACGCGTTCGAAGCGTTCGGAAAACCGACGCATATCGTCCACCAATGCGGCTCAGGCGTGTCGGCAGCAGCGAACATGCTGGCGATGGAAATCGCAGGCCTCGAAGGCTCACGCATCTACGCCGGCTCCTGGAGCGAATGGATCGCCGACCCGTCGCGTCCGATTACGACGACGGAGTAGCGCGTCTCCAGGTCACGTAGATCAACGCGCCCGCAACGATGAGGACGATTGCCCCGGCTGCGGCAAAGATCAAATTCGTCACCGACTGGACGTACGTTCCCGCGCAGCGCGCGTAGGCATCGCCGAACGCGATCTGCGCACAGCGGTACGTCTGCCAGCGGTTGTCGGTAACGTCGCCAATGTAGAATCCCCATACGTCGAACGCCCGAATCCATCGGCTCCGAAGTTCGGGATCAGCCGCGATACGGTGACTTAATGCTTCGAGTTCGGGTGTAGTGAACGCGCTGGTTCCGAACATCTGATCGAAACTTTGTTGCGCCATCCACCCTAGGTCCGGGTCGTCGGTAAACGGCACGATGTCGTGCAATCCGTCGGCGTCGACGTCTAAGCGGAAAAACGCCGGCTCGTTGTGATAGACCGGGGAAAGCGACGCCGCGACGAGCATCGGCACTCCGCCCGGTACACGAAAATCGTATCGATGTGTGTGCGCGGCGATCGCAAACGGAATGTTCGCGCGGTCTCGATCGAAGAGCGAACGCAGCTCGCCGTCAAAATGAGCGCGAAGGAACGGTACCGCCAGAATACTGTGCGTCGTCGTCGTACTCTCCGGATCGTATCCCGGAGGCATGTGCATCACAACGACGTTTTTCCCCATTGCAAGCACCTGCCCGAGCCACTGCATCTCTTTTCCGCCGGGATCGCGCACGCTCACTTGACATGAACCCCGGAAAAAGAACGACCAAAAGACGCTGTTCGTCACGACGGCGTGCATGCCGTTCGGAAGCGACGACGTGTAGTACGCCCCGCGAGTAAAGTCGTCGATAAACGCCGGCGATGCGCCGTGCCGATTAACAAGCGGCGCAAAGACCCGCGCGAGCGCGCGATTGTATGGACCGCCCGATTCGCTGCGATAGTCGCCGCAGGGATCATCATTGTTGCCTACTGCGACGAGAAACTGGGCGTTCGGAAACGCTCTATCGAGTTTCGTGGCAATAGTGCGAGCAGTGTTTATCCCTGCCGCGTATGGATCCTGATGCGCCCGGCGGGCAAGGACTGGAAAATGATGAGCAAGCAGATCGCCGCCGATCACAATGACGGTTGCATCGGGAACACGCGCGCGCATCGCTTCCACACTCGAATCGAACAGTGCCATGTTCGTGTCCTCGCCGCGTCTCGCGGGGGGACCAGTGTCGTAGGGATCGAGGTGGATGTCGTTGAGGACGAGCCAGTGCAGCATCACGGCTGCGATAAGTGCTACCACGGCGTCTTCGCAGGCAACGGAGAGGGTGATGGCGACGACGAGGACGACGGTGAGGTCGCAGGAGAGGGCGCCGGTGTGACTGTTGGTGGCGCCGACGGGTGCGGCGGTAGTTGCTGCTGAATTTGCGGCGACGCGCAAGCTTGGTAGGCTGTAACTGTTAGCGCGACGTTGGCGCACCAATAATCATGCCATTGCGCATCGGAAATTGGCGCGCGGCCGCTACTGCCGTCATAAAATTCTTGGAAGCGATGCCGCACCCGGTCGTCGTCGAAGAGTTGGTTCTGAACGTCGGCCAGATGCGACGCATCGATCGGGCCGCGCCCGAAGACGCTGTCGAAGGCGTACTCACGTTGCCAATGCGCGGTTTCTCGTGGGTTCTTCGCCAAAACAGACAAGTCGTTGAGAACGAAGACCTGTGTATCTTGCACGCTCGCATTCGTGTCGTCGACGCGCAACAACGTGAAGGACGGGTTGCTCGCGAAAATCGGGCTAATTGCCGGCACGACCAGCATCGGCACCGTGGGACGGCTCGGATCGGGTCCGATCACGCGAAAGCTACTCATGTGCGTGTGACCCGTAATTGTCATCATCGTACGCGGGGTTGCAAGCAACGCATCGATGAACACGTCGTTGTAATGCGGCGTAAGGAACGAAACCGGCGCGCCGCCATTTGAATGTTCCGACGTATAAACGTCGACACCGGGTGGAATATGGCCGATGATCCAGATGTTGGCCGACCCTAGTCCCTTCAGCGTACGGGTCAACCATGCGGCTTCATCCGCCGCGGGATCTGCCGTCTTCTGCCCGCACGTGTTGCGATATTGCGACGACCAAAAGACGTTGTTGAGCACGACGGCCTGCGCGTTGTCGGCCGGCAGAGGGACGGTATAGTAGCCGCCGGTTGCAAACTGTGCCGCAAACGCATTGGGATCGGATGCGCCGACCGAACCGCCGAATGACGATGCCATTGAGGCGAGAAACGCGCTGCTCGGCGCCCCTTGATAGTCGCCGCAGTAGCTATCGCTGTTGCCGATCACCGGCAAGAGTCTCGCGCGCGGAAACGCGGTGCGAAATTCGTTTGCAAGAAACCGCATCGTTTCGTCCACGAACGCCGCGTAGTGCGCGTCGTCATGATTGCGTACAAGCTTGTCGAATTTCTCGCGAAAGCCATGCGCGAGAAAGTCACCCGAAATAATCACGACGGGCGGATTACTCACCACGTTGCGCATCCCGTCCAGCGACGATTCGAACAATGCGAAATTCGTGTCGCTGCCGTAGTTCGAATATGGCTGAGGGCCGTCTGAGGAAAAGATGGCGCGCCACCGCGCGGCGGGTGAGGAGGCCAGCCGTTCGACGATACGCGGGTCTGCGAACGGATCGAAGTGGACGTCGCTCACGACGAGCCACTGCTGTGTCCCTGCGACGGCGCGTTGCGTTAAACCGACGAGGAGCAAGCAGGCAAGAAGCACGAACGCAAAGCTACGCATCATCACCAGCGCGCATTTTGGGAGGACGAGGAGATGTCCCGCTACTGGCTATTCAAAAGCGAGCCGGACGCGTACAGCTTCGAACAGTTGCACATAGACCGGACGACCGCATGGAGCGGCGTTCGCAACTTTCAAGCACGCAACAACATGATCGAGATGCAACTCGGCGATCTTGGCTTGTTCTATCACTCAAGCATTGCCGAACCTGCAGCCGTCGGAATCGTCCGCGTCGTTAAGACGGCGTATCCCGATTTCACGGCCTTCGACAAAGGCGGGGAATATTACGACCCGCGCAGCACACCCGAGAAGCCGAAATGGATGATGGTCGACGTCGAGTACGTTGAACCGCTCGAACACGCCGTCACGCTCGCACGTATGCGCGCTGAGCCGCGCCTCGTGGCTATGCCGTTGCTCAAGCGCGGCCAACGATTATCCGTGCAGCCCGTAATGCCACACGAGTGGAAGATCGTTTTAGAACTTTCAAAAACGGCTGAATAGGCTACGATGACTGCGCTTGTTGCAGGAAGATGCGCTGCGCATTTATATGCATCTCGCCGTCATCGGGTTTCCGGCGTTGGTAAGAACCATTTGCTAAGAGCTGGCGACTCTTGACATTATCAGACAATACCACGTCGAGGATTTGGCTCGTTAGCAGTTCCGCGAGCACGGGATCGAGCACGGGCACCGCAAGTTCAACTCGACGATCCAAGTTACGGCCCATCCAATCGGCGCTCGACACATAGACTTCGCGCTCGCCGCCATTTTCAAAAACATAGATGCGCGAGTGCTCGAGGAAACGTCCGACGATGCTGCGCACCGTGATTGTTTCGCTGACAGCCGGAACGCCGGGGCGCAAGATACACATACCGCGGATCAGCAACTCGATCGGGACGCCGGCCTGAGACGCGCGATAGAGTGCACGGACGACTTCCGGATCGGTGAGAGCATTCAACTTGGCATGGATGCCCGCAGGACGACCCTCGCGCGCATGTTCGGTCTCGCGATCGATCATCGAGAGCATTTCGCGGCGCAACGTTACCGGTGCAACGAGCAGGTCTTCGTAGTCCTTGACCTTCGAGAATCCGGTAAGCGCGTTGAAGAGCTGCGTAACGTCTTCCCCGAGTTCGGGACGGCACGTAAAGAGGCTCAAGTCGGTATAGAGACGCGCCGTCTTTTCATTATAGTTGCCCGTGCCGAAATGCATGTAGCGGCGAATGCCGTCCTCTTCTTGGCGCACGACGAGCAACGTCTTCGCGTGTACCTTTTGGCCCGGGAATCCATAGACGACGTGAGCGCCGGCACGCTCTAGCCGCTTCGCCCATTCGATGTTGTTCTCTTCATCGAATCGCGCCTTGAGTTCGATAACAACCGCGACTTGTTTTTCGTTCTCCGCGGCCTCTAAGAGCGCTCGGACAATAGGTGAGTTCTTTCCGGATGTGCGATAAAGCGTCGCCTTGATCGCGAGAACCTGATCGTCTTCCGCTGCCTGCTGCAAGAATTGCACGACCGGGTCGAACGACTCGTACGGGTGATGCAGCAGCAGATCGTTTTCGCGAATCTGCGCGAAGAGATCGGTTTTACCGCGGATCGAGCGCGGAATGGACGGCATGAACTGCTCGTCGCGAAGCGACTCGTAGTCCGGGAGGCCGACGATCTGCCACAAATCAGAAAGCGCCATCAGCCCGTCGACTTCGTAGCAGTCGACCTCGGAAAGCTCGAGCGCCTGCAACAGAAAATCGCGCATATATTCGGGCATGCCGTGCTCGACTTCCAAGCGCACCGGCTCGCCGAAGCGGCGCCGTTGCAGTTCGCTTTCAATCGCACGCAGCAGGTCGTCGGCTTCATCTTCTTGCAGGTCGAGGTCCGCGTCGCGCGTGACACGGAAGAGATACGCTTCGCGCACCGTCATGCCCGGGAAGAGCGCATCAAGGTGGTGTGCGATGAGATCCTCGAGGAGCACGAACCAGCGCTGACCCGGCGGCGCACTTTCCACCGGCAAAAATCGCGGCAGCGTCGGCGGAATTTTCACGCGCGCAAAATGCAACTCGACGCCTTCGGCCGATGGCTCTTCGAGTTCGACGGCAAGCGACAGCGAAAGATTTGAAATGTATGGGAACGGGTGGCCGCTGTCGACGGCGAGCGGCGTCAACACCGGAAAGAGCCGATCGTCGAAGGTCCGCTCGAGCGCGAGTTGCGTCTCTTCATCGAGTTCAGCAACTCGAACGACGCGAATGCCGTGCGTTTCCAGCGCCGGAAGCAGCTCTTCCGAGAGCAGCGGCATCTGCTTTGCGACCGAACTGCGCAACCGGTCCGAGATCGCTGCGAGTTGTTCAGCCGGCATGCGGCCGTCATCAGAACGGCGGACGACCTGTGCTTCGATCTGCTGTTTGATCGCCGCGACACGGATCATGAAGAATTCGTCGAGGTTCGTTCCGTAGATCGCAACGAACTTGAGGCGCTCCAGCAGCGGGGTGCTACGGTCGAGGGCCTCCTCAAGCACGCGATCGTTGAACTCCAGCCACGAGAGTTCGCGGCTAAAGAGGAGTTGCGGATCATCGAGCGAGGGCGGTACAGCGGCCGGGACAGCCAAAACGTCGCGCTGGGTGAGCATGAGATAAGATTCTCCAACTGAAGGGGAAACACTAGCGACATGTGGGCAAGCATTCTCCAGCACGCCTGGCGCCACGCAGTCCTCAGCCTCGACGCTCTCGCGTGCGCGGCGGTACTCGGGTGTGCGCTCGGCATTGCCGCATGGGCGTGGTCGTCCGCGAGAGGCACCGTGTTGGGCGCCGCCGCGATCGGCCGCACGATACCGAGCATCGCGCTGCTCATGCTCTTGATACCGTTGCTGGGCATCGGAACCGCTCCGGCTATCGTTGCACTTACGCTGCTGGCCCTGCCGCCGATCGTCGTCAATGTCGATGTTTCGTTGCGTGAAGTCTCGCCGTCGGTGCTCGACGCGGCGACCGGCCTCGGCATGACGCCGCTGCAGCGCTTTACGCGGGTGAGCGTTCCGCTTGCGCTACCCGTCGCACTTTCCGGCGTGCGAACGGCAAGCGTCGAGGTGATCGGCAGTGCGACGCTCGCGACGTTCATCGGCGCCGGCGGACTCGGTGATGATATCGTGCGGGCACTACAAACGAGCGACCTTCCGCTGTTGCTCGCAGCAACGGTAACGGTTGCAGCAATGGCATTTGCAGCAGAGTTTCTTCTTGCGCGGCTTGCCGCAAGGGTCGAGGTGCATTAGATGACGCTTTCACGTGCGCGCGCGATCGCGCTGCTCGCGTCGAGTCCCCTGCTCGCTTCCTGTCAATCGCGCGGCGCCGTGAGAGTCGGTTCGAAGAATTTCACCGAGTCGATCGTGATCGGAGAGATCTACGCGCAAGCGCTCGAAGCGGCCGGATTTCGTGTTGAGCGGCGCTTAAATCTTGGCTCGACGCAGATCGCGCTCGCTGCAATGCAACGGGGCGATATCGACGTGTACCCGGAATACACCGGCACCGCGTTGATCGACGTTCTGCATCACGCGCCGATGTCCGATCCTCAAGCGATCTTCGATCTCGTGCAGCGCGAATTCCTAAAACGCTATAATTTACACTGGCTGCCCGCATCGCCGATGAACGATTCACAAGCACTCGCCACAACCGCGTCGATTGCGTCGAGATACAAGATCCGCACGCTCTCCGATCTCGCGCCGCTTGCGAGCCGTTTGCGGTTGGCGACGATCCCGGAGTTTCTCACACGGCCCGATGGTCTTCCGGGTTTGCAACGGCTCTACGGCGGTTTCCATTTTGCGAGCGTCCATACGTTTGACATCGCGCTGAAATACCAGGCGCTTCTCGGCGGTGAGGCCGATATCGCGACCGCATTCACGACCGATGGCGCGATCGCCACGAACCATCTCGTCGTGCTGGAAGACAACAAGCATTTGTGGCCCCCGTATAACGTCGCACCCGTCGTTCGCGCGGCGCTCGCGTCGGATTCGAAATTCGTCAAAACGCTCAATGCGATTTCGCCGCACATCACGAGCGCGGCCGCCGCGCAGATGAACGCGGCCGTTGAAGATCGCCAGCAAGACCCGGCGGACGTTGCGGCCGCGTTTTTACGGAACGCCCAAGCGTGAGCGGATCGTCTATTCGTTTCAAAAACGTCAGCGCGCGTTATCCGGGAGCCGACCGCTACGCGGTTCAGGAGATCAATCTCGACATCGGTGCCGGTGAGTTCGTGACGCTGGTCGGCCCGTCGGGCTGTGGAAAAACGACGTTGCTTCGAACTGTGAACCGGCTTGCGCCGTTGACAAGCGGAACGATTCTGCTCGATGACACCGATCTCGCGGCACTCGATCCGATCTCGGTGCGGCGAAGCATCGGATATGCGATCCAGGCCACGGGACTCTTTCCTCATATGACCGTGGCGCAGAATATCGGTATCGTGCCGTCGCTCCTCGGATGGTCGAGCGCAGAGATCGATCAACGCGTCGATGAGATGCTGGAGCTGGTGCGGTTGGATCCTGCGCGCTACCGTGACCGGCATCCGAGAGAACTCTCCGGCGGCGAAGCGCAGCGCGTCGGCGTTGCGCGGGCGTTGGCCGCTCGTCCACAAGCGCTGCTGATGGATGAACCGTTCGGCGCGCTCGATGCAATCGTTCGGCGACAGCTCCAAAACGAACTGTTGCAAATCGTTCGCGACGTCGGCTCAACGACGATCTTCGTCACACATGACGTGAACGAATCTCTCCATCTCGCCAACCGTGTCGTCGTCATGAATGCCGGACACATCGAGCAGGTGGCAACGCCGATCGAGATTCTGAGCGAACCGGCAACGCCGTTCGTCGCCGAATTGTTTGCGCCCGACGAAGCCATCGCGCGGCTTCGGAGTGAAGCGGAAAGATCGTGACCTACCTCCAAACGCATACGGAGCGAGTTCTTTCGCTGCTCGGCGCGCATCTCGAGCTCGTTGCGCTCGCGCTGATCGTTGCGCTCGCGATTGCGCTGCCAATCGGAATTACGGCGACGCGAGCGAAGCGTGAAGCGCCGCTGTTGCTCGGAACGCTCGGCGCCATCTACACGATTCCGAGCCTCGCGCTGCTCGCGCTTCTCGTCCAGGCTGTCGGTCTCGGACCGCTTCCGATCTTCATCGCGCTCGTTGCGTACGCGCAATTCATGCTCGTTCGCAATGTCGTCGCGGGTATTGAAGCCGTCGATCCGGCTATTGTGGATGCGGCTCGGGGACTCGGCATGTCGCCGCGCCAATCGCTCTTTCGTGTAGAGTTGCCGCTCGCGGCTCCGGTGATTCTCGGCGGCGTGCGCATCGCTGCGGTGGCGATGGTCGCGCTCGCGACGCTAGGCGGTTACGTCGGCGCCGGCGGCCTTGGCACACTCATCTTCACCGGACTGGCGCTGCACCATAACGACGAAATTATTGCCGGAAGTATCGCTGTCTCGGCGCTCGCAATCGCGATCGACTTCGCGTTACGCGGCTGCGAGAAGCTCTTGGCGGCCCGTCGCTAGTTGACGGTCGCATTTAGATATTCCTCATACTCCTGGATTACGTTTCAGTATCGCAAGAAGGGGTGAGGAAAAATGATAAGAGCGCTCGGCATTCTAACCTGCGTAGCGGCTCTCGGGGCCATATCCAGTATTTCACCTGCATTTGGTCAAAACGATCAATCCTCTACATCGGCCGTGACGGTGCGCATGCACGACTTGTCGTTCGATCCGGCGTCAACGAAAGTGCAAGTCGGTCAGACCGTTGTCTTCCAGAACGACGATAAGGTCGCGCACAACGTGACAGGAAGCGAGATGGGCACGTCAGGAGATATCGCCCCGGGAAAAAGCTGGAAATATACGTTTGATAAGCCAGGCGATTATCACTACGCTTGCACGTACCATCAAGGGATGGCGGGCGAGATCATCGTCGGCGGTGGGAAATAGATATGAGGTTATCTGCGAGCGACGATCGCATATTCGGTGTATGTTGAACGTTTCCGCATCAGCGCGCGAGCGGTCAACGAGAGTTCCAGGGCCGCCAATTTTGGAAATGCCGACGCGGGCACCCAGGCAGTTCGCGCTGCCCAATTTGTAAAGAACGAGGAGCCGGATCGGATCGGATACGAACGCGAAATTCGAAACCCCGCATTCGATAGTGTGTCGAAGTATCGCGAAATTGTTAGACCACCGGCATCCCGCACTTGCTCGAGGAGTAATAGAGTGCCTCCCGTTTTGGTTACGCGCGCCAGTTCGCCGACGATTTCCGGAAGCAAATATCTCATCGTTACGCACAGGACACTCGAGCACAACGTAAAGTCGAACGTTGACGAGTCAAACGGCAGCTTCGAGGGGCCGCAGCGCACAATTTCAACGGCGTGTTCGCCTGCGTACCCGCGCGCCGCATCAACCATCGACGCCTCCTTATCGGCGGCGAAGACGCGACGGGAATGCTCTGAAAGCATTTCGATGAAGCGACCAGTGCCGCAACCAAAGTCCAGCGCGACCGTTAAGGGTCCGGCTCTGCGCAGCTCGCGTTTTAACACCGTCGCATGAAGTGCGTGCATATACGCGTTGCGCCGGCCTGATATGTCGGCAGCGTCGATAACACCGCGCAACAGCCCCATCTGGCTTCGATCGGCCCACGATATACCCCCGGCGCCTTTCTCTCCATTCCAGAGAGCGTCGTTTTCGCGTGGGGTCATCATGGGCAACACTATCGGTCGCAGACGTGAAACAACTCTGAAGAGCCGAGTCTTTCTGCCTAACCTCCGCCGTGAAGATGTTGGTACGCGAATATGGCCGCCAGCGCGATCAGCACGATACCCGCACCCCGTTCAGCGTTCTTTTCGAACGCGTGCCCAAGCGCTTCGCCGAAAGCTAACCCGGCGAACGTAAAACACACAGTCGAGAACGCAACCGTGCCCAGTAGCGGCGCAAGCGGAAGCTTTAACGCCGGCAAGGCAAAACCGACGCCCAACGAGTCGAGGCTTATAGACAGCGATGCGAACAGGAGACCGCCAGGGGTCCGCACGTCAAACTCATGCTCGTCTTCGGAAAAGCCCTCACGTAAGATCCACACGCCGATGAGCGCGAGAACGAGCAATCCGAGCCACGTTGCAACTTCCCCAACGATTTTGCCGAAACCGGTGCCAAGAAGAAGACCAACGACTTGCATGCACAGTTCAGCTGTCGCAAACGCAGCGCCGAGTCTCAACCGAACGTTCCACGGCGGCGCTTTGATCCCGACCGCCGTGGAAAGCGCGAGTACGTCTAATCCGATCGCAAGCGCGACCGCAGCAATACGTACTGCAACATGTACCACGGTCACGGGTTAGGGATGAAGGTACGAATTCATCCAGTTCGCCATGATGTGCAGGCGTTCAACGCGGTGAATTGGTGCGCCCGTGCGGTTGAGATCGTGCGTTTCACCAGGGACGTCGACAAACGTGATCTTTTGTCCGAGGACCTTCGCAAGGGTGAACCATGTGATCGTTTGATCGGGCGGCGTGCGCGTGTCGTCCTCAGAGTGGAGAATCATCATCGGTGTGTGCAAGTTCTTCTCGTAATTGATCGGCGACATCGTCTGCCAAAGACTCGACGTGTCCCACGGATTGCCCCATTGATAAAAGCCGCCGAGGCCGTTCTTCGAGGCGAAATCGGCGCCGAGATTTTCGCTGACGAGATTATCTACGGCGCGCTCCGCAATCGCCGTTTTATACCGATCGGTGTGAGAGACGACCCAAAGCGTCGCATATCCGCCGTATGAACCGCCTGTTACGCCGAGTCGCGACGCGTCGACGTCGGGACGTTTTACCGCGGCATCCATGACTGCTTGCACGTCTTCGAACATCGCATCGCCGTAGCTCTTGGTGAGCGCCGCTTCAAACGGATAGCCGAAGCCAACGCTGCCGCGCGGGTCGGAGAACACGACGTTGTATCCGAGGCTCGTCCAGTATTGAAACTCGTGGAAGAACGTATCGCCGAATTGCGTTTCCGGGCCACCGTGAATGTCGAGCAGGGTCGGATGCGGTCCCTTTCCGGTCGTTGCCGGCATGAACCACGCGTAGACGGTAAATCCAGCAGAATCTTTGACGGTGAACGGCTGCGGAACCGACAGCGTCGCCGAGCGTAGATACGCGTCGTTCACGCGCGTCAGCTGCTGCGGCTTTCCAGTTGCTATATCGGCGACATACACGTCCGCCGGGTGAGTGAAGTCGCTATAGAGATAGGCAACACGTTTACCGTCAGCGGAGAGCGAACACGAGAAGGCTTCTCCGCGCGGCGGCGTCAGATCGCTCAATTGACCGTTTTCGAGATTGAGGAAACGAAGATTGGAATAGCCGGGACCATCGACGTTGATGACCGCGCGCTTTTCGTCGGGCAGCAGATCGCCGCACGGACCGCCACCCTCCTTCATGTCCGCGAGCAACGCATCACCGAACGAGAACGAATTTTTTGGAACGAATTCGTGCACGTTGCCGCCGTCGAAATCGGCCCAACGCAGCGCCGGATACTCCGCCGGATCCGTCACGTCACCCGCACCGTAGATCAACCGGTCCGACTTCCGCGATACGAAGATCAGATTGTTCGACGGCTTGTCGGACGTCATTTTGCGCGCTGCGCCGCCGTCGATCGACTGCGTGTAGATGTCGTTCGGTCCGGAATCGACCGCGTCGTACCGCAGCGAATTGAAGACGAGCGTGCTCCCGTCGGCTGACCATGCATAGTTGTTTTCACCGAAGCGGCCGCTCGTGATCTGGCGCGCACCGGAACCATCAGCGTTCATCACCCAAATGTGCGGGTGCTTATCGTACACGAAGCCCGATCCGTTAACTTCGTAAATGAGCTGATCGATCGAGTGGATGTCGCTCTTTTTCTCGTCCTTCGTAGGCGTGAAGCCGGCCTTTGCAAAATCGACCTGCGCATTTGGCGCCGGATCCGTGTCGACGACGGTGAAGGCGATGTGCTTGCCGTCGCGCGACGGGAGGGGACCCGAGGCGCCGTTTTTCACATTGCTGATCTGTGTGATTTTCGCGGTCGCAACATCGTAACGGAAGATTTGCGGTTTCTTCTTCGGCTGCGACCGCACGAAATATAGATACTTCGAATCGGGCGACCACGCGAAATCCCCGTCGGTCTTTCCTTTCGTCGCATCGATCGTCGTCGCTCGCGCGACGTCGACGAGCAGGATCGTCGAATCGTACGTATCCTTCGGCCCGTCCATCTTCTGCCGAATGGCCGCGACGTACGCCCCGTCGGGAGAGATCGCCGCCTGCTGGAGCAAATTGAGGTGAAATAAATCTTCCGCACCGACGGGACTAGCCGCGGCCGTCGCAGGCACGGCAAGAACCGCCACCGCAAGCGCGAGCGTTACAAAGCACTTCATCCTGCGCGCGTTCGCGCGCCGCTCTTGCTACCCTTTGACGAGCAAGTGGAGGTTGAACCGCTTGGCCTTATCGTGCCAAACATGTGACACGCTAAAGCCGGTTCCGGTCGCAAGCGCCGCAATATCGTTGTCGTCGAACTTATGCGACGATTCGGTATGAATGCGTTCGCCTTTACGGAAGTGCACGATGGTTTTCAGTGCGTCGATCGCGACGTTCTGCGCGCGCAGCGACTCTAGATGTGAATCAACGACGCCGCGCTTCTTATCGTATTCCGCGACGTGTTTGAACGCGCGCAAGTCGAACGTACCGCCCAGCTCGCGATTGATCCGTCCGAGAATGTTCTTATCGAACGCCGACGTCACACCGGTCGGATCGTCGTACGCACGCTCGAGCACGGCTGGATCTTTCTTGCGATCTGTTCCGAGCAAGAGCCCATCGCCGGGACGCAACGCTTCCGCGATCAACGTCACCAACGCGCGGGCATCCGACGGAGCGTAGTTACCGATGTTCGACCCCATCAACATCGCGAGAACGCGCCGGTCGAACCGCAGCACACCGGACTTTAATACCGTGAAGTAATCGCCCGCATATGCACGTACCGACATCGCAGGGAAGCTTTCAACAAGCGAGGCGGATGATGCGCGCAGCGCATCGACCGAAATATCGATTGGACTATAGATGAGGCTCTTTTGCGCGCGCAATGCTTCGCCGATGAGCAAACGCGTCTTGATGGCGCTGCCGCTTCCCAATTCAAGAAAATCGACGGGCTCATCGAGAACACGCACGATCTGCCAACCCCAATCGCGCAGGATCTCCGTCTCCGCGTTTGTCAGGTAGTATTCGGGAAGATGCGTGATCGCTTCAAAGAGCGACGATCCGAGATCATCGTAGAAGTACTTTGAGGGCAGCCGTTTGGGCGAGGCACTGAGGCCCTCGAGCACGTCGTCGGCAAACGTATGGCCGGCAGCAGCACGAGGAAGCTCAATAATCTCGAATCTTTTGGTACTTGGCGTGATCGGTCGGTACATACACCCTCCGGGGCACAGTATTACCACCCCAACGCCGGTAGGCGTCCACGGGTTTCATCCGGGGCGTCTTATTTGGGGCAGACGTTCCGGATGGCAGCTTCAGCAGTGGGATCGGCCGTAGAATGGAGCGGCCGGGCGTACATCGCCATGTACGTCTTACCCCTCACATTGGTGGCCAAAAACTGGATCTCGGAAGGTTGGGTATCCGACTCGTTGGGATCGGTTTTCGCGTTCCCCTCGAGCTGCGCAAGGATCGCACCTTGCGTACCGTTGCAGATTTTGATGCGTTCCTTCTTCTGAACGCGCGCATCTCCGACGTCTGCACGCGACATTGCCTGGTCCAAATCGGTTTGCACGGGCAGAGAGATCAGCACAAGGGCCGTGTGCGGCTCGCGGGACCAGACCTGCATGAACGGACCGATCGACGCTTTCGCATGATACGACGACGGCGCTTGGAATGTGACCGACTCGGATGCGCTTCCGCATCCAGCAACAAACGCGGCCGCACATATGATGAGCGAAAGCCGTGCTTTCATGGCGCGACCTTCAACGCATGGCGCGAAACTCTTGTCAGTTATGTTCGTATCCAGCAATACGAGCCCAGCGCTCGAAGATCAATGCGACATACTCTTTCGTTTCTGCATACGGCGGGACGCCGTGATACTTCGCAACAGCTCCGGGTCCGGCGTTATATGCCGCAAGCGCCACCGCGAACGGATCGTCGTATTGCGTCCTGTATTGCCGGTAATAGGTTCCTAGAAGCTGCGCCGCCCCGTCAATCGCTTCGAACGGATCGAACGGATCGACACCGTACACGTCCGCCGTATCGATGGTGAACTGCGCGATGCCGACGGCACCCGCGGCCGAGACAGCACCCGGGTCGAACGCCGATTCTTGCAAGAGCGTCGCCGCGAGAAATTCCGGCGGTAGCCCGTGAGCACGAGCCGCCCGCACGGTCGCATCGGCAAGCGCCATCGCGCCGGCCGCGGTGATCCGTGGATTCGTGCGCATGGCCCCGCGGGCGATAGCCATTTCCGGGTAAGAAATATGCGTTCCGTCCTCAACAAGCCGCGCGCCCACAAGAGCGTCGACATGCGCCGGAGCGGGCCAGCTTAATGCGGTGTTAAGCACGCGGTCGAGTTGAGGAATTGCATTGTTGCGTGCATGCATTGTACGGTCAAAGGTAGATGGAACGCAGCCGCACAAAATGGCGGCAGCGGTAACAACGGGTAACACGGTCTTAGGACGAAGGAAACGCTTCACATGCATCTAGCGCTGGCGACGCTCATCGTACTTGTGGTAGGAGATTTTGCGTCGACATTCTTCTATCACGTCCCGCAGCATCTTTGGTTTACGCTGCATCTGCGCACGCATCACGATCGCCGCCGCTCGTATTGGGATCATGCCGTGATCTCGCGCAGCCCTGAAGTTCTACTCGACGGATTCCTTGGAGCGGTACCGTATCTCGTGATCGCGGCGATGGTTTGGCAGATCTCCTGGCCGGGCGCCCTACTCGGGCTCGTTCTCGGACAGTTCCACGTCTGGTGGCGGCATACGACAGAAATCGGATGGCGTACGCCGGCCTGGCTGCGCGCGATCGCGCGCCCGCTCCAGATCGTGCTGCCCGAGGACCACGACGGCCACCACCGAAACCCCGATATCGAGTTTGGCGACATCTTCCGCTTTTACGATGCTCCGGCCCGGGCCCTGATTGCCAAACTTGCCCCGACCAGCCGGCGCGTACGGAATGCGGCCCTTCGGCGAACGAAACGCGCACCTGTTCGGGCCTAATGGGGACCCGTTGCGCGAAGTCGCTTTCGAGGAGCAATAATTGACCAAACGGGCACTCTTTTTGATCTCGGACACCGGCGGCGGCCATCGAAGCGCGTCAAACGCGATCACCGCTGCCCTGGACGAGATCAAGGAGCCCTTTGCCTTCGAGCATCGCATCGAAGATGTCGCTGCTCATTGTTCGTTTCCGTTGACTCAGCTTGGTCTCGGATACAGCATGGCTTTACGGTACGCGCCACCGGTCTACGGCGCACTCTACTATGCAACGAACGGACGGCGACGCTATAGAGCTCTCGTCCGTTTTTGTGAGCCGCTCTACCGGGAGCGCCTCCGCGATCTCTTCCTCAGTTATAGGCCTGACGTCATCGTCTCCGTTCACCCCTTGCTCAATCACGCTGCGCTTCGCGCACGTGCCGATGCGGGCATGGAGCACATTCCGATCGTCACGGTCATCACCGACCTGGGTAAGGTTCACGAGTCGTGGCTAATGCCGGACGCCGATGCTGTCGTCGTTCCGGCACGTGAAGTCTACGAGCGCGCCCTCTCGCGCGGCATCTCACCGTCGCGCCTCCGTCTTCTCGGTCAGCCGATTCACCCCAAATTCGATGACGTCGTCGGAACGAAAGAAGAGTTGCGCGACGCGCTCGGATTGCCGCAAGATAAATTGATCGTGATGCTCATGGCGGGCGGTGAAGGCGGTGGAAAGCTCCTGCCGACGACGCTCGCGCTCGCAAAAGCGAATCTGCCGATCCATTTGCTCGTGGTGTGCGGACGAAATGAACCGCTCAAACAAAAACTCGAAGAGACACAGCAATCGCTGCCGACGCCGATGACGGTCCTCGGCTTCACCAATAAGATTCCCGAATATTTCCGCGCCGTCGATCTGCTCGTTACCAAAGCAGGTCCCGGATCGCTCGCAGAAGCTAACGCAGCGCAACTTCCCGTCGTCGTCTATGACTATGTTCCGGGACAGGAACGCGGCAACGTCGATTTCGTTCGGAACAACGGTCTCGGCGCAATTGCGCTTCACGGTGCCGGACAAGTCGTACAGGCGGTGCGCACGCTTATTCGCACACCGCATCGCTTAGAAGAAATTCGCCGCAATCAGGAGCGCGTCGCGCCGGTTCGCAGCTCGCGTCGCATCGCTGCACTTATAGCGCAGATCGCGAACACGGGCACCATTCCGGAACAGGACGAGGCTAGCGTTCGACGGCTTTTCGAGACATCCACAACAGCACGCGCCTCGGCGTAAATTTCGGCGAGATCGCGACGAGTTTGTTCGAGAGGCCGGGAACGACGAGTTCCCGGCCTTTCATCATTCCGCGATAGCCCGCGCGCGCGACGCTCGCCGCATTTGCTTTCGGCAAAACAAAGAGCAGCGTGCCTTTCACGTTCGCGCGATCCGCAAATCCTGTTTCCGTCGCACCTGGACACAGGCACGTGACGGTGACGCCCGTTCCGCGAAGTTCTTCAGCAATCGCTTGCGAGAACGATAATACATACGCCTTGCACGCGTAGTAGACGGCCATAAACGGACCGGGTAGAAATGCCGCGGTCGAAGCAATGTTCATTACGCGACCGGTTCCGCGCGCCCGCATGCCGGGAAGATACGCGCGCGTCAGTTCGGTGAGTGTAACCACATCGAGCATCATCTCGTCGCGCAGACGTTGCGGATCGAGTTCATCAAATCGCCCGTTGCTCGCAAATCCAGCGTTGTT
>JAMXLG010000370.1 GCA_024281135.1 Vulcanimicrobiia bacterium | reverse complement strand
CTCCACGTCGTAGACGGACGTTCATTCGGCGTTGCGTCGTTGATTGCGCTTGCTGCGGCAATGGCGCCGTTTCTCTACCTGCCGCTGCGAAGCGCGTACGTTACGGCGGCCCATCTCGATCCCGTTGCTCGGCTCGGTCTCGTTGGCAATGCGTTTTGGGATTACGATCATCCGGCCGTGTTGCGCAATTTCTCCGACCTCGTGTTCGCGCGCGATCTGAACCTTGCCTCAGCGCTGCAGGCGTATGCCGGCGACGGATACGTCGCAGGTTGCGCTGCCTTTGTCACGCTTGCCGCACGCGAGTTAACTCCGCTCGGGCTTATCGCCGCCGTTTTCGGAATCGTGCGCGCGTGGATCGAACGCGAGATCCGCGTCGCGGTACTTATGCTTGCAGGTGTCGCACCCGCGCTCTTCGCGGTCGGCTTCCAAGAAGAATCCGATGCGTCGCGCTACTTTCTGCCCGCATTCGTTGCGCTTGCGATTCTCGCCGGATACGGGATAAGCGAATTGCGCAACCGGCTCGTGCAAATTCCGGCGCAAGTTGCGCTGGTGTTTCTCACCGGGTGGCTGGTCTTCACGCAGCCGACGATCTCGGGACAGGCCAATGACCGCCGCGCTTTCGATCAAGCGAATGCAGTACTGCACGCCACGCCGGACGATGCCATCGTCGTTGCGACGTGGACGCTCGCGCCGCCGCTCGCATATCGCGCATATGTCGACCACGCCACCGGCCGACGGACAATCGTGCCCGCGTGGTTCGGTGAAACTGCGTACGAGTTGGACGCGTGGAGTTCGCATCGTCCCGTCTTCGTCGTCGGGACGCCGGAAGGAAGCGTTCGCGGCTTTCGCCTCGAACGGCTCTCCGCGCAACCCGAACTCTTCCGTGTGGAGCGAACGACGGCGCAGCTGTGAAAATCAAACGATCCCTTATCGTCGGGGCGATTGCCTGCGTTGCAATCGCGATTGCCTCTCGCGGACGCGCGACCCCGTACAATAACTTCGTTCTGCTCGCGCAAGCGCTGATGCACGGCCACGCTTGGATCAACTGGCCCGGCAACTACATCGACGCGCTGCCGTACAACGGGCGATATTACGTCATCGAAGCGCCGATGCCCGCGCTGCTGCTTCTTCCGTTCGTTGCGATCTTCGGCACGGCGAACCAAACATTGCTCTCGATTGTGCTCGGCGGCGTCGCCGTCGGCGCCGCATACGAACTCGGCGAACGTTACGGTATCGACGAGACGGCGAACCTCTGGATCTCCGCATTTTTTCTAGCGGGAACCGACTTGTTATGGTGCGCGATGTTCGGCGACGTTTGGTTTATCGCGCACGTTTCCGCCGTGTGTTTTACGATGCTCGCGCTCGTCGAGCTCGCCGGGAAGAAACGCGGCTGGCTCGTCGCCATGTGGGGCGGCGCCGCATTACTCTCGCGCTTCGATTTGATTCTCGCATTGCCCGTCTATGCGTATCTCCTCAACTCACGTCGCGCGATCGCGTCGTTTGTTGCGGTGCTTGTTCCGGTTGCAATCGGATGGGTGTCGTATAATCTTGCGCGCTGGGGAACGTGGTACGACATCGGCTACACGGCCTGGTATCATCAAGATCAAGCCGGAAGTCCGACGGGCTCACCGTTTCAACTCAAATACTTCCCGTACCAATTGTGGTCGTTCTTCATCCAAGCGCCCGAGCGAGTACCGCAGTTTCCCTACTTGCAACCGTCGCTCAGCGGCGTCGCACTCACCTGGACGAGTCCGGCGCTCATTTACGCGTTCTTCGCGCGTCGCCAGACGCAACTCGTCATCGCCTTGTGGGCCGCGACGTTGCTCACGGCCGCGCCGAACTTCGTGTACTACGTCAACGGCTTCGCACAATTCGGCATGCGCCACGCCCTCGATTTCGGGCCGTTCCTCGTTGCGCTCATGTTCCTAGCCGCCAGAAACGGGCTCGCCCTTTGGGCACGAGTCCTGATCGCGTATTCGATCGTTGCCGGCTTCTGGGGCTGCTGGTACTGGAATAGCTTCGTTCGCACGTAGCCGGGAGTCTACGGGACTAGCTCGCGCAGGCTTACCGATTTCGTTTGCGTTACGCCGCCATGCGAGAAAGTAAACATAATCGTCGGATGTGAGGCCTCGTACGCGGCGATGTCGCCAAGTCCGATGTCGCGTGCCGGCTTTCCGTTGACGGCGACGACTTCATCTCCCGCTGCAATGCCGGCTTGCGCTGCAGGTGTCCCGGGGTTCACGTACGCGACGGAAAGGCGGTCGACCGACGGCCGGTAGAGCGACATGCCGTCGCGGCTTCCGATGAACGGATCGTGGAAGCGCGCATTCGGCTTGAGATAGATGATGCCGTGTTCGTAGTCGAGGGTAACGGTGAAGCGCGAGATGATGGATTCCGCAATGTTGCCCGAGTAGGCTGTCCCGGCAAGGGCGCCTTGTTTGGTCGTCGTTATCGTGAAGACGGGACGGGGGATCGTGTACGGGCCGATCTGGATCGTAGCCGGACGCGTGAGCCGCGAGCGAATCGCCCCGCCGATATTCCCGCTGCTCTGCACCAGCACTGAACCGGGAAGACGTGACGCAAGTTGGTGCGAGTCGATGAACTCTTGCGAAAGCGTCGGATAAAATGCGTTACCCGTATCGAACATGAACGATCCCACAACGCCGTCGAATGTGACGGGAATCACGGGAATCGTTGCTGACTTGAAGTGAATCGCCGCTCCTCGCGCGGTCGAGTCGAATGCGTTCGGATCGATCAGCGAGAGCTGTTTGCTCGCGTAGTCGATCGATACGATGAAATTCTTCAGCACTTCATAGCCGATCACGCCGTCGACGCGGTAACGGCCCGTGACGCCGACGAGCGACGCGGGCAACGGCAAGATCGCAACTTGCTGGTCTTGCAGCGTCGCGTTCCCAACGTGAAGCGTGGTGCCGGAGGCGAGCTGGATGCTCACCTGCGATTCGCCGGCGCCGCCACCGGCAATCGAGCCGTTGCCGTGCAATCCGATCTCGCGTGCAACCTCCGGTGAGACGACATTGCTGCCACCCGTATCGAAGATCAGGTGCAGCGGGCGGGATCCGTTGATCCGGGCCACCACAATGATGTGCCCTTTGTCCGGACTGTCGAGATCGAACGGAATCGTCGTCGTGCTGCCGCCCGCAATCGAGCCCGTCCGCTGATTCTCCGGCCGCTGTAGATCCGCCGCTACGAGCGTCGCCTTCAATTGCACGTCGTCGACGTGCGCGACTTGATCGTACTTCGGGTTGCCCGTTCCGACCGTTGTCGCGAATGGATACATGACGCCGCTCGTTGCGCGATAATCGCCATAGGTCGTCGTTGTCGAAACGCGCGACGCGTTCGTCTGCACGATCTTTGCGATCAAGTGCGTCGATGAATCGAGCCAAACGTCGATCGGATCGCCACCGTCGGGAACGACATGGACCACGTCGTACGTCTTTCCACCTTCGCTTTTCTGCGATGGTGCGGAAAACGTCGCCGGATCGCGCTGCGGATTCCACCAGCCGTTGCGCGCAATAAATGCAGAACTCTTGCCGGATGCAATCGCCGCCGCATCATTGAGCGGCTCGACGAGCGTCCCTTGCTGCGACCATGCGCCTTGTGCGTCAAAACCGGATGCCTGCAGCGTTCCGGCAACCGTTGCCGAGCTCTTAGAATATCCGGTGCGAGTATCGATGTACGTTGTGTAGGGACTCGTTAGTCCTTGCCCGCGCACCGTTCCACGCTCGACGATCTCCGCAATACGATCCCAGGCGGCGCCACCGACTGCTGAACGTTCTTGTTGAAAAAGTGTTGATGCGTCGGCGATCGCCGCAGCCAGAAGCAACGCGTGAATCATGATGGGTTGCCTTTCTCCTGAAGTGTTGAATAAAGCGCGGTGCGCCCGGGCGGATCGACGGGAAGAAGCGGTTCAACACGCTCGAGGGCAGTTGCGAGCGAGCATTCGGGGTCGCGCGCAAGCATCGCGCGCATAGACGCCATTGCGGTCTCCGAAGCAATCCCGCAATAGAGAATCCAACTGACGTACGGATTCTGCGTCCACGTTCCGGTCGTACGGTTGCCGTTGAGATGCGCGATCAGTGCGGCATCGGCATCGCAGCTCACGTTGAGCCACGTCCCCGGCCACCGATCGAGCACGGCTTGGGCATTTGGGGCAAGCACCACGACAACGCCGCGGAGTTCAACTTGCGCGTACGTGCGCGCAATTACTTGAACGCCGCGCGAAGCGGACGCCTCGAGTGAATCCTGCAATGCCTCGATCGCTGCAGGAAATGCATCGATCACGACGATCGATTGCGCGCCGTCGATCAAACTGCGCGCGCGTTCGTATATCGCATCATCGCGTTGCAACCTGTACACGCGATCGTCGGTAGCCTGCGACTCGATCGATGCAAGTGCTTCAGTCGCCGCCCGCGCACGTTGCGAAAACTCATTTGACAGCATCGCAACGACTTCCGCATAGGCAATCGCGCGATAGGAGCGCGCACCGGAGTCCTCGCTCACGACCACTCCGCGCCGCTCGAGCGCTTCAAGCGCTTTGTACGTGTTAGCGACGGCCTTACCGACGTGCTGAGCGATCCGGTACCCGGTCAGCGGGCCGTTCTGGAGCAAGTCTACGTAGATCCGAGCCTCAAGCCCGGTAAATCCCAGCGCCCGCAGCGCCTGGACCGAATCGTCATCTGTTGGTTCCATACTAGTAGTTACTACTACTAGTATCTGCTCCCCGATGTTTCAGTAGTTGACTTCCAGCTAGAATGCTAGCATGTGGTTGGCGGCAACCCATCATGCATGATACGGATGCGGTCGGGCCGGAGTCGACGGCGGTTCGCGTAGCGTTATGGCGCGCGTTGCACGTGCAACTTGACGGTGCGCCGCACGTCTTCGAGGACGAAGTCGGTCTTCAACTCGTCGATCCTAATGAGGACTGGCGCAAGCGCCCGGACATGGAACCCGGCTTCACGCGCAGGCTCCGCGCGTCGGTCGTTGCGCGTGCGAGATTCATCGAAGATTTGGTCGTGCACGAAGCGACGCGAGGCGTTCGTCAATACGTTCTGTTGGGTGCCGGCCTCGATACGTTCGCGCAGCGTCGCCCGGGGATCGCCGCGCAACTAACGATCTTCGAAGTCGATCAACCAGGCCCGCAACGTTGGAAACAACGACGGTTGATCGAACTCGGTTACGACGTTCCCAATTGGCTGCGATTTGCGCCGGTTGATTTCGAAGCCGGCGATTCCTGGTGGACTGCGCTTCGTGACGCCGGTTTTCACGCTAACGAGCCGGCCGTCGTCACTTCTACCGGCGTCAGCATGTATCTCACTCAAGAAGCGATCCAAGCGATGCTGCGTCAAATCGCAACGTTCGCACGCGGGTCAACACTTGCGATGACGTTTGTGCTCCCGGTCGAATTAGCCGACGCGGAGGAACGTCCGGGTTACGAAGTTGCGATCGCAGGCGCTCGCGCGAGTGGAACGCCCTTCATCAGTTTCTTCACCACGGAACACATCGCGAAGCTCGCTCGCGAGGCCGGATTCAGAGAAGTCGCGACGATTTCGCCGTCGGTGCTTAACGAACGCTACTTTTCAAATCGAGCCGATGGGCTGCGATTATCTGGGACGTCGGAGCAATTTCTCATCGCGAAAACGTAAGCCCGGCGAGATTTCGCCGGGCTCTTTGTTCGTAACGGTCCTTCGACAAGCTCAGGATGACACTGACAAGCTCAGGATGACACTATGGACGCACGGTGACGGGGAGGCCCGAGATATTCGGTCGAGTGCGATTCGTCGGACCTTGGACGGGTTGCGGCGGTTCGGGGGCAGTTCCGGCCGGCAGATACCTGTACGCGAGGACGTACGCGAGATAGTCGTTATACGACTCGCATTCGTTCATGATCGTGAAGCAACGTACGATCCACATCGGTCCGCTGACCAGGATGCCAATGCCCGAAAGCAGCGCAATGGTCATGCAAATCCCGCGCTTCCATTCACCCATGTAGTACGATTCGCCGCCGACGATGCCGAGCAAAATCGTGAGAATGAGCGCGAGGTTCGGGTCTTTTGCGAAGCGGCGGTAGTCGTATACGAACGCTCCTTGGCTTTCCGGGCGGACGTACTGCAGAAGCGTTTCGACGTACGGTGTCATGGTTTTGTTCCTCCATCTTTCACTACGCCTCCGGCCCCCACGTGTTTCAGGCCGGAACGAGCGATTCGTAGGCCCCCCGCAAGTCGGCCGCACTGCTCACGGGTGCCGCGCAGGTCGTCCCGGCGCAAACGTAGGCTTGCGGGGTCCCGTCCCCTTCTTCAGCGTAGACCGTCGTGAAAGCCGCCGGCAACCGACGTGCCGCCTCGCGAAGATCGCTCGCGGCTTCTGGGGTCCCGCGAACGCGCACGCTCACGGGGGCCGTGAGATATCGGCGAAGCGCACGCGCATACGTCGCAGCGAAGCTGCCGGCGTTTTCGTACGTCGCTGCATAAAGCGTCAATGTTTTCTCCGCTGCTTCACGGTAGCCGTCCTCACCCGTCATCACGTTCAATCGAAGCAAGTTCTCGGCCATGATGCTGTTGTCGATCATCGGACGATCGGCGAGATCGAGCCGGCCGATGACTTCCTCCCGGCGAGCATGATCGAAAAACCCACCGTCGGGCGCACCGAAGTGTTGCGCGATCGCGTCGGCGTGCACGCGCGCGCGTTCGAGCAGGCGCGTTTCACCAGTCGCTTCGTGGGCATCGAGCAGCGCGCGAACGTATG
>JAMXLG010000369.1 GCA_024281135.1 Vulcanimicrobiia bacterium | reverse complement strand
GCGATTCTTTTGCGCGCGCCATTGCTTCGCGCATGATCTCGATCGTGATGCCTTGCACCTTGATGTCCATCTGAATCGCGGTGATGCCCTTCTTGGTGCCCGCGACTTTGAAGTCCATCTCGCCGAGTGCGTCTTCAAGGCCTTGAATGTCGGTGAGAACCGTGTAGTCCTTACCTTTGAGAATCAAGCCCATCGCGACGCCGGCGACGTGTTCTTTGATCGGCACGCCCGCGTCCATGAGCGCGAGCGACGAACCGCAAACCGACGCCATCGACGACGAACCGTTCGATTCGAGCACTTCGCTGATCAAACGAAGCGTGTACGGGAATTCTTCCTTCGGCGGCAGCACCGGTTCGAGCGCGCGTTCTGCGAGATGGCCGTGACCGATTTCGCGACGGCCGGGTCCACGCATCGGGCGCGTCTCGCCGACCGAGAACGGCGGGAAGTTGTAGTAATGCATGTAACGCTTGTCTCCGATATCCACGATACCGTCGAGACGTTGAGCGTCGCTCGTCGAACCAAGCGTTGCGGCCGTGAAGACTTGCGTTTGTCCGCGGGTGAACACGCCTGAACCATGCACGCGCGGCACGTAGTGCACTTTGCACCAGATCGGACGAATTTCGTCCGGCTTGCGGCCGTCGGGACGAACCTTTTCGTCGACGACCATCGTACGCAGCTCGTCCTCTTCCATCGCTTTGACGATCTTGTTGAAGTCTTTGGCGAGGGCGGAGTCTTCGAGAATATCCCTGATCTCTTCGTCTTTTTTGCCGACACGCGCAATCGCTTCATCGACGCTGATCTTGTCGAATGCCGTTTCGCGCTCTTGCTTGTCGACGATGCGCATCGCCTTCGCAACATCTTTTGCGAAGTTCTTGCGCACCCACTTATCGAGATCCGAATTGACTTTCTTGATCGGGTATTCGCGCTTTTCTTTGCCCGCTTTTTTCGCGAGCTGATCGATCGCTTTGACGATCTTCTTGATTTCTGCGTGCGCGAACTCGACGGCGCCGAGGAAGTCTTCCTCGGAGATTTCGTGGCCGCCGCCTTCGACCATCATCACCGCATCGGCAGTGCCGGCGATGACGATGTTCATACCGCCGGTTTCATATTGCGGCAGCGTCGGATTGCAAATGTATTTGCCGTTTTCGTCACGCCCGACGCGCACGGCGGCAACGGTTTTATCGAACGGAATGTCCGAGACTGCAAGCGCGGCGCCGGCGGCGCACACGCCGAGAACGTCGGCATCGAGTTCGGGATCGATCGAAAGCACGGTCGCAACGATCTGTACATCGTTGTGAAAGCCATCGGGGAAAAGCGGGCGAATCGGGCGGTCGATTTGACGCGAGCTGAGCACGGCGTGCTCCGACGGACGTCCCTCGCGCTTGATGTAGCCGCCCGGAATCTTTCCGGCTGCGTACATCTTCTCTTCGAAATCGCAGGTGAGTGGGAAAAAGTCGATGCCTTCACGAGGGTTCTCGGAGGCAGTGACGGCGCAGAGCACGACGTTCTGGTCGCCATAGCGTATTACCGCGGAGCCGTTGGCTTGCTTCGCGAGTTCGCCGGTTTCAATGACCATCGTGCGCCCGCCGACCTCAAGGGTCACGGATTCGGGCACAGTTACTCCTAGTTTCTTTTTGAAATGAACCGCCCGTGGTTCGGGACGATTCCGGCGCGTCCCTGGGGAGGGCTAGGCAGTCGTGTTGACGTTCGTGCCGGTGCCCGCGCCATAGGTGCCGTTCTGCACGCCCGGCTGGATCGCGGCGAGCGTATTGGTGAGCTGGGCGAATGAATCGACGGATTGGCCCGCAGTAAACTGCGGAATCTGCGGCGCGCCGTACTCGACGGCTTGCATCAAATACTGTGCCGACCACGTCTCGATCTGATCGTACGACTGCTGGTAGGGGTTCTCGGACGTGCTCGTGGTTGACGGCGTCGAGCTCGGGCTTGACCCCGGAGACGGGCTTTGAGGCGTCGCGGAAGCCACGGCGCTGCCGTCGCTATTGAGGCCGAGGACGTCGAAACCCGGGACGCTTGAAACGCTCACGAGGGCATCATAGCCCAGCCTGGCGACCGCTACCTGAGAGCTATGTAAAGGAAGCGCTTAGGGGGCAGCCGGCAGCTTCCATTCCGTCCCGTCTTCGTAGAGGACCCGGGTGACCGTGCAGCCTCCGTGTTCAAGCGAAGAAAAATTTGCGTAGATCTGGTGAATGGTCGAGTGCCGCTTGATCGAGGTGTGTAAAGAAAACGTGCCGGACTCTACGACGTCCGCCTCCTTAATCTGCGAGCCGGAGATCCGCCGATTGGTCGGCTGCTTCGGCGAGCCAGGTCATCATTTTAAAGCCGCTTTTCCCCCGTTTTCGGGCTTGACCGAGCCGGTTACCCACAGCAGCAAGTTTACCGGGCCTTCGTAAGATTAAGGACTTATCAACATCAGAAATTCACACTTCTAAATAAGATAGCGGTAATCAATCCATCATAAAATTCAAGATCGTTATTCACGCCTTATCCACATCTTCTTAAAACCCGCGCACGTGATTCCAGTCCGTACGCTACGTTTGGTGTCTGAGGCCGCCCTTATGGGGACGAGCCTCTACCAGCATCCGCGGAATGGGCGTCTCCATAACGCGGAATTTCTCGATGGGATTCGAGCGAGGGCTCGTTTAGGGGGTACGACGCCATGCGGGCGGACACCCGTCGAGTTGGAGGGAGAGAAACTCTTGGCTACCGTCGTTCAGGCGACGATCCGCGTGTACATCGTCGAAAAACAGCTTCTCTTTGCAAAAGCCGTTGCACAGGCGCTGTCGTCAGACCCGGAGATAAGAGTCGTCGGCATTTCGGCGAGCCGTGAAACGGCTATTACGTCGAAAGAGGCCGCCGACGTCGTTGTTGTTGACATCGATGACGCTGACGACCTCGACGAGGCGATCGAATTTTTCCGGTCGCACAATCCGTCGCTGCGCGTTTGCGCTCTATCCATGCACCCACAGCCGGATCTGCTGCAATACTGTCTGTCCGCGGGCGCGGACGCCTATATCGTCAAGGATTCGTCGCTACAAGAACTCGTCACCGCCATCCATAGCGTCGCGAAGGGCACGAGCTACGTCGATCCCCGCGTCGCTGCTACGTACTTCCGCCGCCGCAGTTCCTCGCGCCGAGACGGCGTTGCGGAGCTCTCCCCGCGCGAAATGGAGATCATTCGCTTGATCGCGCAGGGGCTCTCGAACCGCGATATCGGCAAGCGCCTTGCCCTGTCGGAAAAAACGGTCAAGAATCACGTCAGTCATATCTTCTCGAAACTGCATATCACGACGCGTTCTCAGGCCGCGGTTCACGCAATTCGCAACGGTTTAGCCTAGCTAAAGCGCTGCGAAAATCAACAACGTCAGACCCACCCACGTTGGTGCGGCGGGCGCGTAGCGTGCGCCAACGAGGGCGGGAGAGCCGTCGATGTAGTCTTTCCAGGCCGATGGAGCAAATTCGTCGGCCTTTGCGTTCACCGACGCAGCCCTAACGTTTGTACGGCCGGACGGCGGCGGTGCAATGCGTGTGATTGCGAAGAGGCACGCGAGCGTAACGGCCGCAGTTAGCAGAGCGGTCGATATTGGCATGCGCTTCGGTTGGACGCCGTACACGGTGGCCAAAACGGTGATGAAATTCACGACGATCCATGCCGTTCCGAGCCGCTGCGTCCACACGACGCAAAGCAATGCGAGTGTGACGGTCGCGAGCATGAAACTCGAACGCGTCCGCGCGTCAGCGGCAATCAAAAGCACGGCCGGAATTACGGCTAAGATCTCCACGTCGTGCACGTAAAGCCCGAAAAGCAATGCCAATGCGGCCGGCATCAGTACGAGGTATGCCGGTCGCCCCGTGCGCTGCGCGAGCGTCCGTGCGAGGACAAGGCCTAGCACGATCGCTAGTGAGAACGCGATGCGGGCAATCATGAGGCTCGCTGTAGCGCCGAGACCGCTGACAAAGAGCACGTGCGCGAGGCTGTACTGATCGGCTGCGTCGAGTTCCGATTCGGCCTGAAGCGGAAGCACGCGGACAAAGTACTCGAGGTTTTCGTGGATCCCGAGCGCGGCGAAGCTCAGGACCGCAAGTACGGCCAACGCGACGACCATCGGCACGCGCGCACGCGGGACGAACAGCAACAATGCGATGATGACTGCAAACCCGAGCGTCGGTTGGACCACGGAGAGCGCCGCAAACGCTGCGGCCGCGGCGTATTTTTCGCGGGTCAGGGCATAGGCGGTGCCACACAGCCCGAGGAGCGAGTACGGCACAATTTCGCCGTACGCGACGTTGATGAACGCGAGCGGCGTAAACGCAAGGAACGCGACGCTGGGACTGATTCCGGTGATGCGCGACACGGCGAGGGCGCTTAGTGCCACCGCAAGCGCTACGGTGAGCGCGAAGAGGATGGCGGCGAGCCGCGCGGGCAGTAGAGAAGGCAACGCGACCGCCGCGAGTGCGTATCCGGGCAGCGGCGCCGGCTCCACGGCACCATCGACCATCGCGGTGCCGGCGGAGGCGTGCTCGCACGCACGCACCGGCTCTACCCGATACGGATCCTCACGATGCGCGACCGCTTTCCCGGCGCAGTAGAACGCCTTGAAGCTTTGATGAGCGATTTCGCCGCGCACGGCAAGCGCAACGGAAAACGCTGCGAATACCAGTGCGAGGGACCCGAAAATAGCGCGAGAGAGTGCTTGATTCATCGAGCTGTTGTAGGATAGCTAACAACGTCCGAAGGGGGCTAGGGCCCTGCGTACCGCGTCATGATACCTTCGCCCCGCGGCATTAAGGCGGTGTGGGCTGTATCGTGAGATCAATGACAGCAATTGAACGCGTTTCAACGACGCGCGTACACGCTTGGCCACTGGCTGCGACGGCGGCTATTCTTGTCGTCGCTATCACGCTTCCGCTGGCAGCCGTTTTGAATGTCTGGCAAGACGAAGCGTATACGCTGCATTCGACGAGTTTCGGGCCCGTGCGCGCGTTTGTCGAGTCTTTGCGCTTCGAACAAAGCGCACCGCTCTACTTCGTGATCATCGCGGCATTACGAAGTATTAGTAGCGCCGTTTGGTTTTTGCGCGGCTTCTCCATTGCGTGCGCCGCATTCGCTGTAGCGCTTGTGCCGTCACTTGCCCGCCGCTACGCACCGCTCGTACGGCCGGAGTTGATAACGGTCGCGGCGTTATGGAATCCGTTTCTGATTTGGGCGGCGCTCGAAATGCGGCCGTACGCGATGATCATCGCCGTATCGGCCACGTTGCTGCGGCTGTTTTACGATGCGTTTCTCGGCGATCGGCCACGAACGCCGGCTTTCGTCGCGTACGGCGCGCTCGTCGTCGTCGCGATGTACACGCAGTACTACCTCGCGTTTCTCATCGCGGCTCAGGGGCTCGCCGTTCTGTTATACAAGCGCGAGCGGTTCGGGCGCTTTTTGCTCTGCGCCGGCGCCGGCCTTCTGCTCTTTCTTCCGATGATTGCGGCCATACCGTTCCAAGTGGCCAACTTCCGCGGCGCGTTCACTGCGCCGACGCTTGCGTTTTCGATTGCATCGATCGTGCTTGCGATCTTGCATTATATTTTCCCGCTTGGAATCCGGTTTGCAAATGTCCTGTATGCGGTGGTGCTCGCAGGTATGCTCGGCGCGGCGATCGTCGCGGGTAAGAAGTTTCGGACTCGTGCGGCTGTCCTCGTCGTCGTTGCGGTTACGGCTACCGGCCTTTTTGCGTTTGCGACCTACGCTGCGCATGTGCTCGTGCTCAGCCGGCACCTAGCCTCGCTCTACATCGCCTCGGTGATCGGAGCGTACGCGCTGTTTTCGCTGCTCGATAAGCGACGCGCAACGATTGTCGTTACGGCATGGTTCTTGCTGACCTTCACGGCATCGGCGATTACGATCGCCGCGGCCTACGCACATCTTGCAAAACCGGGCGATTGGATCCGCGTGAATGCCTATATCAGCGCGCGCGAGCACGCCGGCCAGCCCATCGCGATCTTCGAAGCTGAGAACGCCCCGCCGTTTAGTTACTACTATCACGGCCCAAACGAGGTCGTCGCAATACCGCATAGCGTGAACTTCCAACTGTACGATCTGTCGCGCTTCGTCGTGACGGGTCCGAAGGAGTTGGCCGCTACGTTTCCGCATGCGCGTCAACTCTGGCTCATCACGACGGGTGACTGCGTGTCGGCAAACATTCAATTCGGCTGTAATACCGTCGAGCGGTTCGTTTTAACGAATTACATCACGCTTTCGGACGCTCAATTTTATAAGTCGCGCGTGCGGTTACTCGAGCGGCGTTAGTGACCGGTGATCAGTCGAGCAGCCCATTCGATCAATAATGCAGCCGGAATAAGTAAGAGCTGCGACAGCAAAAACCCGAGAATTGCCGTGATCGAGAGCCCTGTGACGAAAGCCCGAACCTCGTCGACGGGCCGTTCGCCGCGAGCCGCGCGATCGGTGATCATGGCTGACGCGGGGTCCACGACAATGCTGTACGCGATGGTTGCAAAACCGTTGACGAGCCCACTCGAGAGCAGCGCGGTCCGCGCGGCCGACGGCGCTAGGACGCTCGCATAGGCGGCGGAGACGATCCCGACTGCGTAGACCGACGTGACGATCGTGTTGAGAAACAACACGTCTTTGGGGACTTTGCTCAAGGGCGCGCGAGCGCGTAGCATTGACATGTCGAAGTTCAGCGCGCCCGCAAGCGCGCGCGCGGTTGGCCCGCGAAAGATGCGCGAAAATGCCTTAGGGACGCTGCCGTGCCGCTCCAATCCGCCGATGGCGTGAACGTAGAGCGTCACGAACGTAGGAATGAGGAACGTTCCCACGATTGCACCAGCCGTGCCGGCAAACAGAATTGCGCGCAGTTGCCATTGAAACACGCCGATTGTTGCATGCGCCGAACGATCCGAAAGCGACCCGAGGACCGGCGTGTAAATCATCGATGCGAAGCGGCTGCTCGTTACAAAGATGTTGAACAGCGACATCGCGGTTGCGGCACGGCCCGAAAGCGCACCGGCCAGACGCGCAGCGTACGCAGCAATCGAAAGGGCTTGCACGATGCCGTTGAGCAGCATCGCGACGAACAGCTGCCACGTCCAAAAATCCACGGCGATACGAGCGGCTATTTGATCGCGGCGTACGAACAGCCGGGCACGACGACGTCCGCGATCAGCTTGGTTGCGTAGGAGCTTCGGACGATGTTGAGCACACGGCGTTGCAGCGCGCCGCCTTCATTCGAGTGGCGCAGATCCCAACGATCGAAAACCATTGAAAAACCGGCGTTCAAAAGCATGCGCCGTGCTTTCCACGGCGTGAACCAGTGGTACGCGGGACGCGACGTATGGCCGATAAGGTGCGGCTTATGAGATATCGCCCAATCCATCACGCGCCGTTTGATCGGGTCGGGGTACCATCCGAATCCCGGAAATCCGCGAATTTCGGACTGCAACGGCGACATGCTGCTCGCCGTGTTGAACCAGAACACCCCGCCGGGACGCAGCACGCGATAGACTTCCCGAAACGTCTTATCCGCATCGTCTACGTGTTCGATGACGCTCTTTGCGTGAACGACGTCGACGGATGAATCGGGCAGCGGCAAATGTTCCGCCATACCGTCCAGAATTTCCACGTTTACGCCGTGCTCGCGCGCGAGCGTTTGTGCGACGTTGCGAGCGCCGGCATTCGGCTCGATCCCGATCACATCATAGCCCGCTTCGGCGCACGCGATCAGAAATAGCCCTTGGGCGGCGCCGATATCGAGTATTCGCACGGAATCGAGCGGACGCAATTTTCGCAGGCGCGCCATCACCTTACGAGCATGCGCCGCTTCGCGATCCGCGATCGATCGGGCAAGGTCCAGCGGCCGGAGCTCTGCGGCTTGGGTCATGGCTTGATTGTACCGGAGCGGCACCGTGGAGCGCGTCGGACCAAATTCATGAAGCCTTTGTCCCATCGATGAGACGTACGGACGCTGCGCTCGCCTGCGAGGGTGGCCTATACTACAGCCACGGTGAGCACGAAAGATACCGCGATTCGTTATGCGCTCGTTGCGGTGGTCGCGGCCGCCTATATTTTCGCCGCTTATGCGCTCGGCACTGGTTCGCAACTCGGACGAGTTGCGCTCGTGCTCTTGCTTGGCGCGCCGATCGGCTTTCTGTTGTAGCTTCGCTGGCCGATCATTCTGCCGTTCGGCATCTACATCGTGCTCGTTCCGTTCGATAACCTGCTTACGATCGGGTCGTTCGGCACGCTGACGAAACTGATCGGAATTATCGCGGGCATTGCGCTCTTTCTTGCATTGCTCGTACGCCAGAAGTTCGTGGCACCGGGGCCGCCGGTGTTCGTGCTCTTCGGTCTTTTTGCATGGATGGCGTTGACGATCACGTGGTCGCTCGATACCGGCGACGCGCTCCATATCATGCCGACGTACTTCGCGGTCTTCGCGCTCTATGCGATGCTTGCCGTTGCGCCGCCGACTCGCGTCGCGTTCCAAACGACGATGGTCCTCGTGGTGGTGGGCGGCATCGCAGCTGCGGCGTACGGCATCAATTTGTTCTATCACGATCCGTTGCTCTCGGCGGACCCTATGCGAACGCGCTTGGTCTTGCATACGGACTCCGCAACGATCGATCCCAATCAATTCAGTGACGCGTTGCTCTGCCCGGCGGCGCTCATTACGATGTGGGGACTGCGATCGCGGAGCATGTTGATCAAGGCAATCGCGTTTGGCGGATTGAGCGTGCTTGCGGTTGGAATCGTCGTGAGCGGTTCGCGCGAAGCGCTGCTCGCCCTCGGATTGGTCATGGCGTATCTCGCCTTCCGCTCCCGCTATCGCGCGCAACTGTTGTTGCCATTCGCGGCGCTGTGCGTCGCGCTCATGTCCACGCAATCGTCGATCTGGGATCGGTTCTCCAAAATCTTTTCGACCGGTGGAGCCGGACGCGCCGACATTTGGAGAGTGGGCTTCGAAGCCGCTAAACATCAACCAATTCAGGGATACGGCATCGGTAACTTTCAAGATGCTTACGACATCTTTTATCTCAGAATCCATCAGACGTATCCGTACGGCTTCAGCAGTCCCGCCCACAATCTCGTGCTGCACTACGTCGTCGAACTTGGCATCATCGGTTTTGCAATCATGATCGCGTGGTTTTGGCTCAAGGTCAAAGTGCTGCAACAAATTCGCCCCGAAAACGAATGGTACGACTATCGGATTGCGCTCGAAGCCGCGTTTCTCGGGATTCTAACCGTGTCGCTGACGATTGATTTGTTTTACTACAAGTACGCGTGGGTCGTATTCATGCTCATCGCTATGCTGGGGAACGTCGCAAAGCTTCCTGTTCCAAGCGCTGATGCGTTGCGCAACTTCCGCCATGACTCCGGCCCGATCGGCGCGGTCGCGCAACCGCCTGCGACTCTCGAGCCCAATTTCGCGACGCTCGCTAACCGACAGCGCGGCGAGCTCGCGTAGCGCGCGCGCAAGCGCTGCGGCATCTCCCGGTGGGATACAGCGCGCGCCGAGTTCGAGCGCTTCGCGCCGTGCTTCGCCGTCGGCGGCCAGCACGACGGGACACCCGACCGAAACCGAATCGTACAGCTTCGTCGGGATGCTCTCTTCGATACCGCGGCGCAGCGGAACGATCGACACGTCGGAGCCGGCAAGCGCCGCCATTGCTTGCGCGCGCGGAAAGCTGCCGCGCAAGTGTAGGTTGGAGAGTCCTTCGCTGCGGACGCGCTTTTCCAATCGCGCGCGTTCCACGCCGTCGCCAATGATCTCGATGCGAATCGGAACATCGCGCAGTTGAGCGGCGGCGTCGGCGAAAATGTCGACGTCGGTCGCGACGCCGAGATTGCCGGCGTAGGTCGCGGTGAAGATTCTATTGTGCTGCTCGGGGATGACATCGGCGGCCGTGCTCTCAGCGGCGTTCGGGGCAAGCATCAGTCGTGCCGGCTCGATGCCGCGACTCTCGATCTGCGCAAATGCCGTCGGCGTGACGGCGATCGTGAGATCGGCGCGTCGGTAGAGCGTACGCGCAACGAAATCGCAGATGCGCGCTTGCGGGCTGCGCGCGCTCCACGCGCCCATTGCGATCGCTATATCGGGAAAAACGTCGCGCACGTCAACGACAAGGCGTGCACCGTGACGTAGTGCCGCGGCAAGAGCGGGAAGCGCAAGCGTAATCGGTGGAAGGCTTGCGACGATCACGTCGTAACGGGTGCGCGTTAGCGTGAGATACGCCGTTGCGGCGAGCGATGACGAGAGCCAGTGCGCGAGGCGCCCATTGGGCAGGTGGTGCGGCAAAAACGACCACAGACGCAACACGCGCACGCCGTCGAGCATCTCTTCGCTGCCCGGAAAGCGTTGCTTCGTCGCGAAACGGCCTTGCGGAAACGACGGCACGTTCGTGACGACCGTGACGTCGTGCCCGGCCTCGATGAGGGCGCGCGAAAGGGACGCAACGCGACTGGCAGCCGCGCAGGCTTCAGGGGGATAAAAGTGAGAGACCAGCGCGATTTTCACGTATGCGCGCCGCCCGCCACCGTGTCGAGATGGAGGAAGCGCTCGGGCAGACTGATCATCGTCGAGGCCAGAAGACGGCCGCGCGATGAACGTTCGTCGATGTAGGACGTCCAACGCTCCGCGGCTTTCTTGAATTCCGGCTCGTCGAACATCGCGCCGAGAATTTTCATCTGTGCGATGTGAAACGCGTGATACTTCAGGGTCGCAAGATGCGTGCGTCCCGTTGCCGTGCGCATGAGGCTATAGAGTGTCCACCAGCCCGTGTCGTAGAGCGGGAGCCATCGCTTCACTGTTTCGACGCAGCGTTCGATTAGTTCACCTTGCCACGCCTCGGGCGACGTCACCCAGAGTTCCCACAATCCCCACAGCGCAAAGATACAGCCGTTGAGAATGTGCGGCGCGTTGACGTTTGCCACTTCTTCGAAGAAGACGTTCGAGCCGTTACGCCACACGACGCCGCCCGACGGAATGTCGTTGCGGAACGGTTCTGCCGCCCGCCATGCCGCATCGCCGAATCCATTACCGGGTGAAACGTGATCCGCGCGCAACAGCGCTGAGATGGCTTCGCCTTGACCCATCGCCGACACCCATCCGGCTCGAGCTCCGTATTTCGGCCACGGAAAATTGAATTTGTAGATGCCGGCAATGGGCTGTGTTTCCTGATGATCGCGCAGCCACGTCGCTTGCTTCAAGAAATCCTCGCGCGCGGCTTCATCGTGTTCGACGCACCAACGCTCGTGCAGGTGAAGAGCGAACTGCGAAATCCGGATTGCGTGATAGTGCCCGTCCGGTCCGGTAAGCATCACGCCGTTTTCATCGCGAGGATTCTCGTCCCAATCTTCCCCGTACACGCTGCGACCCGGATCCCAATGAATGAAGTACGGGCTTCGGCCCGCGCCTGCGATTGCGCTCAGCGAACAAGAGCGGCGATGCGTCCATGACAGCGGAAAACCGAGGGCGAGGCGTTTCATTATACTAACTCCATGTCGTGAATAGATTCCATCGGACGGCCGAGGGTGTAGCATTGGAAGCCTGCGTTGCGCCAATCGGTGGTGTCGAAGAAGTTGCGTGTATCGATGAGGCGGCACGAACGCATGAGCGGTCCGACGGAGGTGGGAGTGATGCGGGAAAACACCTGATGCGATGTGATCAGAACGAGCGCTTCGGCGTCCTCGACGGCTTCGCGCAACGTGTCGCAGAGCGGACGCGGGAACGAGCGCACGATCGGATCGTAGATCGCGGTGGCGTATCCGCGCTCGCGCAATAATGTGTCGATCCGAAGCGTCGGACTCTCACGTCCGTCGTCGACATCGGCTTTATAAGCAGCGCCGAGCAATGCGATCTTCTGTCCGCTGCCGGGTCCGACGAGTTGGCCGAGGCGGCGAACGATGCGATTGGGCATGCGGTCGTTGATCCGCCGCGCTGCTTGAATCAATTCGGTTACGAATGGATTGGCGTCGGAGAGAAAGTGCGGATCGACCGGAATGCAATGACCGCCGACTCCCGGTCCGGGCGAGAGAATATTGACGCGCGGATGAGCGTTCGCGAGCGCAATTGTTTCCCACACATCGACGCCAAGCTCTTCCGAGAAGATCGCGAGTTCGTTCGCGAAGGCGATATTGACGTCGCGAAACGTATTTTCAACCACCTTTACGAACTCGGCGACAGTCGTTGTCGTGACTGAAATCGTTCCTTGGCAAAACGACGCGTAGAGATCGCGAACGAGGGCTGCGTCTTCGGGGCGCCGGCCACCGACGACACGCGCGTTCGTCCGAAGTTCGCGCACGATCGCGCCGGGGATGACGCGTTCCGGACAGTGCGCGACGTGAAAATCGTCGACCGATCGCCCTTCGGCTCGCAGCGCGTTCTCGAAAATGCGTTCTGTGGTGCCGGGCGGAACAGTCGACTCGAGCACGAGGATCGAGCCGGGAAGCGCGACGCGCGCTACAGCGCTGGCGGCGCTTTCGACATATTGCAAGTCGGGCTTTCCGTCGTGCGTTGGCGTCGGCACGCAAACGATATACGCGCGCGCGGCGGGGACACGATCGACGATATGCAGATGGTGACCCGTAATCGCGCTCTCTACGGCACGGCGTACGCTCGGCTCGGCGGCGAATCCGTTGAGTGTTTTGAGCGAACGGCGCACGTGCGGATCGGCATCATATCCGTACACGCAGTGTCCGCCTTCGGCGAGCAGAGCGGCGGTCGGCAATCCGATATATCCGAGGCCGATAACAGCAACGTTCATGCGAGTACTCCCTGCGAGAGAAATGCCGACGCAAGCTTGCGCATCTGGGTGTGGACGTCGTGGAGCGACTTGACGCGGTGATAGCCGCGATTCGCGCGTTCGCGGGCATCTTGCGGATCGAGATAAAGTCGTTGAAGCGCTGCAGCAATTGCAGTCGGCGATCCGGGGCGTACGAGATATCCGCAACTCTCATCGAGCAGTTCAGACACGCTACCGGAATCGGTGGCGATGGTCGGGATGCCGTGCGCCATCGACTCGATAAGTGCCGATGGGAGGCCCTCCATCATCATCTCGCCGTCGGCGCGGCTGGCGAGCACGACGGCATCGACGCTACCGGTGTGATACCAACGATGAAGCACGTGTTGCGGGACGTGGCCCGCGAATTGCACGTTGCTTTCGAGGCCGAGTTCGCGTGCGCGCGACTCCAGCATGGGGCGCAACGGCCCAGTGCCCGCAAGAATGCAATGCACCGCGACACCGCGTTTCTTCAAAAGCGTGATTGCTTGAAGCAGATCGTCGTGACCCTTTACCGGCACGAGTGCCGCCGGACAAACGATCCGAAGCGGAAGCTGCGATGGCGCCGAGGTCGGGTGTTGCACGGCCGGTACGTTTGCTCCCAAGCGAATCTCGACGATCCGCGATGCAAGCGACGGCATGCGTGCGCGTAAGTCGCGCGTTCCCCGATCGGAGATCGTTCGCACGAACGTTGCCGCTCGCTCCTTGACATCGAACGCATTCTTTTCGTAGATATCCCAACGGTGCGCGGTCGCTCTCCACGGCAGCTGCGCAATCGATGCTGCGATGAACGCGACGGTGGCTGGCGTCGACATCCAGTACGCGTGAAGATGCGTTACGCGATGTTCACGCGCCCACTGCCCGAGCGCGAGGCCTTTGGGAAAGATCGCTGCGTTCTTGGGCTTTCCGGGATCGTGCGACGTCAGGAGTTCCGCGATTGCCGAAGTGCAACCGAACGGTGCAACGATCGAAGCAGCGACGGCGCGCGCCACGACCTCAAAATTCACGAGCGGCCATTCGAGGACGTCGATGCCGCCCGGAACGACGTGGCGACGAACGCCGTCCGGCGAGCGTACGGGCACAATCGTCACGCGTTCGAAATAGGTGCGGAGTTCGTCGAGTTCTGTATTCAAATACGACTCTTGATGTCCGAACGGATAACGCGAGGTGACGACGAGCAGGTGACCGCCGCGGGCGTTCATGATGCAGCCCCGCACAGATCGCGATAGAGATCGACGTGCGCCGCGATCATCCGCCCGATACTGTACGACTCTTGAACGAATTGGAATGCGTTGCGCGCTACGCCCCCGCGAGCGGCAGGATGTTCGATTGCGCGTTCGATCGCGCGTGCAACATCGATCGGTTCGTACGAACGCGTAATGAAGCCGTATCGTCCGTCGCCCAGCATGGTTCGCGATCCGGTCCACGGCGTGGTGAGCACCGGAACCGACGATGACATCGCCTCAAGCAGTGTGAGCGGCATCCCTTCGAACCACGACGTCATCAGCACGAGGTCGGCCGCGGGAAGCAGTTCGCGAAGGTCTTGGCGATAGCCGAGAAAGCGGACGAATTGATCGACTTCTAATTCGTGCGACCTCTCGCGAAGGTCCGATTCGCGTTCGCCTGATCCTGCAAAATAAAGCAACGTGCGCGCGCGTACGTCCGGCCGCATCTGCGCGAGCGCCTCCAACGCGAGTCCGTGGTTTTTCTGATACTCCATGCGCCCGATCAGAAAAACCGCGAAACGATCGTTGGGCAACGCCAAGATCTGGCGGGCCCGCTCTCGCGACCCCCCGGAAGCAATCGGAAACGCAAGTCCATTCGGAATCAAGGTGAATTTTTCGCGCGGCCAGCCGTCCAGCGTGCTCAAGAACTTCGCTTGTTCGCCGAAGAACGTGACGACGCGTTCGGTCATCGAATTGAGAAACGCATCGGCAAACCGTTCGAATCGCGTGCGGCGCGGATCGCACGGGTTGTGTTCGGTGTGCACGATATGCGGAACGCCGGCGAGAATCGCGGCCGCCCGTCCCCAGTACTTGCCGACGTGCGTATGCGTGTGCACGATGTGCGGACGGAATGCGCGGATTTCCCCCACGAGCCTCGGCAAGAAGAATTTGTCCTCGCGACCATTGCGTTCGGCGGAGAGCATCGTAAAGGGAAGCCCATCCACGTTCGAGAGGTCCGTATGATAGATCGTCAACAGGCCCGCGCTGATATCATCCGCGCGCATGCCGGCGAGCAGCTCGACCACTTGGCGCTCGGCGCCATAGCCGTGCGCGGATGGCAGGATGTGGAGGACGCGAACGTGCTGCATCCTCAGCCGGCCCGGTGAAAAAGAAATTCGCAGGCGGTTTGAAAGAGAACCGAAATGTCGAGATAGGGCGACCAGTGCTCGACGTATTGCAAATCGTACTCGAGTTTTTCGGCGGCAGCCGACGGCTCGAGGATGCGCTTCATATGGATTTGCGACCAACCGGTGATCCCGGGAGCGACGAGATGGCGATCGTCGTAGCGCGGAAGCGTGCGGCGGAACAACTCGACGAAAACGGGCCGCTCCGGGCGCGGCCCGACGAGCGACATATCGCCGCGCAGGACGTTGAAGAGTTGCGGCATCTCATCGATGCTGAACCGGCGCAAGAGAGCTCCAACTCGCGTTTTGCGCGGGTCGTTCTCGCGGGCCCATACCGCGCCGACTTCCCGTTCTGCATCGATGCGCATCGAGCGGAACTTCAGGATGTTAAACTGCTTGCCGTCCCGTCCGACTCGCTCTTGCGAGAAGAGGATCGGGCGACCCGATTCCAAGTAGACCGCGAGCGCGGCGACCACCATGAACGGCGCAAAAAGAATCAACGCAGCCATCGCGCCGGCTATATCGATCATACGCTTCGCCAAACGTGCGCGCGGAGTGCATGCGGGAAGGCGCGCCGGCACGATCAGCGCCTGATGTCCGGCGGTTTGGAGCGTTAATTCATAGCCCAGGCGGGTGATGCGCGGCGGCGCGAAAGCGACCGCAATGCGCTCTCGATTCGCCGCTTCCATCAAGCGGGCAAGCACCTCAGGCGGGACGATCTCCGTGAGAATCAGCGAGTCGCAGCCCCACGTACGCGCCCGTTCGAACCATTCCAACCGATCGACGTGCGGATCCTCAGATTGCGCGAGCTCGGAGAGCGACGCATCGAGGTTGTCGACGGCAAGAACGAGCGTTTCATTCTCGTCGTGGAGTTCCATGCTCTCCATCACCGCGGTCACGCGTTCTATTGTGCCTACGATACTGGTGCGGCGCCGCGCGCCGAAACGGCCTTTGGCGCGAACGGGATGGAGCGCCGCCCGAGATGCGCCGACGAGCACCAGCGAGAACGCGAGCGCATAAAGAAGCGCGATGCGCGACGTTGAAATTTCGGGATAGATTGTGAAGAGTACGAGTTGCGGAATCGTGCCTAAGATGAGTGCCGCAATCGTGTAATAGAGCTCGTCTTTCATCGATAGCGCGTAGGTGCGCCGGTAGAGGCCGAGACGATCGAAGAGTACGACCCACATCGCAACGAAAATCGCATCCGCCAACAGTAAATGCCACACGATGCGAGGCGAACCCCATCGGTGAAATCCGACCAACGCACCCAGGGCGCACGCAATCACGAAAAATAGCACGTCATTTGCAAGTAGCAAAGCAACCCATTGTGATGAATGGGCCGTCGGGCGCTGTCGCGGTATCGTTCCCTTGATGCTCCGCGGACGTTCCACAACGCGCGTTGACATGGTGCAGCAATGATACGCCCGCCAAGAAGCGCTATGCAGAGGCGTTCGTCCCAGCATCCGGGGCGTCGCGCATAGAGGTATATGGTCCCTTATTCCAAGGTCCCGGAGCGTGAGGATTTCCGGCCTTATGTTTGCATCTCGGGTCGCGTAGCATTGTGGCCACGATGTCGAACATTGTGCCGCAGCCGCCCGGTGCAGTAGCCGCGTACAGCGCCTCGCACCTTGGTGTGCCCGAAGCGCCGGCCGATCCCTATCGGCTCCTCTCCGCGATTTTCAAGCGCTGGAAAGTGTTTGCAACGGTCGCGTTGGGCTTTATTGCACTCGTCGCGATTTTCACACTCATTACGCCAAAAAGCTACACCGCAACGGTGCGATTGATGGCGGGGCGCCCCGGCACGGAGACGGGGCCGCCCTCCGGCGATACGACACTCCCGATCTTGAATGCGCTCGTGCTGCAAAGTGGACAACAGTCGGCGGAAACGTTCGCGCTTTTGGCTCAACAGCGGGGCATCGCCGAACGCGTCATCGATGAACTCAATCTTCACGAATCTCCCGAAGCGCTGCTAGGAAACGTCAGCGTCAAACCCGTCGTCAACACGTCCTTGCTCAATCTTTCCGTTACTTCGCGCACGCGCGATGAAGCAGCCGGAGTCGCCAACGCGTTCGCAAACGCATTTGTCGATCAGGAACGCGAATTCGTGCGCTCGCAAGCGGTCGCGGCGCTTGGATATCTCTCAACGGAATTACCGGCGGCGGAAGAACGCATGCATCTGGCGAGCCAGAAGCTCGCAGCGTTCCAAGCAGCGCATGGGTTCTTCGATGCGACGGCCCAGGAACAGGATTACATGGGGCGCGTGCAGGCGATCGACCAAAAGATGGACGCGCTCGTCGTCGATCAGAATGAAGCGCGGCAGCTGCTCAAAAACTCCCAGTCGCAGCTCGCATCGACGTCGAGCACGATCGCAAGCGCCGAGCAGGTCGGCCCGGATCCCGACGTGCTTGCTATTCGAGCTAAGGTCACCGACGTACAAGCGCAGTTAAGTGAAGCGCGCGCAGAGTACACGGATTCGCATCCCACGGTGATCTCGCTCAAGCAGCAATTGGCGGCGCTGGAGCGGCAGCTCGCCACGCACTCGTCGTCTTCGGTGAACGGTGAGACGGTTGCACCAAATCCAATCTATCAGTCGCTCGTGCAGCAACAAGAAACGCAGAGTGCGCGCGTCGACGGCGACCAGGCGCAGCTGAAGTCGTTACGCGCTGAAAAAGCCAAATACGGCCCGCAACTCCAAGCGTTGCCCACGCAGATGGTGGATTTCGCAAGGCTGCACGAGGACGCAGCTCGCGCAACGAACGTCTATAACGAGCTTCAGCAGAAAAATAGCGATGCGCTCGTTGCTAAGACGACCGCAATCTCCGATGTGTTGATCGTTCAACCGGCTGTTGGTGCGGATGCTACGGTCTCGCCGAGTTTGATGATGAACCTCGCGATCGCGACGGCGATCGGACTCGTACTCGGATTCGCGGTCGTGGCGGTCCTGGAGTGGCTCGAACGGCGCAGCACCGCGCAGGACATCGCGCGCCGACTCGGCCTGCCGCTCATGGCGCGGATCCCGGATTTCGGAACGGAGAGTCTGGGCAAACGCCATTGGGTGCAATCGATGACGCTCGAAGCGTTCCTACACCTCTGTGTTGCGCTTCGATTGCGTAGCGAACGCCGTTTGCGAACGCTTGCGGTGTTGAGCCCGAGCCGCGGCGACGGGAAATCGACGATTTCGTTCCATCTCGCGCGCGCGATGGCCACGCTCAAAGGTCCGATCTTGCTCATCGATGCAGATCTGCGCCGGCCGACGTTGCACGAGCACGCGAGCGTGACGAATGAAGCGGGTTTGAGTGAAGTGCTCGACGGCTCGAAAACACTAAATGACTCCGTGCAGCACATCTCGCCCGGACTCGATCTTCTATCGAGCGGCACGAGCGTAGCCAATCCGGTGGGGCTGCTCGAGATGGGCCTATCGCACGTGCTCGAGATGGCTGAGAAACAATACGCGATGGTGATCGTCGACGGACCGGCGCTCGGTGCAGTGACCGACGCGCTGCTCGTAGCGATGGTCGTCGACGGCTCGTTGCTCGTCGTTGGTCCAACTCCGGCAGACGAGCGCGAAGCCCAAAACTTGGTCGAACGGCTGCGGTCGTTCGGCATTGAGAATCTGCTTGGGATCGTTATGAATCGCGAGAAGATCGACATCAACGATTACACCGATTACTTCGCCGGCGTAAACACGCGGCGACTGCCCGGGAGTGCGTCATGACGCCCGTCACCGTCATCATTCCGGCGCACAACGAGGGCGCGTCGCTCGCAGCTCGCCTCGCCGAAACGACCGAAGCGTTCGCAATCTACCGGTCTAGCGGCTACGACTTCCACTATTTGATCGTCGACGACGGCAGCGTCGACGAAACGTACGACGTCGCATCTGCATTTGCCGGAACGCGCAAAAACGTCGAGGTTCTGCAGCACGAGCACAACCGCGGATTGGGCTCTGCACTTCGAACGGCTTTTGCACGGGTGAAGGAAGGATACGCAATGGTCCTAGACGCGGACTTGAGCTATCCGCCGGCGACGGGAATGCAGTTGCTCGAGGCGCTCGAGTGCAACGGTGGCGATATTGCGTGTGCTTCACCGTACATGCCCGGCGGCAGCGTGAAGAACGTTCCGACGTTGCGACGCATACTGAGCCGCGAGGCCAATCGGTTGCTTTCGCTTGCCGTCAACGGCCGCATTTCGACGCTGACGTCCATGGTGCGCGTTTATCGCGCCGAGATACTTCCCATGCTTGAGTTTCATTGCGACGGAATGGAAGCGGTCGCGGAACTGTTGCTCAGCGGATTGCGCCGGCATTTAACGGTCGTCGAAGTGCCCGCGACGCTCGCGTGGAGCCCGCAGCGCCGGGCAGACACCGGGCGCGTGCGTCCGAAACGGCTGATCAAACAAATTGGTGCGACGATTCGTCTCGCGTTTGCGCATCGGCCGGCATTGTGGCTCGCGGTGCCCGGCATTGTCCCCGGGCTCTTACCCCTTGTCGTCTTCATTGCCGTACTCGCGCACGTCAATGCGACCGCACTCGCGGCCGTCACAGCGGGAACCCTTTTCATTCAGTACGCCAGCCTCGCGATTTTCGCACGTCAACTCGGCGCTTTTCTTCGGCGTAGCGCCATACGCACCACCCACCCTACCACGAGGATGATCACACTATGACCGAACCATTTTCGCTCGAACGCCGCGTCCTCGCGTCCGATCAGGATGCCACCGGCCGCACTTTAGGAGACGAAGAGATCGCGGCTGTGACGCAGGCGCTTCGAAGCGGAACCCTGACGAGCACGAAGGGCCTCTTCGTGCGCGCCTTCGAGTCCCGTTTCGCGGAAATGCTGGGCGTGAAGTACGCGTTCGCGTGTGCTTCAGGGACGGCCGCCATTCACTGCGCGATCGCTGTGATCGACCCGGAACCCGGCGACGAAATCATCACGACACCGATCACCGACATGGGCGCGCTCGCACCAATCATCTATCAAGGCGCTGTTCCGGTATTCGCGGACGTCGATCCGGTGACGTGCAACGTCACTGCCGAGACGATTGAAGCTTGCATCAGCGATCGCACGCGCGCAATCGTCGTTACGCATCTCTTCGGCAATCCGTGCGATCTCGCATCGATCCGTAGGCTCGCCGATCGGCACGGCATTCCGATTATCGAAGACTGCGCGCAAGCGTTCCTCGCGACGAGCGGCGAGCGTTTCGTAGGAACGGTCGGCGAGATCGGATGCTTCAGCCTACAGCAGGGAAAGCATATTACGACCGGCGAGGGTGGTATCGTCGTCACGAACGACGACCATCTCGCACGCCAACTCTATCTCTTCATCAATAAAGCATGGGGCTACGGTGATCCGAAGCCGGACCACTATTTCCTCGCGCTCAACTATCGCATGTCGGAACTTTGCGGAAGCGTTGCGCTCGCGCAACTCGAGAAACTCCGGCCCGTCGTCGAGCGCCGCCGTAAACTCGCCGAGTTGCTCGACACGTACCTGGAACAAACACCGGAACTGATCCGTCCTCAGGTCGCGTCGGATGCGCGTCACAGTTACTGGAAGTACTGCGTACGGGTCGACGAGTCGTTGCCGGCAGACGCTGTCCTCGAAATCGCCGCGCTCTGCAAAGAATGCGGTGTTACCATGGTGCCTCGTTACATTCAGAAACCGGCGTTTATGTGCGAAGTCTTTCAAAAACGTAAGACGTTCGGACGCAGCGAGTTTCCATTCACGCTCGCACGGCCGGAAGCGATTGACTATCGCATCGAGCGTTACCCGGGAACGGCATCGGCGCTCGAACGCATCCTCGTGATTCCTTGGAACGACCGCTACACGGAAGAAGACGTC
>JAMXLG010000368.1 GCA_024281135.1 Vulcanimicrobiia bacterium | reverse complement strand
CGATAGTTCAAAAGTCCCGAAAGGATCGCCTTAGCCGTGCGCTAAGCGCCCGATTGTGACCAAGTATTTGGAACGCGCGCTCGCCGGTGAAAGGGCGACTGCCGACGAGTGGAACGATCACCTGATCGCATTCCATCGCGCGTTTCCTAACGTGACGGCCCGACTAATCGGCGAATTTCGAACCGCCGCCAGCGAGTCGTCATATCAACATCTAGCGCGCCACGTGCACGAGCGCTCGCCTTCCGCGAAGCGCATCGTGGACGTGGGCTGCGGCTCCGGCGAACTGCTGCTGTATCTCGATGCGGCGTACAACGGTACAGCGGAACTGGCGGGCATCGACCTCGTAGCGAGCGAACTCGAGCTCGCGCGTCGCCTCGTCCCGCGGGCGATGTTGATCTGCGGCGACGCCGCGGAGCTCTTACCTCTACAGCACATCGACGTAGCGGTTGGGCACATGAGTTTTCTTTCGATGGCACGCCTTCGCGATGCGCTCCGGCGCATTTACGATTTCTTGCTGCCCGGCGGCCTTCTGGCGTTTATCGTTGAAGATCTGAACGCATCGGAGTCCGTCATCACTATGATGGCGCCGCCGATGCGCGCATCGCACGATCGACATCCCGGTATGAATCTCGCCGTCCCCGAGCGTGACGGAGCGGAAAACGATGCGACGCTGTGCGAATTGCTCAAAGCAACGGGGTTCACCGATGCAATCGAAATCGAATCAATAGTTCTTTCGGCCTCCTTGTCGTCAGACGAGATCATCGAATTTGCGCTAAAGAGCTATCCATTTGGATTGCTCGACGATGACGCGCAGTCGGAGTTACGCGCACATCTACGCGCGTCACTCCTAAACGACCGCAATGAGACTCTTGTAAAACTTCCGCTTAAGTTGGTCACGGCATGCCGTGGAGATGCTATTTCTAATACTAGACCCTCAACCGCAATGGAGTACAGACAATGACTGACACGCAACGGCGCGCAACAGCCGCCGGCTTTCTGCATGCGCTGCAGACATCACCGGATGTTTATCAGGAATGGTCCGGAATCGCGAAGGACGACTACGCCGCAATCGGCGCACTCGTGCAAAAGACCGTGGGACTAAGCCAGGCACCGTCGCAAGCCGACATCATCGCGATGGCGCAGTATGTCGATTCACAGCTCCAGGAAAACGTAGGGAAGATCAAAGCCGCGCACGATGACGCGCCTCAACACGTCGGCTTTATCGCACTTATGCAACAGAAGTCGTAGTCTTCAAGAACCACGCGGCCAGCTGCGTCCGCGAACCGACGTTGACCTTCGCAAAAAGATTTGCGATGTGTCCTTCGACGGTTCGCTCGCTAAGGACGAGTTCTTGTGCGATTTCTTTGTTCGTACGGCCTTCCGCGACGAGAGCTGCGACTTCGCGCTCTCGTCGCGTCGTTTTTTTCAGCTCATTCGCCGGTTCGGCTACCGGCATTGCTCCGAGCAGCGACGATGAGTATTGGCTGAAAAACGTCATCCCGAGCATATCAAAGCGCTTACGGGCATCTTCCAAAAGCGCTGAAGCCTCGCGGCGGCCAAGTGCGTTGAGTGCCGCGCCCCGTGAAAGAAGGCCCTGCGCTTGCGACCACGGGTGTTTATCGTTCCATACGAATTTCTCGTCGGCGAGTCGCTCAAGCTGGTCTTTTGCATTCAGACGCCGTGCAGCAAGAACGAGAAGAATCGGGTACGAGAACACCATGACGTCGAACGGCCGTGAGTGGAGCTCAATCAACTCTTGCAGTATCCTGTTTGCGCCTGACCCTGCTCGCGTGTGGGTCACGGCAAGCCAGGCCGCAGTCAACGGCACTAAAGGCGTCGCCCGCTCACCGGAGTGGTAGTGCGAAACTTCCTCCGTAACAACCGACCACAACGGATGCGCGGCTTGCTGCTCATCAAATGCAGCTGAGACTGCGTACGACGTAACGATGACACGCCGCGGCAAACGATCGCGGCGTCGCACCAAAGTCTCGGACACGTATTCGCGAAGGTCGGAGAATTGGCCGCGGGACAGCTGCGCAACGGCAAGCAACACTTCTGCGAGCACTTGGCCCAATTCGTTTTGCTTTGCAGCGATGATTTGCTCGGCTGCGGGAATTCCCAGGAACTGTATTGCGTGAAGCATGCGCACGTTGCGCGGCATCGTCATTGCGATTGGCGGCAGAGATTCGCCCAATCGTTCCGACATAGCAGCGAGCTCGAGCGCACGTGAACCGTCGCCAAGGCGTAACGCGGCAAATGCTTCCGCCGTGAGCTGGCGGAGTTGAACGAACGGATTCGGCGCGGGATTCAGTTTTGCGAAATCGTCACTGAGCTGCTGCAGGGCCGCGAAATTTCCGGAGTGCATCTCAATGTACGATCCCGCGCTCAGCAACTGAGCTCGGTCTGCCGCCGATGTCAAGGTTGCACTATAGCGCGCGTATTCGCTTCGTGCGGTTGCATATTGACCTGTGTGCCACAGTGCAAGAATAAGCGACGCGGCAACGTTGCCTATGCCATCGTTGATGCCTGCATCCCGCGCTGTGGCCAAGCCGTCGTAGCAAATCCGGACAGAGTCCGCTTCGCGACCCATCGTGTTGTAGAGTTGCGAGAGCTGCGTGAAAAATGGGACTATTTCCGCCGAAGTGGGAGACGCAAGAACAAGCGCTCGTTCCATGGCCTCTGCGGCGAGTGTGTGGAACGACTTCATCATAGCGGCTTGCGCCAACTTTAACAGTGTGTCGCGTTCCAATTGCGTATCGCGCGTTGCGGCAGCTTGTTGAGCTAAGCGTTCGTAATCGTCGAGGCGAGGCGAAGGGAGCGCTTTCAGTGCTTCGATGATCCGATAGCGCAGCGGAATTTCGATGGGAATCGTCTCGTGAACCGACTCCATGATGGCAGCATGCACGAAATGTAGTTCACCTTCGTCTTCAACCAGATATCGCCCGGACGCCTTACCGATGAGCTCTAGTAGTTCGGCTTGGGGCCACATAAGACGCAAGAGACCGAAATCGATCGGCTCTTGGATGAGCGCGCACGTCTGGAGAAACGTTCGAACCGGCGCATCCAGAACAGCTAGGTCGCGCGCGATAACGGTTCGAGTACTGGCATTTACCGCTTTCGACGTCGACGCGTCGGCGTCGCGAGCGGCTTCGGCTACCGCGACAATGTCAACAGCGCGTGTCCCCGCACTTGCAATAATGCTTGCGACAACGTTGTCATTCGCGTCTGGGAAAACCAAGCGCGTAAGCTGTTCGGCGGCGCGCTTGCTTAGCTCACTTACCGCGATCGCTTCGTCTTCCAACGGAAACGCGGCTTCTGGATACTCATCATTGCGCTCGGTTGAGAGCAAGACGACCGGGCGATCCGCAAGGGCCGTGGCGGTGCGAGCGATTAGATCACGGCTTGCCTCATCCGCCCACTGCGCATCGTCAACGAGCAGAAGCAATGGGAAGTCCAGCGTCACCGCTTCGATGAGACGGTAAAACGCTTCCTCAAACCGTTCCGGCTTGTCGTTTTCGAGGTCGAGTCCCGAGCGGTACTTTTCGGCACGATCGTGGAGTGCTTCGATAATCGCGCGCGTCAGGCGACGTGCTAGGAAGAGTGGAAGTGAACTGTGGATTCGGAAGCATTGCGCAATGGCGACGAGCCAGCCAACGTCGCGCGCCGAATCGGCGGCGTTCGTCGCAAGGGCCGTTTTGCCGACGCCGCTTGGTCCGAGAATGCGAACGGCGCGCACCAGCCGGTTGCTCTGAGCAGACTCGAGCAAACGTCGAATACGCCCGAGCTCAGCCTCGCGCCCGAAAATCGTCGTCACGGCGGCGTGGTTCGTCTGAAAACCAGGGGTTTCCCCGGATTTCGGTGTGGGCCGGTTTGCCTACGATAGTGGCATGGAGGACCCCACCGTGTTTGCAGCAGCCCAAGCAACCTACCAAGACATTCAAGAGCACCCGAACCGCTCACAGCGCCTGACCGGCGCCGTGCCTTACTGCTTCATCCTAGACGAGGCGTATCGGGTCATCATGGCCGGGCCCTCCACCGGTGAAGATCCGCTCGCACAGATGTACGACGCGACTTCGGGCGTGGACGCTTTGCCCGGACCGATCGATCGTGTCGTGCGCGCTCTCACTGCGGCTTGGCGTAACCCCCGGACCGCAAGTCCCGCTACAGCCGCAGTGAGCGATTTGCAAGTGACGGTAGCGCCGCTCCACGGGTACGATGGCAGGCGCATCGCCGTCTTCGTTCAGCGCTCGGCCGGATAAACAAAAGGTACCTCGCCCGGGGCGCGACAATCGAAAGCGGGTGCAACTCACAGAGACGACAAGCCCATCCGGCGTAGTTCACCCGGCATCCCGGCCGGCAGGCGCGCTCGAGTTAACGGTGCGCGGCCTGCTTCTCGGCGGCCTCATCACTCTCGTCTTCACTGCCGCCAATGTCTATCTCGGCCTCAAGGTCGGGCTGACGTTTGCGTCGTCGATCCCGGCCGCCGTCATTTCGATGGCGGCGTTGCGTTCGTTCCGCAACGCAACGATCTGGGAGAACAATATCGTGCAGACCGTGGCATCCGCGGCAGGCACGTTATCGTCGGTGATCTTCGTGTTACCGGGGCTCGTGATGGTGAGCTGGTGGACGCACTTCCCCTTTTGGGAATCGTTTCTGGTCTGTGCGCTCGGCGGAATTCTCGGCGTGATGTATAGCGTGCCGTTGCGGCGCGCGCTCGTCACCGGTTCCGATCTTCCATATCCCGAAGGCGTTGCTGCAGCTGAAGTACTCGAAGTCGGTGCAGGCGCGCACAAAGAAGAAGCAGCGGCCGAGAACCGGCTCGGGCTCATCGCGCTGGTCGTGAGTTCGATTGCTTCAGCCGCGGTGCAAGTGGGCACGGCAATTCGTCTTTTTGCAAGCGAGTTCGCCGGTTATGCAAAGATCGGCCCCGCGATTACCGGCATGGGTTTCTCGACGTCGCTTGCGCTTGTCGGTGTCGGCCATCTAATCGGACTCAGCGTCGGCATGGCGATTTTCGGAGGACTGTTCATCGCGTGGGGAATTTTGATTCCCATCTTTTCGGCGATCCATCCGCAGACCGGCGCGATTGCCGATATTGCGAACGCCATTCGCGGACAGGACGTGCGCTTCATCGGCGCGGGTACGATCGGAATCGCGGGAATTTGGACGCTCTTGCGCTTGGCGACGCCGGTATGGAAGGGCGTGAGATCGTCGATTGCTTCGACGCGTGCGCGTCAAGCGGGCACGGCCGTCGACATCACAGAGCAAGATCTTCCGTTCAACGTCGTCGTGATGATCTCGATCGCGTGCTTCATCCCGATTCTCATTCTGCTGTGGGTGTTTCTCTCGGGAACCGCATTGGAGTCGATGATCGCTCCGCTCGTTATCGTAGGCATTCTCTACATCGTGGTCGTGGGACTCTTTGTTGCTGCCGCAACGGGCTACATGGCGGGGTTGATCGGATCGTCGAATTCGCCGGTCTCCGGCATGGCGATTCTGTCAGTTATTTTTGCGGCGCTGTTGCTGTTGCTCGTCGTCAAAGCAGATCCGGCAACGACGCCTGCGCTTGTCGCGTACGCGTTGTTCATCACCGCGATTCTCATCAATGTCGCGACGATTTCGAATGACAATTTGCAAGATCTAAAGACGGGTCAGCTCGTCGGAGCGACGCCGTGGCGTCAGCAGGTCGCATTGATCGTCGGCGTAATCTTCGGTGCGATCATTATTCCGCCGGTTCTCGATGTGTTGAACAAGGCGTATGGTTTCGGCGGTAAGGGTTTGGAAGCGCCGCAAGCGACGCTGATTTCGACGCTCGCTAAAGGCGTGATCGGAGCGACGACGCCGTGGAATCTCATCGGCATCGGCGTGTTGATCGGCATCATTGTGATCGTCATCGACGAACTCGGACGCGTCTCGGGACGCTTTCGTTTTCCGCCGCTTGCCGTTGGGCTCGGCATCTATCTTCCGCCGACGGCAACAGCACCGGTCGTCGTTGGTGCGATCTTCGGGACGATCTACAACAATTGGATTCGCAACAAACCGAATCCCGACGCTGCGCGCCGTTTGGGTGTGCTCGTTGCGTCCGGCCTGATCGTCGGCGAAAGTCTCTGGGGCGTGCTCTACGCGGGCATCATCGTCGCCGCACAACGCGGTCTGATTCCCGTAGCCGATCCGTCGCAGCCGTTCGCAATCTTCCCCGCAGACTTTGCATTTGCAACACCACTCGCGGTCGCGGCGTTCGTCCTGGTTCCGTTCGTACTCTACCGCTGGATCGGACGTAAAGCGCGCACCGTGTAACGCGGGGCTCTAAAGCGGTGGGATGCCGCGGCGCCAGTTGTCGTCGTGGCGGCCTTGGGCGATTCGTTCGCGGACGGTCGTGATCAATGAGCCGCCGCTGAGCGAGCGACGCTTCTGTGTCAGTTCTTCGCCGAGTTTTTCATCGCGGGTGCGATAGTAGTCGCCGGCAAGTTGCGGCCACAACGCGACGCTTCCTGAGATGCAACCCGCTCCGCCGAACGTCAGAACATCCGGGAGCGACTCTTCCGATCCCGTGAAGACACGCAGTTCCGGGTGGCGCCGCAGTACTTCGCGTTGAAGTGATGCGTCGTTGGAGCTGTCTTTCATGCCCACGATTTTGGCGGGGAACGATTCCATCAACCTGTCGACGAGATCGGCGGTGAACGTAATGCCGCTCATTCGCGGAAAATTGTAGAGCAGCACGGGTGGCGGAGTAACGCGCGCAAAGAGCGCATCGAAGAAACGTAGAATCCCGTCATCGCCCGCGTCGCGATAGTAGAACGGCGGAATGATCAATGACGCTGCAACACCGAGCTCGACCGCCGTACGATTCAACTCAACGACGTCGTCGACTGCACAAGCGCCGGTGCCGAACATCGTGCGCGCGACGGGAATACCTGCTTCGATTAAACCGCGCATGAATGCGATGCGCTGCTGTACCGAGAGCGACACGGCTTCGCCGTTCGTGCCGAGGACATTCAAGCCGTCGATACCATTCGCGAGAAGTTCGTGATAGAACGCAGCGGCGCGCGGCGCGTCGGGTTCGAGGTCTGCGTCGACCGGGGTAATCGTGGCTGACCAAACGCCGGCAAGTGTCGAGGGTGCAATCACGATCGTCCGAGAGCTCCTTTGAGAAAGAACGCGAGATTGGCGGGACGTTCCGCCAACCGGCGCATCAGATAGGGAAACCAGTAGCTGCCGTACGGAACGGCGAGGCGAACGCGATACCCGGTGCGCAACAACCGCTGCGCGATCGGCGCACCGATGCCGTAGAGCATTTGGAATTCGAAACGTCCGCGCAGCGGCAACCCTTCGCGTTTGACGATTGCTTCGACCGCGTCGATGATCTTTGGATCGTGCGTCGCAATTGCGGTATAGCCCGGGTTCGTGAGCGCGATCTCCGCGAGGCGAACGTAGTTCGCGTCAACATCGGCTTTCGATGAAAACGCCACCTCGGGCGGTTCGAGATACGCCCCTTTGACGAGGCGCACGTTCGGCGCCATCGGCAGCTGCGCTTTTAAATCATCGACGCTCCGATAGAGGTACGACTGTAGAACGAAGCCGACGTTATCGTACCGTTCGTGCAACCGGCGATACATCGCGAGCGTGCCGTCTACGTAACGCGATTGCTCCATATCGAGCCGCATGGTGTTGCCACCTTCGCGGGCGGTTTCTGCGATGCGCGAAGCGTGCTCGTGCGCAAGTTCCGGATCGATGTCGAGGCCGACGTGCGTGAGCTTGAAGGCGACGTTTGCATCCATGTCGTGATGCGCGAACGTGCGAAGCATGTCGCAGTATTGATCTGCCGCGTCCGCGGCTTCAGAGGCGTCTTTTACGCCTTCGCCGAGAATGCCGCACGCGACGCAGAAGCCGTCGCGATTGAGAGACTGCGTGACCGCAAGAAAGTCTTCCGCGCGTTCGCCGGCGACGAATCGTCGCGCCCCAAGACGCATGCCGTAACGTGATACCGCGCGCTGAACCGCTGCGTTGTCCGCGGCTGCCAAGATTGCGGCACGCAGCGGACGTTCTAGAAGCGAGGCCATGGTCCGCGTTTCGACGTAGCGATTACCAAAACCGGCTGCGACGCTTTGCGATCGACTTCCACTGAGCGCGCCACTTCTCACACGCGTCGTTGCCCGCAGCGGCCGCCATCATCGCAAGCTCGCCGGCTGCAAACCTCGCCGTGGGCGCAACGTTCAACGTGCGAAGACGCTGGAGCGCTACGACGCCGTCGTGCTGGTCGCCCAGCATCGTCTGCAAGCACTCTATCGAAAGGGCGTAACTTGTTGCGCGCTTGCCTACGACTTCAGCGAATGCTTCGGAGGCGTAGCGTAGATGCTTCGATTTGATGCGAATGCGATGGAGCGCGCGATCCGAGGGTTGCACGCCAGCCTCTTGCACGCTTTTGCGTGTCTTCTTGTAGACGCGTTGCAAAATGTGCGCCACGCATTGCGTTGCCCGTTCGGCGGGATCGTGACTAAATAGCGGTTCACGCACGGACTTCACGAGATCGTCGAGCAAATCCACGAAGTGCGGGTCGCGCAACTGCGCGCGAAGGCGATCGTGCTCGTCCTTTACGCGTACATCGAGCGTCGCGAGGACTTTGCTCGCGCTTCCGATGTCGGCGTGAGGAAGGCGTTCGGCGAGCGTGCGCATCCGTTGGGCGAAGACATCAGCGTCGCGTACCGGAGCGAGCGCATCTTGCAGCCAGCGTAGTCGCTCGCGTAGATCGCGCGCCCATGGTTCGTCGAGTACTGGGGCGAACGTGTGCAGATGCGAACGAAGTTTACGAATCGCGACGCGAGCCTTGTGTACCGCTTCGTCATCGTTCGATACGCGAAGGAGCGGATCGCACCGCATGAATTGCTCGAGCGGCGAACCGAGCGCGGCACGGACGACGTCGCCGATCGTCGCATTCCCGTCGAGTGACGGAATCTGGATCTCCGGCGCCCCGTCACTCTCTAACGCGCGAGCGTTCTTTGGAACCGGGTCGGGTGCGCCGGCGCCCTCGTTTTGCAAAAGGTCCGCGATCGCGTCGAGCGAGTCGGGATCGGCGCCTTTCGCAAGTTCGATTTCGACCTGGGCGAAGCGTTGCGCGACACGTGTGCCGTCGACCACACGGACGTCGTCTTCCACTACTTCAGCGATTTCGTTGCCGTCGCACTGAAACTCTCGCTTGATGCGCAGCGTGCGCAGCTCCGCGACACGATGCACGGGAGCGCCGCGCAGGTACGCTGTTGCTAAATCGAGCGCTTCCTGTGGAACGCGAGCGAGATCGCCTTCAAAAACGTGCTCCGTCCGTGCGAGTGCTTTGCCGGATGCAGCGAGCACGGGAATTTTAAGCGTCCAACCTTCGCCTCGCCGGTAGCGCAGACTACAGCCCCAACGCATCAAGCGTAAATCCGCGGTGTCGTAGTACACCGTATGAAGACGCATGAAGCGCGCAGGCGAAGCAACGTAGTTTTTGATTTCTTCGGGAAGCCGCGCTAACGAAAATCCGCTTGGGACCCCAAGCTTGACTTCGCGTTCGATAGAGCCCGTTCGACCGTTCATTTCCACAAGTATCCCCGAAGTGTGAGGGTATCGTGTGTAGGGAGTGTTCATAACTGCAACTTCTTGTGGAGATGCTGTGAATGCCCGCGGAAAGTCCTTGTAGGGGCACGCTCGGCTTGTTACACTACGAACACTTCGAGTAACGACGAAGTGCGGCAGGTAAGAAGCCGCAATCATCAAGCATTAGAAAACGCCGTCGTCCGGCGATGGTAGCGCGATGATTCAACCGAGGAACGAACGTCAGTGGGGGTTCGGCAACGGACTCAAATAGGTGGACGAACCCGGGAAATACAACAAAGCCCGTCGCCGATTCGGCAACGGGCTTTGTCCTTTCAAACCATTTGTACCCCGGCGCCGTGTATGGGGCGCGCGGTTGAATCGAGCGAAACTCCGCTCGCGCCGTTGCGAACCGCAATCATCTGAGCGAGAATGCTAAGCGCTGTTTCGGCAGGCGTTTCGCCGCCTAAATCCATTCCGATGGGTCCGTGAATGCGTGCGAGATCATCTTCGCCCGTTCCAAGCGCGCGAAGCGCGTCGCGGCGCGCTGCTTGCGACCGGCGGCTTCCCAAGAGCCCGATGTACCAGGTGCGGGATGCAAGAGCCGTTCGCAGAGCGGGCACGTCGAATTTCGGGTCGTGCGAGATGATCACGACCGCCGTTTGTTCGGTGAGTGTGCGTTCGAGATACGCATCCGGCCACTCGATGATCAGCTCGTCGGCGTCGGGCACGCGATCCTTCGTTGCAAAGACCGGTCGCGGATCGACGACAATGACGTAGAAGTCGAGAAGATGCGCCGCGCTCGCAAGCGCCTGCGCGAGTGCCGTGGCGCCGACGATAATGACGCGCGCTTTTGCCGGAACGGTAAACCGAAGGTCGTCGGAAACCTCGACCGTCACGTCTGAATCCCCGCGCGCGATCGCGCGCTCGCGATCGAGAAATGCGCGCTGAGGAATCCACGTCGCAATGTCGATTGTTCCGCCGCAGCCTGCGGTGCCGGTGATTTCATCCGTGTTGCTCAAATCGATCGAAAGCCGGCGTGGTTGTCCATCGAGCATCGTCTGCCGACACGCTTCCACAACATCGCTCTCGTAACACCCCGCGCCGATGTTTCCAACGACTTCGGCGTCATCGCTTACAGCGACCGTCGTGCCGATCGGTGAGGGGGAGCTTTCGTGCACGCCGATGAGCGTTGCGAGCGCGAAGCGTTTGTCGTCTTCCAGCCAACGCGCGGCTTTTGCAAAAACGTCACGCACGGGACTACCTCCGTAACGTACGCGCGGCCGTTGCCACCGCGCGAAGATCCTTTGCGTCAAGCAGCGCTGACACGTAGGGCATCGCGGCTTGCATGGCGCGGGCGGTGGGAGCAAAGCCGGGCGCTCCGGCGTGCGGGTTCAACCAGATGATACCCGCGCTTGCGCGGTATATGCGCCGCAGCGCTTCGCGCACGTCGCTCGTATCCGCTGTGTCGAGTCCGTCGCTGGCGATCAGCACGAGTGTATCGGCATCAATGCGCGACGAATAGATTTTCGCAAACTCGCGCAGCGCACCGCCGAGGCGAGTTCCGCCGCCCCATGTTTCGCCGGCAAGCTCGATCGCGCGCTCCTGTGCATTGGGTAGCCGGCGTAGCTCGCGCGTGATCTCCGTTAGCGCCGTGCTAAAGACAAAGACGCTCGCGCGGCGCGAGCGCCGGCACAGCGCGTATCCGAATTGCAGCAACGCTTGCGCGTAGTCGGCCATCGAGCGGCTTGCATCGATGACAAGGACGATTCGTGGATTGCGCAACGGATGACCGAACGTGCGAAGACGCAACGGATCGCCGCCGCTTTCAAGACTCGAGCGTAGCGTGCGCCTGATATCCAACCGCGATCCGCGCAGGTGCGGCTTCCATTTCCGCGACCGTCCGAGATGGAGCGCGGCGATCAACCGGCTCGCGTCGGTGAGCGTCTCTGCAAGTCCACTCTCGGGTATCTCGGCTGCAGCGTCGCTCGTTGCGGCGACGGGCGAGAAACGAGCGCGCATCGTTTGCCACGCATTTGCCGGCGAAGGTTCATCGAGAATCTCGCGCCGTGCTGCAGGCGCTGCGTGCGGTTCGTTGCCCGCGCGCGGCTGTGGCGGTCGCGGCTGGCGCTCTCCCTCGATCGCATCGCCGAAGAACGAATCGAACGCGCGATCGAATGGCGCAATCTGTTCGGCCTTCGAACAGTACACGGCGCGCAATGCAGATCGGAAACGCCGTTTGCTCTCCACGCCGATTGCGTCGATTGCCTGCAGCGCGTCGCGAACCTCGGCGTGACCGAGCGCAAAGCCATATTCACGGTCGAGCAGTTTGCTGAATGCGAGGACGTTGCTCGCCAGATCAGCCATGATGCGCGCGTACGGAGCCGATCCCGTAATCCGGCTCGTTCTCCGCTTGTGGGACCACGTGTTGGGCCTTCAGGCGTTCCCAATCTTCCTGCACCTTGACGATGCATCCGGCAGTTTGCGCGATGGTGCGCTCGTCGAGCGCGTCGCGATGGAGGCGCATGAGCGCCGCGGCCCAGTCGAGACTCTCCGCAACACCCGGAACTTTTTGCAAAGGCTGCTCGCGTAGTCGCTGCATGAATTGCGCGATTCCTTCGGCTAGCCGAACGTTGATATCCGGAAGGCGTGCACGGAGAATCGCGATTTCCTGTTCCGGCGAGGGATAGTCGATCCAAACGTAGAGACAGCGACGGCGCAACGCATCGGAAAGATCGCGCGAACGGTTGGACGTGAGAATCACGGCAGGCCGCTGACGCGCGCGTATCGTGCCGATCTCGGGAATCGTTACCTGAAACTCACCGAGCAACTCCAAGAGGAACGCTTCGAACGCTTCGTCGGCGCGGTCGATCTCGTCAATCAGTAATACCGGCGCGCGCTCTTCGAGGATCGCCTCCAGCAGCGGCCGTCGCAATAAAAATGCTTCGCTGAAGATCTCACTTTCGCGCTCGTCGATCGACGCGCGCTCCTGTTCGGTCAGCCGTATTCGCAACAGTTGCTTCGGATAGTTCCACTCGTAAAGCGCGCTTGCGGCATCGAGTCCTTCATAACACTGCAGACGAATCAGCCGCGTGTGCAAGACGTCGGCAAGAACTTTCGCGCTTTCGGTTTTGCCGACGCCCGCGGGCCCCTCGATGAGCAGCGGCTTCTCGAGCGCAAGCATCAGTTCGAGCGCGACCGCCAGCTCTTCGCTCCCGATATATCCACGTTCGGCGAAACGTTCGGCGATGCGATCGAGCGTCATGGAACGGCGGAGGACACTTCTCGCGGCTGTGATGCGACCGCCGCGTTCGTTGCGATGATTTCCGCAAAAATCGATATCGCGACCTCGTTTGGTTTTCGCGCACCGATTGCAACGCCGGCCGGACAGTGCACCGTCGCTAAGCGTTCCGCGGCGATTCCCTCGGACCGGAGCGCGTCGATAAGTTCTCCGCCTCGCGTTCGGCTCGCAAGTAAACCGACATATCCGAAATCGTGGCGTACGACTGCGGCAAGTGCTATGTCGTCATAGTGACCCTGCGACGCAATCACGATCGCGCAACGTTCGCGCTCGTGGTCGTCGAGCGCGTCGAAGTAATCGGAAAGCGCGTCGATCGTCGTTCCATCAACGTCGCACAGTTCTTCACGGTCGACGAAGCGTACGACCGCGAAACCGAGTGCCGGCGCAAGTTCGGCGAGCGCCTGTGCCACGGGCGTGAGGCCGGTGACGATCAGCTTTCGATCCGGTACATGCGGCTCGATAAAGACCTCGACCGCGCCTTCCGAAACGCAGTGCATTGGGACGGTCACGATGTCGCGGCTGTCGCCGGGCACTGCATCTTCCGGCGTGATACGTACGAGACGCGGTTCGCCGCTGTGGATAGCATCGAGTGCTTGCCGGCGAACGATGTCCCGCGAACACGAACCGCCGATAAAGCCCTCCATACGTCCGTCTGCGTACACGATCGCGCGATCTCCCAGGTGGGAACTGACCGGCGAGTCTCGCCCCACGACAACTGCGATCGCGTACGCCTCGCTCACGGTGCGCTTGCTGTCGTCGAGAGACGCGTTTTTACGTTTGAGAACGTTGTTGCGATCACGCGTTGCGCCTGGGCTTCAAGAATGCGCCCGCCGACGGTCGCGACCGGACCGCGCATGGATGCCGACGCTTTCCAATCGAGCGTGGTTGCGGTCGTGTCTCCACTAACATCGGCATTTGCGACAAGATCAACGACGCTTCCCAGACCGCCGCCGGAGATTTTCAAATTGACGTGCTCGCCGTCGCTTTGAGGGTCGAGCTCGACTTTGAATTTGAATTTTCCGCGCACTGGTCCGACGGCGACCGCAACGGTTGCATCGAAGTGATTCGCGTCCTTGATTTGGTAGTCGACGACATCGGCCAGGCATGGCGCAACCTTGTTCGGATCGTTGATGAAGGCCCAGACGTCGCCCTTCGAGCGCGAGATCGCTTCTTTGCCGGCGAACTGCAGGTTCACGCTGTTGCCTCCGCAATTGCACGCCAGATTTTTTCACGCGTCAACGGCATGTCGATGTGCCGTATGCCGAGCGGCGAAAGCGCGTCCATCACCGCGTTGACGAAGGCTTGCGGCGACCCGACGTTCGGACTTTCACCGACGCCCTTTGCGCCGATCGGATGATGCGGACTCGGCGTTACGGTGCGGTCGGTTTCCCAGGCCGGCGACTCGAGTGCCGTCGGAACCAAGTACTCGGTGAAGTTCGTGTTGAGATTGTTGCCCGCGTCGTCGTACTTGATCTCTTGCATGAACGCAATGGCGTAGCCCTCAGTCAATCCGCCGTGCACTTGTCCCTCGACGATCATCGGATTGATCACCGTCCCGCAGTCATCGACCGCGAGGAAACGTCGAACGGCGACTGAACCGGTATCACGATCGACGTCGACGACCGCAACGTAGGTCCCGAATGGGAACGTCATGTTTGGAGGATCGTAGTAATACGTCGCTTCGAGTCCCGGTTCGGTGTCGGGCGCCGGATTCGTGTATGCGGCGAAGGCGACTTCTTTCATCGTGACCGCTTTGCCGGGCACGCCTTTCACGTTGAACTTGTAATCCTTCCACTCGATATCGTCTTCCGATGCCTCGAGCAGATGCGCTGCGATCTTTCGCGCTTTCTCGCGCACGCGACGCGCCGCCATCGCAAGGGCTGCGCCCGCGACGGGTGTGCTGCGGCTTGCATATGTGCCTAACCCGTATGGCGCCGTATCGGTATCGCCTTCTTCGACGAGCAAGTCTTGCGGATCGAGTCCTAGCTCTTCACCGACGATCTGCGCCCACGTGGTTTCGTGACCTTGCCCTTGGTGGCGCGTCCCGGCGCGCACGATTCCGGCACCGGTCGGATGAATGCGAATCTCAGCGCTGTCGAACATTTTGATTCCGAGAATATCGAAATGCTTCCCGGGCCCCGCGCCGACGACTTCCGTAAACGTCGAGATTCCAATTCCCATCAGCTCGCCGCGCTTACGTTTTGCTTCTTGTTCTTTGCGCAGATCGTCGTAGCCGATCTTCGCTAGAGCTTTGCGCATCGTGGTTTCGTAGTCGCCGCTGTCGTAGACAAAACCAAGCGGCGTCGGATACGGGAACTGCTCTTTCTTGATGAAGTTACGCGAACGGAGCTCGACCGGATCCATCTGCAGTTCGTCCGCGAGAATGTCCATCGCGCGTTCGATTGCGTACGCGGCTTCGGTGACACGGAACGAACAACGGTAGGCGATGCCGCCCGGCGGCTTGTTCGTGAAGTACGCATCGACTTCGGCAAACGCCGTCGGAATGACGTAGGATCCCGTAACGATGCCGAACATGCCGGCGGGATATTTGCGCGGATCGGCAGCCGCATCAAACGCGCCGTGATCGGCGACCGTCGATACCTTCAGTGCATTGATCTTCCCGTCGGACGTTGCGCCAAGCTCGACGTCCATATGGTAGTCGCGCGCAAAACCCGTCGTCGTGAGGTTTTCGGTTCGCGTTTCAACCCACTTGACCGGAACTCCGAGAATTACCGATGCGACGGTGGCAACGACGTACCCGGGATACACCGGAACCTTGTTGCCGAAACCGCCGCCGACGTCCGGCGAGATGATATGAATCTTATCTTCGGGGATGCCGGTGACGAGTGAGAAGGCGGTGCGATGCACGTGGGGCGCTTGTGACGTCATATAGACGGTGAGACGCCCCGTCGCCTTATTCATGTCGGCGATGGCGCCGCACGGTTCCAGCGGCGCTGGATGGCAGCGCGGCGAGAGAATGCGCTGTTTCACGCGAACGGGTGACGTTGCTAGCGCGGCATCCGTGTCCTCGCGTTTGCCGACTTCCCAGTGGTAGATGTGATTGGTTTTCTGCTCGCGATCGTCGCGCAACACGATCGTATCTTTCATCGATTCGTACGGATCGACGACCGGATCGAGCGGTTCGAACTCCACCTCGACCAGCTCAGCCGCATCGGCTGCAGCCTCGCGTGTTTCCGCAATAACGCCGGCAACTTCTTGGTACTGGTAGAGCACCTTGCCGAACGCGAGCACCATTTGTTTGTCGAAGCCGTGGAACGTCGGAAGCCACTCGAGCTTCGCCGCATCCAAGTCCTCGCCCGTGATGACCGCCTTTACGCCCGGCACCGCCATCGCGGCGCTCTTGTCGATGCTTTTGATGCGCGCGTGCGGATACGGACTGTGCACGATCGCAAGATACAGCATATTCGGAAGAACGATGTCGTCGAGATAGCGGCCTTTGCCGCGAATGAAACGCGGATCTTCCTTACGCTTCATCGGGGTGCCGATGGTTGCAGTCATGATGGCACCTGCTCCTTCGCCGGCTCGACCTCACCGGTGACGACCTCAACGCTTGTCATTTCTTTCGCTGCTTGAGAGATCGCTTTGACGATGTTGTTGTAACCGGTGCAGCGGCAGAGATTTCCCGAGATCCCTTCGCGAATTTCACGCTCCGACGGATTGGGGGTATGTTTGAGCATCGCGAACGCCGTCATCATCATCCCCGGCGTGCAGAAGCCGCATTGTAGTCCGTGATTGTCCCAAAACGCTTGCTGAAGCGGATGAAGTTGTCCGTTTTGCTCCAGCCCCTCGACCGTCGTGATTTCATGTCCGTCCGCCATCACGGCGAACATCGTGCACGATTTAACGGCACGCGTTCCATCGAGCACGACCGTGCAGCACCCGCAACTCGACGAGTCGCATCCGACGTGCGTTCCGGTGAGTCGAAGTTCTTCACGCAAGAAATAAGCGAGCAGCATGCGCGGCTCGACGTCCCGTTCGTATTTTGTTCCGTTGACGACGACCGAGATATTCATGACGTCTTCGCTCCTTGCAAGCGGGAGAGGCGGCATGCGACGCGCAACGCGCGTCCGACGAGTACACCGGCCATCTCCCGTTTGTACTCGACCGAGCCGCGGTTGTCGGCCACGGGATCTGCGATGCGTTTCGCTGCTTCCACCACTTCACCAATCAATTCTTCCGTCGGAACGTTGCCGGTCATCATCATCTCGCCGTCGCTCACGCGCAGTGCTTTGGCGCCGACGGCGCCGATCGCGATTCCGGAGGTTGCGATGCGTCCGGTTGCGTCGAATGTCAATTGCACGCCGGCGCAGGCGGTGGCGAAATCGCCGACCTTCCGTTCGATCTTGTGGTACGCACCGTATGTAAGCGGGGGCGGTTTGGGAAAGCGCACCTCGATCGCCATTTCGCCTTCGTTCACGGCGGTGGTGAATGAGTCGACGAGAAAATCATCCGCGGAGAGCGTGCGCGTTCCGCGAGTTCCACGAACGATGATCTGCGCGCGCGCCGCGAGTGCGGCTACGGGCCAGTCGCCCGATGGATCGTTGTGGCAGAGGCTGCCAACCAGCGTTCCGGTCTGACGCACGACGGGATCAGCGATGACTTTGCTTGCCGAAGCGAGCAGTTCGTACTGTGTTCGAATCAGCGGCGATACTTCGAGCGCGTAATCGCGTGCCGTCGCACCGACGGTGAGGTAGCCATCACGTTCTTCGAGATAGTCGAGCGACGCGATCGCATTGATATCGACGAGGACCTCGGGCCGCGCTAGCCGGTAGCGCATAGCGGGGATCAAACTCTGACCGCCCGCGAGGATGCGCGCGTCCGCACCATACTTGGCTAATGCGGCGAGCGCTTCGTCCTCGCTGCGCGCGCGTTCGTACGTGAATTGCGCAGGAAACACAAGTCCCTCCAAAGCTTAATACGGGGGATTTATTATTGTAACACTCCCAAAATCGCTATACCTAACGTACGCTCGCTTGGAGTCAGCGATGAAAATTGAAGACTATTCGTTCGGATCGATTAGTATCGACGGTACAAGCTACGATCACGACGTAATCATCGATCGCGGAGCGGTCTCGAAACGGAAGAAGAAACGTTCGAAGCGGTTCCGTTCGCAGTTCGGCCATACGCCGCTTTCCACTGAAGAAGCGATTCCCTGGAAGTGCAAGACGTTGATCGTCGGCACCGGCGCCTATGGTTCGCTTCCGGTCATGAAGGACGTCGAACGAGAAGCGCGCGAGCGTCACGTGCAACTCATCGCGCTTCCCACGCCGAACGCAATCGATTGTCTTAACGTGCTCGCCGGCGAGGGGGTAAACGCCGTGCTGCACGTCACGTGCTAACTACGTTCTAGAGGAGTGAGAAAGATGTACATTTCGGTCGTGTCGATGCCCGTTCTCGATTTGGATCGAGCAATCGACTTTTACACCAAAACGCTTGGCTGGGAGAAGACCATGGACGTGCCGATGGGCGAGGATCGATGGGTAACCGTCGCGCCGAAAGGCGGCCAGGCGTCCTTCACGTTGTTCAAGGTCGACCAACCGCTTCAAGAACCCGAGAACTTTGCACGCGTGATTCTCGAAGTCGACGACGTGCACGCCACGTGCAAAGACTTGACTAACCGCGGCGTTAGCGTTACCGACGGTCCGCGCGATGAACCGTGGGGCGGTTGGGCGATGATCAAGGATACGGAGGGCAACGCGCACGGGTTACACTCACCGGTTACAGCTGCTGTTAGCTGATGTGATGTTGCGTTAGCCGGTGTTAAGCTAACCCCGGCGTGCGATGCCATGATGGCGGCATGAGCACTAAGCTCAGCTACCATTAATTTTCACAGGAAGGCATCGCATGATACGTCACATCTTTCGACGTACGGCGACGGCATTCGCTGTGATTTCGCTCGTTCTCGGCCAGGTAACGTGGGCACTGGCCGGAACGACGGGCGGAATCACCGGAACCGTCACCGACACGACCGGAAGTCCAATTGCAGGCGCATCGGTGAAGGTCGTTTCGGCGTCGCAAAGCGGCACGTCGGCGACCGATGCAGCCGGACGCTTCAACTTCCTTTCACTTGCACCGGATACATATTCCGTCTCGATCGAAAAGGAAGGCTATCAACCCGTCTCCTACGCGGGCGTGACCGTCTTTGCAGACAACAATCTCACGCTCTCGTTCAGAATGGAGAAGGCACTTAAAACGATTGCAAAGGTATCGGCGACTTCGGCTGGTTCGCTCGTGAAAGCCGGCGTCGGTTCCGATATCTACAGCGTCAATGCGCAATCGATCACAACGGCCTCGGCCCTTGGCGGCGGCGGTAATCTCAATAGCGCGTATTCCGCGATCTCGTCCGTTCCGGGCGTCACCGTTCCGGCGGGCGGCATGGGATGGAATCAGCCGGCGTACGTTCGTGGTTCGCAGTTCTTCTTTACGGGCTTCGAATACGACGGCATTCCCGTTAACCGCGCGTTCGACAATTACAACTCGTCGACGGAATCGAACCTCGGCTTGCAAGAGTTGCAAGTGTACACCGGGGGCGGACCGTCGTCATCGTCGTCGTCCGGTACGGCGGGATTCATAAACCAGGTCTTCAAGACCGGAACGTATCCAGGATATCTCGATCTTTCCGGTGGAGTCGGTTCGCCGACGTTCTATCATCAAGCAAAAGTCGAAGCGGGCGGCGCAACGCCGGATCGTCGTTTCAGCTACTACGTGGGCCTGAGCGGATACAATCAGGACTTCAGATATCTCGACAATAATAACGGCGGTCCATATACCAACGATCCGACTGGATATTACACGGGCCAGAGCCTCGTAGGATCCGGAGCACTGATCAGCCTGGGAGCGCCGCGTACGCTAGCTCCCGAGTGTCTTCCGGGAACGTCAACGACGCCGGCTTCCGTCGCCAATCTTCCGTGGATGCAAGCCGACCTTAAGGGACAGAATTGCTACATCCCCTTCAATGGCGTGTACGGCAATGCGCAAGCGATACCGGCGACAATCGCCAATCGTGAGAACGTTGCCAACTTCCACTTCCGCATTCCGCGGAAGAACGGAACATCCGACGACATCCAATTGCTCGGCAGCGCGTCAATGTTGAACACGACGTTCTATACGAGCCCGAACGATGCCGGCGGCCTCGCTGCGTATACGAATGCGTTGTTTGGAAACGCGTATTGCAATCCGTCGACGAGCGTCAACGTCAATGGCGCGGCGTGTACGCCGACACCATACGTTAACTACCCGGCGTATGTCGATGCAACGGTCTACAACGCGCCGTTCGGAACGCCGATCAAAAATCTGACTACTTCGCAGTACTATCAGCCGAGCAGCCCGACGAACCGCGGCTTCCAGTCGGAACTTCCGCCTGACCTGCGCGACTCGATCATGAACGACACCGGCATTGTGAAGCTGCAGTATACGCATCAGTTCTCGAGCAATGCGTTTGCGCGCATCTTCGGATACACGTTCTTCTCCGACTGGACTCAGGCGGGCGCGAACTCCGCGCAAAACTGTTACCTGAACAGCGGACTCGGCCCGTGTTTCACCGGTGTAGCGGCAAACTATGACCTGATCACCCATACCGGCGGCGGACAGATTGAACTCGTCGATCAAATGACGAGTCAACACCTGTTGCAGCTGACCGCAAACTTCACGACGGCAAACGTCGTGCGTTTCAACAACACCGGTTACACCAACCTTACCTCGCCAATCGGCCTAGTCAGTGAGAGCAACGGCACGTTTTCGTGTTGGGATCCGACAACCGGTCAAAGCTCGGTGAACACCAAGACGGGTGCTACGGTCGGCTGCGCTCCGGGCGGCTCGTATCTGAGCACCGCGAGTAGTGGTCCGACTGGCACACCCCCGGCCGGAAGTCCTGCGGCAGCAGCCGGTGCACAGTGGGTGACCCTGTGGAACGGCGATGCGAGCGGCTCGTACAACACGGTTAAGCCGCAGTTCGCGTTCGTCTCCTTGAGCGATCAATGGCGTCCGAACGACCGTTGGCTCGTCAATGCGCAAGTGCGTTACGAGGACTATAAATACGGCCTCGTTTCGAATCCGGGTGAGGCGACGGACTTCTATGCACAAATCGTGCAGAACGATGTCTGCCAAAACGCCTCCGGTGCGCTTCTGACGAAGCCGTTACTGCCGGGGCAGCCTCCGCCTGCACCGGTCATTTACACGCCGAGCTGTGCGGCGGGTACGGTAGTGCCTGGATACGCAAGCGGCATTCCGGCCGGATATTCGCATCCATCGTTCTCGGCGATTTCGCCGTCGTCGTACAATATCCAAGACGTTTCGCCGCGTCTCTCCGCGACGTACACGCAATCACCGGACACCGTGTGGCGTGCATCGATCGGTCGCTTTACGCAGCCACCGATTTCCGCTTCACTGCAGTACCTCAACGTTTCGGGTAACAACCTGAGCGTTTGGAACGCGACGTTGCCGCTGGGCTTCACCAGTCCGTTCCATCCGATTCCCGCGATGAGTGCTACACAAGCAGATATTTCGCTGGAACACCACATCCACGGAACGGACATGAGCTTCAAGATCTCTCCGTTCTACAACTACACAGTCGGATATCAAGAGCAGTCGTTCATTGGACCGAACTTCGTCACACAAGCACCCGTCGGGAATTTCCGCTCGATGGGTGTCGAGGGAGCGTTCACAAAGGGCGACTTCGCGAAGGACGGTCTCTCGACGCAGGTCGCGTTGACCTACACGAACGCGCGGGTTCAAAACACGAACTGGTTCGGAACGAATCAGCTCAATGCCGTGAACCAGGCGATCGAACAATTCAACGTCCTGACGAAGGGCGGTGGCGGCTCTCCGTTTTACTGCTCCGGCGGTAAAGACGCAGCCGGCAATGCAAGTCCGGGCGTTGCAACGCCGAATTGCGGCGCATTTGGTGGACTCCCAATTACCAATCCGTACTACAACATGAGTCCGCAGGGGCTCTTGAATACCACTGCCTGGTATCCGGCCGGTGACACCGGTCTTTCGCCGACGAGTAATCCGTCGACGACCTACTTCGATGCGCCGTGGACCATGTCGTGGCTTCTGAACTATCGTCACAAGAGGTTCGCGACCACGTTGTCGATGAGCGTCGTACAAGGCTCGGCGTATGGTGGCCCGCTCGACGTTTCAGGTATCGACCCGCGCACGTGCACGAGCAATGCGCAGACGTCCGGCATCACGCTCGCATCGCCAAAAACCGACCCGTTTGCGTGCGATGCGTTAACCGCCGCCGGTACGTTCTCAAATGCCGCGGGCGTGCTGTATATCCCGAACCCGCAAACGGGATCGTTTGCGACACCGGGTGAGTTCCGCAACCCATGGTTAATGGTCGGAAACCTGGCGTTCACCTACGACGTCACGCCGCGTATCTCGGCGAACGTCACCCTGGCGAATTTGTTCCACACCTGCTGGGGCGGAACAAAAGCTGCGTGGACGACCGCATTCCCACCGGGAACGAACATCTGCGGCTATCAAGCCAATGCGTTCTACGCCTCGAACTTCTACAACGGGACGAGCCCGTTCGACACTGCTGCGAACGGATTCACTCCGCCGTCGTTCCAGACGCAGTCGTATTCCCCGCGCTCGTTCACCGATGCGGGTGGTGTGCCCTCACCGTTTAACGTGTTCTTCCAGTTAAACGTTAAGGTCTAAGGTTGTTGAACGGTGTGAAGCATGAAAACGGAGTGTGTGGGAATATCGCTGAGGAGTGAGTGACATACATTCCAATCGCACGGTAGCCGTGCAGGCACTGGACGCCGAACGCCCTCGCGCGTCCAGTGCCTTTTCTCTTTTACTAGCGATCTTCGCGCTGTGCGCGTTGACAGGTTCGTCGCAGATGCCGTCGTTTGAGGGGGCGACGTCGTGGCTTGGAACGCCTCCGCTCACCACGTCTGATTTGCGCGGGAAGATCGTGCTCGTCGATTTCTGGGAATACACGTGCACGAGTTGCCTGCGAACCTTGCCGTATTTGCACGAATGGTACAAGCGCTATCGCGATGATGGGTTCGTGATCGTCGGAATCCAGACACCGGAGTTTACGTTTTCAGGCGAAGCAAAGCAAGTATCAGATGCGATGAAGCGCTTGGACATTACGTGGCCGGTGGCGCTCGACGATGGACGTGCCGTGTGGAACCGGTATGGGATTAACGTCTGGCCGACCGAGATGCTTTTTGACCGCGACGGACATCTCATCGAAACGCAGGTAGGCGAGGGAAACTATCCGCAAACCGAGCGGAACATTCAGACGCTCATCCGCGCATCGAATAAAAATGCCGTGCTTCCGGCGCCGATGGCGCTCTTACCGCAAGATAGTTACGACAAACCGGGTGCGGTTTGTTATCCGCACACGCCGGAAGTAGTGATCGAGAATACGCCGGTCGCCGATGCGCCGCAATTCGGCAACCCATCGGAAGACCTTCAATACGCCGACCGCAGCGCGCACCGGGACGGTGGTGTATATCTCGACGGCTACTGGCACGCGACGAAGGAGGCGCTCATCTTTGGCGGCGGCAGCGGGTATTTCCTGATGCCCTATCGCGCGATCGAAGTTAGAGTCGTGCTGACGCCGGAGCGCAGCCCAACGCGCGTGAACGTCCTTCAGGACGACAAGCCGCTCCCGCGACACGATGCCGGCGCCGACGTGCGCTACGATTCCTCGGGGGCCTCGTACGTGAGCGTCGATGCATCTCGCTCGTATGGGATCGTCATGAATAAGTCATACGGAGCACACGAGCTCAAACTGGTACCGCAGGGTGCCGGCCTCGGCGTCTATGATGTTGCTTTCGAATCTTGCGAGATTCCGTCGAAGTAGAACGGACGCGCGTTGCGGCGGCATTCCCAGCACAGCTCACAGTGATGGATCTCGCGCACCCGGCGAATCTTGAGTTCGGTGCCGCAGCGGTCGCACTGTTGAGGACGGCCGTGTTCGATTGCGGCAACCACAGACGGATAATGCTGGTGAAGGGGTGCGTACATCGGGTCCACGACCGCGAGGAATAGTCCCGGTTCTCGCGTATGCAGCGCGCGCTCGATCGTCGTAGCCGCGCTCGTATAGTCGTTTGTCGCGAGCTCCACTGCGCACAGAGAAACGTGCGAAGGGACCGTGGACGAACGCAATGTCGAAATCGCCCGTCGCACTCCCGCTGTGTCGCCTCGTTTCGCCGATATAAATCCGCGTACGCCGGTAATGCGCGTCGCCATATCGCTACCGCCGATCAACGCGAGCGTCTCTTCCGCTCGAGCATATTCGCCTTCCATCGCATATGCGCACGCATCGTAAAGGATCGCGGTGGTATGCGCTCCGTCCAGCGCGCGTGCAGTCTCAAAAGCGTGGTGCGCTTCGTCGTATCTCCGCGACATGTAGAGCGCGATCCCGAAAAGCGACGTGGAGAATGATGAGGCGGGATCTGCGCTTACGGCGATGTCCGCTTGCGTGAGCGCACCGATGTAGTCGCGGCGCGAGAGCCGCTCCCATACGGCGGCACCGTGCGCGACCGAGGAGTTCGGCGCGAGCAGCATCGCGCGTTCCGCAGCGGCGCGTGCATCGTTGCGGTTGGCATTGAAGAAAATGAGCAGCGTGCTGAGCGTTGCAAAAGCGCGCGCCGAAGACGGATCGAGGGCGATGACACGCTCGATCAACGAGCGCGCACGCCAATACGCCTCGCCCGGCGCATAAAAAAGCCGAATTCCGGCGTTACAATACGCACTCGCAAGCGCCTCGAGCGCCGGTACATACTCCGGTTCGTCTTCGGATGCGCGTTCGAGGAGATCGATCGCGGCAAGCACGGATGCTTCCGTGCGTTGCCGGTAGAGCGCAACAGCTTTTTGAAAGAGCGAAAATGCCGGGCGTAACGCGTCGGGACGATGTTTGTGAGCGTTGATCGGCGATTCGCCTGCCAGTCGGAAACCGCGCTCCGGCACCGTTTCTATGTAGGCGGAACGGTCAAAACGAGCGAGCGCTTGCCGCAGACGGTAGACTGTTTGGTTCAGCGCGGCATCACTCGCCGATCCCAGCCAGAGCCGCTCGATGATTTCGTCGCGTGACGCGATCTCCGGGCGGCGTTCCCCAAGCACGGCGAGGAGTTCTGCTTCCTTCGGTTTGAGTGTGACGGGCATGCCCTCGTACCACAACTTGCGCTGCGTGAGGTGAAAGATAAACCGCCCAAAAGAGACTTGCGTATACAACGTATTGCCGACGCACGGACCACCGCAAGTGTGACAATTTTCATGCGACCGGCTAACACCAGATAACATGGCATTTGGCTCAGGAAATGTTAAGGCACGTTATGCGTCTTTCACCGCGTTCGTGCGATACTTTTGGTCAAATGACGACGGTCTCAAAAACTTCGCTCGCAGTCGTCGCTGCGTCCGCCGTGGGCCTGGTCGCGATTACGGTTTACCTCGTCGTAGCGCGTGCAGTCCTGACCGGGACACCGGTCGTACTCGGAACCGAACAATTGTTGCAGTGGGATGCGTCTAACGCGTTCGGTGCGGCTGCGTATTCGGGAGGTTGGACCGTCGCCGGCATCGGGTTGTTGATGGATGCGGTCGTATCGACGTGGTGGGCGGCGGTCTTCGTGATCCTGTATCTCAATGCGCCGCTCGTTCGGCGCTACCCGGTGTTCTCGGGCTTGCTCTTTGGAGCAGCCGTCATGGGCGTTATGATCTATCTCGTCGTGCCGATCGGGCACGCAGCGCAAGCGCCGAGAACCGCGGTTTCTACGATCAACACGCTGATCGCGCACTCACTCTTTTTCGGAGTACCGCTCGCGCTAACGGTTCGTCAAATGCTGGGTGCGCATGCCGTTCCACGGAGAGCTACGCGAGGCACCTAACAACGCTTTCGCTGCCGACAACGCTGCTTTCGCCGGCGTGAGATCGCCGCGTTTTGTTCCCGAAGCGAGCGCGCCGTCAAAAAGCACATCGAGCTGTTCCGAGAGAAGGTCAGGATCGCTGACGCCGGCTTGCTGCGCCATCTCGCGAAACCATGCGCGGCGCTTCGCGATACGCCGTTCGATGATTTGCCGCGCGGGATGTCCGCGTTCCACGAGCTCCGCAGTGAAGATGATATAAGGACAACCGCGGTATCGCGTGTTCGTCAAAAATTCGCCGAGCATTTCGAACGCGCCGATGATGCGATCTACGGGATCTCCGTCGGACGGAAACGCGACCATCGGCGCAACGCGCAGCGCGGCGGCGATTAATTCATCTTTTGATGGATAGTGGTGGTAAAGCGTTCGCTTGGTAATGTGCGCTTCGTCGGCGATGCGATCGACGCCGACTGGGTGGATGCCCTCTTCGTAAAACAGCCGCGCCGCTACCCGCGCGATATGCGCCTTGAGGTCGGAACGTTTGATCGCGAGATCCATGGCAGCCCCTTTGGTCCTCAAAGTATACCGGCCTGTGTACTAAATGTACACAGGTCGGTATACCAAGAGCATGTGAAGGCCGAACTTATCATGGTGCAGCTCGATGGAATTCTGGAGTTCATCCGCTCCTGGGACGAAGACGATGCGTATGCTCGTTTCGGAACGCTCGGCGGACGTGACTGGTTAGTAACGGAGCTGCGCACGAACGACAAGCGCAACGCCATCGTTGCAAACGTCGGCAAGCGTATCATCGGTTTGCTCGATCACATCGAGTTCGAAGGCGAGGTGCACATCGGCGTCTTCGTCGATGCGCAGTTTCGTGGTTTGCACGTCGGTACACAGCTCGTTTGCGAGCTGCTTCGTGCGAAAGTACCGGAACGTCCGGTCGCTGCAGAATGCCGCTCCGATAATTCCGCCGCGATCGGATTGTTGCGGGGTTGCGGTTTCGAACGCGTGATTGTACATCGCGACGAGATCGTGTGGCGCCACCAGTAACCGCCGGACTCATCGGGCTTGGCGTTATGGGCGAACCGATGGCAATGAGGATTGCGCGCTCCGGCGTGCCACTCGTCGTCTGGAATCGCACCACGGAGAAGTGCGAATCGCTTCGAGCGGCCGGCGCAGATGTTGCTCGTACGCCGCCTGACGTCTTCGCGCGAGCTGACGTCGTGGTGCTGATGCTCGCGAACGAGGCTGCGATCGATGCGGTACTTTGCCGCCACACGACCGCGTTCGCCCCGCTCGTTGCAAAGCGAACGATCGTGCAGATGGGGACGATGCCGGCCGACTTTTCAGCGGAGCTCGCCGCAGACGTGCGTCGCGCCGGCGGAACCTATGTTGAAGCACCGGTTTCAGGATCGCGCAAACCCGCAGAAGAGGGCGACCTCATTGCAATGGTAGCGGGCGATGATGCCGACATAGCGCGCGTGTCGCCGTTGCTGAAGGCAATGTGTCGCCAGGTGATCGCGTGCGGTGCCGTCCCCAACGCGTCGTTGATGAAGCTAGCGGTGAATCTTTTTCTCATTACGATGGTAACCGGGTTGGCAGAGGCCGCGCATTTTGCTCGAGCGCGCGGTCTCGATATGGAATCGTTCCGGGCGGTGCTCGACGGTGGACCGATGGCAAGCGCCGTTTCTCGCGGAAAGCTAGGAAAGCTCATTGCGCGGGACTTCAGCGTTCAAGCGGCGATCTTCGATGTGCTCAAAAACAATCGCCTGATCGCAGAAGCGGCGCGCAGTGCCCGCGTTGCCTCGCCGTTA
>JAMXLG010000367.1 GCA_024281135.1 Vulcanimicrobiia bacterium | reverse complement strand
GAGACGTGTTCGATGTCGAGACCGCGCGCCGCCACATCGGTCGCGACGAGAATGTCGGATGTTCCTTCGCGAAATCTCCGTAGCACGCGATCGCGTTGTTCTTGCGAGAGGCCGCCGTGGAGCGCCTCGGCAAGATAGCCGCGTGCTCCCAGCGTTTCGGTGAGCTCATCGACTTCGGTGCGCGTGCGGCAGAAGACGATCGACGAAGACGGGTTCTCCATGTCGAGGAGTCGCGCCAGCGCGGCCGTCTTATATGGGCGCTGGACGATGTAGGCCACTTCCCGCGTGCGCGTTTTAGCGCCGTTCCCCAAACGTTCGGTTCCGACATGGACGTTTACCGGTTCGCGCAAATAGCGCTTCGCGATCGACTTCACCCGCGGCGCAAGCGTCGCCGAGAACAGTGCGGTCTGCCGCTCACGTGGTAACGCAGCCGCGATTGCTTCGAGATCCTCGGCAAAGCCCATATCGAGCATCTCGTCGGCTTCATCGAGTACGAGATATTCGACCTTATCCAGGTGCAGTGTTCCGCGGCGGATGTGATCGAGCGCGCGGCCCGGCGTTGCGACCACGACGTCGACGCCTCGGCGCAGCGCGCGCAGTTGCACGGAGATCGACTGGCCCCCGTAAATCGGAAGAACGCTTACGCCGTTCAAACGCCCATACTTGTGAACGGCTTCCGCTACTTGCATCGCAAGTTCGCGCGTCGGAACGAGAATCAGCCCGCGAACGGCGTGCACATCGCGGGGCCTCTCAGCGATGCGCTGCAACAGCGGTAACGCAAAGGCCGCCGTTTTTCCCGTACCGGTAGCTGCTTGGCCGAGGACGTCGTGTCCCTGGAGCAACTGCGGAATCGCCTCTCGTTGGATCGGCGTCGGCTCTTCATAGCCAAGCGCGGTCGTGGCCGAGACAATCTCGGAGCGCAGTCCGAGTATGGAAAATCCATTTTCAGTGCGTTCGTTCATGTCGTTAACGACTATTGTTGTCGATGTTTAACGACGCCTGCGCATGCGTGCTATCCGTCGCCTGCCGGGCCTTTTATTTAGGATATCGAGAGTGCTGCGAAATCGATCGTGTTTATGCGTGCAGGTCGCGCGAAAAGGAAGCCTTGCATGCGATCGCAACCGAGCTCTTGAAGAGCTTTCACTTGACCGGCGTGTTCGATGCCTTCGGCCACAATCTCCATATTGCAGCTCGATGCAACGGTAACGATCGCGGCCACAACGGCCTTGTCGACGTTTCCGCCCGGGAGATCGTCCACGAAACAACGGTCGATCTTCAGTACATCTGCCGGAAACGACTTGATGCGACCGAGCGTGCTATAGCCGGTGCCGAAATCGTCAATGACGACGCGCACTCCCTTGCGGCGAAGGGCGATGACCATTGCGGTGATCGCTTCGATATCGCGCATGACACAGGTCTCGGTGATCTCAATCCAGAGCGACGTCGGCGGCAGGCCGCTCAACTCCAGTGCACGACAGACGCTATTGACGAACGACCGTCGGTCGAGTTGACGTACGGAAACGTTGATCGATACCGGGATTTCGTAGCCCTGGTCATGCCAGCCACGCGCGTCCCGGCAGGCGTCTTCGAGGATCATAAGGCCGAGTGTGTCGATTAACCCGGTTTCTTCCGCAACGCCGATAAAGGTTTCAGGAAGCATCAATCCACGATTCGGATCGCGCCATCTGACAAGTGCCTCGAGTGCGACGGCTTTCCCGCGGACGGTGTCGATGATCGGTTGGTAGTGCAGTTCGAATCGACGCCGCGCGATTGCTTTTCGCAGCTCCGATTGGAGCGCGAAGTTTCGCCCGCTTGGGAGGTCGGCTTTCGCGAACATCGACCAAATCGTCATGCTGACCTACCTAGCCAGCTGCGATGATACGAGGCCGCTCGTTTCTTGGCGTCCAGTACGTCCGATTCGTTTTTCGTGAATGATGCAAGCGCGCGTGCACTCTTTGCAGCTCGCCACGCGAAACCGAGCCGATCCCAGATTCCCAAGGCGTTCCTCAAGTATTGAACGCCCACCTCAAGGTTGCCATTGGCAGCCGCTACGGTGCCAAGCGCATCGAACTCGTAAGCCTGCCATCGTTGAAGCGTTCCCCGCGCAACCAGCATCGGGTCCATTTGCTTAGGAACCGCGTTATAGCGGGTAACCATCGCTTGCGCGCGTTTCGGGTGGAACGATGCCGCAAGCTCGGCGCCCCAAAGTAATGCGTACCGGTCTTCGCCTTGAGCGCAATCCCAGTCGACGAGTGCGCACAATTGCTCGGCTTCATCGAAACGTTCGCGCGCTGAGAGCACTTCACCGATCGCTCCGAACAGAAACGAACGATCCAAAATCGCTTCGATTCGGCGGGGCAGTGTCGGCGCGTGCGCTTCGGCATTACGCAGTTCCCGGAATGCGGCGATTTCGTTTCCTTCGAGTGCTTCGCTCCATCCGAGAGCGCGATACACGTTATAGGCCCATCCTGGCATTTCACCGCTCCACTGCAACCCGGACGCGCGCTCGCGAACGAAATCCGTTACCTGTGGCATGCGTCTTTCGGTGATGACCGAGGCGAGATTGTTCAGCAGCGATGCTTCGGCCCAGACGTGCGGTTGCGTCGCCGATGAAAGCGCGGAGAACGCCTGACGCAAGTACGCGACCTGCGATTCATAGCGCTCGTTCATCGCTTCAATGCCCGAGAGCAACTCGTAAGTAAACGCAGTCGATACGGCGGCCGGATGCGGCTCGTTGCTGTCCGGCGGACCGTATGCGAGTTCGGCAATCGACTCGCGTGCGATCCGCGCAGCTTCTTGAAAATCCTTGCTTCGCCACGCAGAGACGGCCACGTAGTAATTGAGTTCCGCGCGTACCGAAGGGGCCGCCACACCGCAGAGATACTCGCGAGCTTGCACCCATGCAGAATCTGCGCCTAACTCGTCGCCTTGCCGGTCGAGAATCGTGCCGAGCAACGCGCAATATAGGGCGCGCTCCCGATCGTTCTGCGCCGCCTGCCCAGCCCGGCGAATTGCGCCTTCGGCTTCAGCCAAGCGACGAAGACGAAGGAGCGCGCGCGTGCGAAGGACATCGGGCTCGAAACCGGAGTGAAAATGAAGTGCGGTGAGGCAGTCTGCGTTGCGGGCAGACGCATAGTGCTCAACCGCTCTATCAAACGGCTGCTGCTTCGGTACGAGGCTGACGACGCGTGCTGCTTGCAGAGCGGCCTCCCGAAAAGCACAAACGGGCGAGGCATTTCTTTAATGCTCGCTTTTTGGGTATCGGCAGACCGTGGGCTAGTGTTGAGGGGGTCGGCGCCTTATCTTCCGCCGAGTCCTCCACAGTTGGACGCCGCCGCGATGATCGCGAAAAGCAAAATAAATGAAAGCATGGCCGTCTCCATAGTGGTGAGGTCGTGTTCTTTGGCGGGCCACGAGGACAGCACGAGCGACCGGGTGGCTCCCCGTGTTGGGGACATTCCCTGGCGACTTTACAGTTCCTTGGCTGAATCGAGACAAAATTTTGACAATCCGGGCGCTCGCCTGCTTCTCAAGAGCGCACGGTGCACGATCAGGAACGCGGGGAACGCAACTGTTCCATTTCCTCCAACGTACGCGGCCAGTCGGCGCCGAGCAGTCTCGATAAGGCGCGGTCCGCCAACAGCTTTCCGTTTGTCTGACATCGCGCGCAATAGTTCGTTTCGTTGTCGGCGTAGCGGATGCGTTGAACGGGGTCGCCGCAACGTGGACACGGTTTGCCGTATCGCCCGTGCACGGCCATGTCTTTGCGGAATGCGGTGACTTTTTCCGGAAAGCCGTCCCTGGTTTCAGAAACGAGGCGGTCGATCCAAAGTTGAAGCACCTTCCGCGTCGAATCGTAGAGCCGTAGCCACTCCTCATCAGTCAACTTCTGCGTCATTGCAATCGGCGAGAGCTTCGCATCGTGAAGAATCTCATCCGAGTACGCGTTCCCGATCCCGTCGATGATGCGAGGATCCGTGAGCGTGCGTTTGAGCGTGTGATTTTCTTTTGACAGAGCGCGCCGGAACGTGTCGAGATCGGAAGCAAACACGTCTATGCCGCCCGGATCGATCGACCGCAGCGCCTCTTCGCCTTTGAACACGTACAACGCGGCGCGATGCTTCGAACCGGCTTCCGTCAGGACGAGCGATCCATTGGGAAAGTCGAACGCGGCAAGGGTGTTGCGGCCGGTGAGTGGAGCGCCAACTTCCCGCCAATGCAAACGCCCGGCAATCATCAAATGCAGCACGA
>JAMXLG010000366.1 GCA_024281135.1 Vulcanimicrobiia bacterium | reverse complement strand
TGCGACGATCCGTGTTCGACGCCGGCTTGTACGTCGAGTTGCGGTGCCCAACCGGCGATACTTAGCACGCGCGTTCCGGAGAACCACAGCATCGGCCCGATCCCCGACAGGCCATAGACGTACGCATTCGCGATCGAACGGCTGTCGTTACTCGTGTATCCGGCGTGCAGATAGGAGAAGCCGGGCGTTGTCGCACCCGGTGTTAGGCCCGTCAGCAACGTCGTGCGAGAGAACGATGTCGCGTACGCATCCTGGAAGCGATCCATCAGTGCGGCGTCGATCGTCCAGGTGCTGCGAGCATATGACCCGAGAACGCCTTGAAATGAACTCGGCGGAAGTCCCGAGACGTTATGCGCATCAGCCCACGGTGAAACGAACATTTGGTTTCCGGCGCGTACGAGCAGATGCGGCTGCTCGTACGTGACGTATGACTCGAGCAGTTTGCTCTGCGCGCTCTGTGCGGTGAACCCGTTCATCGTCGTGTACTGATACGATGCACCTGCGCTCCAGCGATCGCTCGCGCGGTATTCTGCGTTCAGGATCGCAAGCGAGTTGGAACCCGTCGTCAGCGCGCTGCTGTTCGGCGCATCGCTGTTCAGTCGAAGCGATGCCTGATACGTTCGCGCGTAGACCCGTACGCGAATTGCATGCGGCGAACGCGCGACTTGCGTTACGCCGAGCAGCGCGACCGCGCTAAGGAGTAACGCTGGGATTCTTGTCCGCGAAAGCGCCGTTTGCATTGGGTTTCACCCATACGGTCAGGTCCCACACCGGCGGAAAATGGAAAATCGTGACGACGTCGTTCGCGCTTGTGACCTTGCGCATCGCAACGAGCGTTTGCGACGATGGATGCGACGCGTTGCCACCGGCTGCGGTAAACGATGCATCAGGCATCCATTGCTCATACTTTAGACTGCCCTGCGCGTCGCGTGCGACCCAGTGAATGTGTCCGTCGAGTTGGGACCAGCGCCCGGGATTCACGCCCCACAAATGTGGCGGTGTCTTGCAGTTGGAATGCAGAACCGAATAGTCGGCGCCGAGCAAATGCCCGTTTTTGTCGTACCAAAGCTGGCTTGGATCGTGGAAGCTCATCGAGTTCCAATGCCGGTTTGCGTAACTGATCGCTCCGGTTTCGTCCTCGTTCGTGTAGCGAACGTAGCCGGCTTTTTCGGCATCATCCGTCGAAGAAAATCGCGAATTGAGATCGCTCTGAATCGATGAAACGAAATGCCGTTCGTCTGCGTTTTCCGGCCCCGTGTACGTCGGATCGGTTGCAGCGCGAGCGATGAAGATCGCGCTCGCTGCAAATGCGATGGCGAGTCCGACACGCGTGACTACTTGATGCGCGTAAACGTTTGAATGAGATTCGGTTCCCACGTTGTGCCTCCGTCGGCTGAAAATGCTTGTTCCGTGCGAAACGAGGTTTGCGTGATATTCGAATAGACGACGCGAACCAAAACATCGCGTCCGTCGATCGTTTCGTGATTTTGAAACTCACCGCGACCGTCAGCGAAACTGCCGATCAGCGGCGGATCGAGTGCACCGTTATCCGCGCTGCCCCAGTAGACGCTCCACTTTTGCGTTTTCGCGTCGTACATGCGCAGCATCAAGCCCAAGAAGTGCGGCGCCGGTTTGGTTGCCTCGAGCTGCGCGAGGCTGGCGCCGTCCCACAGTTTGCGCACGATGTGTACGAAGCCGCGCGGGCGCAACCACGTCTTCGAACCGCTCAGAGGATGGATCAGACGCACGACGTCGATCTTCCAAGTGCCGGTTTCGAAGTCGAAATCGCGGCGGGGATCCGCCGCCGAGGACGCCACGAGGGTTGCGGCAAGCAGAACGGCTATCATGGTGCCTAGTATAATAGGACTATATTCATAGTCAAGTCTTGACTAAATTTATAGGCATCCTATAATGGGGCGCATGGGACGCAAACCTAGCGCCGTCCTCACCGATCATGAGTTGCGCATCATGCGCGCCTTATGGAATCTCGGTGAGGCCACGAATATGGACCTCGTCAACGCGATCGACGATCCGCCGCTGGCGCGTAACACCGTCATGACGACGCTTGGTGTCCTGGAAAAGAAAGGCTACGTCACGCATCGCGCGGAGGGTCGCACGTTCATCTACTCGCCGGCCCTTCAAGAAGAAGACGTGCGCGGCAAGGCGCTCGAGAACGTTCTCCATCGCTTCTTTGACGGATCCGCCGAACAACTGTTACTTAAGCTCTCGAAAGTCGAGGATATCTCGAAAGCCGATCGCAAACGCATTCAAGCGATGCTCGATCGCTCGAAGGACACGTAACAGATGTCCGGCTTCACGCAGGCGCTTGCCGTTGTCGCTGCGCTGACGCTAGGCGTCGGCCTCGCTGGTGTGTTGCTGGTCCACGTCATTGCACGGATGCGCGGCTTTAAAGACGACGCCGGCGCGCGCTTCGGCCTCTGGTTTGCGCTCCTGATCGTACTCGCGGTTGGCACACCGCTCGTTGCGGCGACGACGCTTCTTTCATCACACAATGAACCGGTGATTGTTGCACCGTCCCACCCCGTAGCGGTTGATACGACGCTACTGTTGCGTGAGGAAGCAGCGCGGAGATTACCGCATGGAGACAGCGGTGGTACGAACGTGTACGAACCGCCTGTTCCGGTGAGTCAGCCGCTGCCTTTTGCGCTCACCTTCACTGCTGCCTGGTTGTTCGGTGCGGCGATCTTTTTGCTCCGCGTCGCTGCGGGTTTGATTGGGTTGCGCAGACTCGTGCGTCAGGGCCGGATCATCGGCGTGCGTTCGACAACGCGCGGTGAGGTTCGCCTATTCAGCCATGCGCGTCTTTCCGTTCCGGTCGCGATCGGGTACCGCCGGCTTGCAGTGCTTGTTCCGCAAACGTTGCTCGCAAGCGCAGCTGCCGACGAGATCGAGCACATCGTACTGCACGAACTCGAACATCTGCGCCGTTACGATGATGTGAGTTCGCTGGTGCAATCGCTTTGCATGGCGATCATGTGGTTCAATCCTTTCGCTTACGTCGTACAACGCTGGATCGCCGTAGAGCGCGAGATGGCTTGCGACGAGGCAGTCGTGCGGCAAATCGGTGCCCGCCACGGGTATGCATCGACGCTCTGGAACATTGCGCTCAAGATGTCCGACGCTCGTGTTCCAAGCTTCGCGCCCGGCTTCGCGGAGGGATCGCATACCGTCCGCCGCGTGACGAACGTCCTTGAATGCTCGCATCCGCGCATCTCGCGCGTTAGATTCGCAGCGGTGGCGACGCTGTTGCTAGCCGCTTTTGTCTTTACGTCGATCGGAGCCGCGTCCGCGTTGGCGACTGCGCGCCCAGTGATCGGTGACGCGGCGCGCGTTGCGCTCCCCGACGGCACCGCGCTTCTGGTCGGCGGTCGAAACACGGACGGCACAGCCGTTGCTGACGCTACCCTTTACGCCGCGAACGGTCGCGACATCGCCCACATACCGTTTGCGACGCCGCGCTGGTCGCCCACCATGACGAGCTTGCGTTCGGGCGATGTGCTTGTCACCGGCGGAATGACGCCGAACGGCACGACGGCCGACGTCGAACTGTATCGTTGGCGCAGCCGCACATTCGAAAGCGTGGGGCGTTTACACATAGCGCGTGTCGCACATACTGCAACACTGCTTCCCGACGGCAGCGTATTGATTGCGGCCGGCGAACGCGCAGCCGGCAAGCTGGAGTCCTCGACGGAAGTATACGATCCGGCGACGCGACGCTTCACCTTGACCGCCGACGGCTACGGGCGAATTTCACAAACGGCGATTCGCATCGACAACGGTGACGTGTTGATGATGGGTGGCGACCCGGGACGCGGACGCAAGCGCTGCGCGATCATCTATTCGGTGTCGCGACACACGTATCATGAAGCGGGAGATCTCGTGCGCGCGACCGCGAATCGGTTGACGTTCGAACTTCCCGGCGGCGTCCTCGTCACGCACACAATCGACTAGCGCCATTTTGATCGCAGACGTTCGCTCGTTGCTCGTCAGTCTCGGCTACGACGAAGATACGCTGCCGCACTTCGACGTCCGCAAACGAGATCGAGCGTTGCCGTCCGTGTACCGCGTCGACGAATTGGCTACGGCAACGATTGCTGCAGCGCACGCTGCGGCAGCGATCGCATCGCAAGACGCTCGCGTCACCGTTGATTCCCGTCAAGCATCGCTGTACTTTCGTTCCGAGCGCTACTTGCGTGTCAACGGCGAACCCGTTGGTGAAGCGTGGGCGCCGCTCTCCGGCGATTACCGCGCAAGCGACGGCCGTTGGATTCGGCTTCACTGTAACTTCCCACATCATGCTGACGCAGTGTTGTCTGTTCTGGGTGTTGCGAATGACCGCACTGCCGTCACCGACGCGGTAGCCGACTGGAATGCATTCGAGCTGGAAGAAGCGGTTATTGCCGCCGGCGGTGCAGCAGCCGCTGAACGCACGAATGACGAGTGGCGTCAACATCCACATGGGAGCGGCGTTGCACGGTATCCGCTCATCGCGATATCGCGGATCGGTGATGCGCCGCCGCGAATTGCTTCATTGCGCGACACGGGCGTTTTGGACCTCACGCGCATTATCGCGGGCCCGGTCGCCGGACGCGCGTTGGCGGGTTATGGTTCTGACGTGCTCCACGTCGCGTCTTCGAAGCTGCCGACGATTCTCGCCACCGATATCGACACCGGATTCGATAAGCGCAGTGTTGATATCGATCTCGAGACTGAAGGAGGACGTCGTCAGTTGCGTTCCCTTGCGAATGATGCAGAGGTCTTTCTGCAATCGTATCGGCACGGCGCGCTTGCGGGCTCTGGATTTGGTCCCGAAGAGCTTGCCGCACTTTGCCCCGGTATCGTCTACGTCTCGCTCACAGCGTATGGCCATGGACCATGGCACGGGCGCCGCGGCTTCGATAGCCTCGTACAAATGGCGTCGGGCATTACGCGAACCGCTGCAACGATCGCCGGCAAAGACGCACCGCTTCCACTCCCCGCGCAAGCCCTAGATCATGCGACCGGATGGCTTGCGGCGCTTGGCGCGCTCGCCGCGCGCCATCGTCAACAGCGCGAAGGCGGCTCATGGCTCGTGGAAGTTTCGCTCTCGCGCACGTCCGAATTCCTAAAATCCCTCGGCACGATCGATGCGCTCAACGTTCACGATCCAACGCTGGACGACGTTCGTGATCTGCTCGTTGAAGACGACACGCCGTACGGAAGCGCACTGCACATGCGCTTTCCGCGTTACGACACGTGATACTGCGCGAACGGATCGTCCTTTACTTCGTCGCAGAAGTTCGGAAGCGAGAAGTTTGGAACCATCCGATACGCGACATCGGTGACGAAGCACTTGCCCGTCGCGCTTGGTTTGCGCCGCCCGATTTCCGCAACCGCACTGAGAAATACAGGAATGAAGTTCGTTCGCGGAGCCGCCTGTAGCACTGCGACGATTGCCTCGTGATGCAGCGTATCTAAGAAGGCACCGAAGTCGGCGCCGACGCCGTCCGAAACCAACTTCGGTACGTCGCCTTTCCACTGCGCGATGGACGAATCATGAAAGCAAATAGCGTCCCAGATCGTTTCAGCCCGCGCACCCGTCACGCCGTGGCGCGCTAACGTCTCGCGCGACACGTTTGCGCCGTCGATTTCAAAGCGATTGTGCTCGGACATGTACTTTGGTGAGAGCCCGGTGTCGTGCAAAATCGACGCAACATAGACCGCCTCCACGTCGTGATCGACGTTCCGCGCCTGCGCGATCAGTTCCGCAAAGAAAAACGTGCGAAGGGAATGGTTGTAGATCTCGACCGGTTCGCACCTTACCGCAACGTTATGCGCGTCGCGCGCGAGCGCGGTGTCGGGAATCCGAACACCGGCGACGTTGCTCGGAGTCGCGGCGACGTGCATTCCCAATGGTACGGTCGCCGCGACCGTCCACATCGAATTTAAAAAATCGGAGCGGTGCATCGTTCATCCCTCCGGAAGCACCTCGCGCGGGTGAAGCACCACGGTCCGCGTCTGACCGTCACTTTCGATCCCCAGCGTTACCGTATCGGCCGCAAGTCCCGCGGATGTCTCCACCGACGTGAGTTGCCGGACGTCTTGTCCGTTGATCGAGACGAGCGTCTCGCCGGCTTTCACGCTCGCATCGGCTGCGGGCGTCTTGTCGATGACGCCTACGATACGAAACGTTCCATTCGGCTCTCGTGTGATTTGGAGCCCCGTCGGACGATACGGATCGTGGGCGTTCACGAGCGATGACGGGATGAAGTCGACTCGCTTATGCACGTAATCCACCGTAAAGATGAAACGTCGCAGTACGCGAGTCCCGATATTTCCGGCTAGGTCGCTTTCGCTGAGAATACCTGCCATGGCATGAGATACGGACGTTAATTCATCAGTAAGGGTTGTTGCGCCGAGCGTGAATTGCTTGAGACGGACTTCGGTCGCGGACACGCTTCCGCCCACACCCTGTGCGAGAACATCAAATCCGCGGCCGCCGTTTTGCGCAAGGACATCGTATCGCGCTGCAAATGGACCGGTGAGCGTAAGGTAACCGTTATCGCCGGTATCGATTTGAAACGTTCCGCGATGGCCGTTGGCATTCGCTGGAACGAGCGGACAGTTGCCGGGAAATGTTGCCGCAATCGACGTTGCTGCAGGGGGACTCACGTAATCTTCCGGCGCTGCGAACGTCACCGTCTGTGAAACGAGATCGATCGTCGTCGCGAAGTGCGAGAGAAACGAATAGCCTACGAGGCCGTCGATCGTTCCGTAGTGGCCTTGATACGTGAGATCGAGCGGCAACGGAATAATCGCCGCTGCGACTTTGTGCAAATCCGCGTCGCCGACGCGCATCTCGTCGAGCGTGACCGTTTGCATCGCCGTCGTGCCGCCGACGCCCGTCGCGGTGCCCGCGCCGTGACCAATGATACCGGCGCGTTTCGCAAAATCTTGCGAGAGCACCGTGATTCCCGCGCCGGTATCGAGGACGAAATGAAACGGCCCCTTGCCGTTGACCATCGTTGAAACGACGCCCAGTTCGTCGATGTGAACGCGAACGGGCGGCGAATGCGGAATCATCCGAGCTTATTGCGCGGATGGAGTCGCCGCGCTGCTTACCGCGTCTTTATTGAACTTCAGAACGACAACCGTGCCGGGGCGAACATCTACGTCGGTTTTCATCTGTTGCGAGAGCACATAGGCGCCCGCAGCGCCTGCGGCACTGCCGTTTTTAGTATGCGCGGCTTTTGCGGCCATGTGGCCGGCAACTGCGCCGCCGATCATCATGCCCATCGTGCGGAAGTGATGCGTCTTTGCATCAAACGCGCCGGCGTTGACGAGCGTCACGTCGACGGGAGCCGCCGTTGTACCGTCGGGCATCTTCACGTCGTCAAAAACAACGACCATCGACGGCTTCTTTCCGAAGCCGGCGGGCTGAACGTTTGCCAAATGCCCCTCGATGGTTTGGCCGTCCTTGCCGACGATCGAGAAGCGGTCGCCGTCGTGGCTTTTCTTCGAGCTGATCTCTTGTTGCAGTTTGCCGCGGAACGTCGTGCCCGACGTGATTACGACGGTCGCGCCGCTAGCGGCGGGCGCGGCGCTCGAGCTCGCCGTGCTGACGTTAGAGCTTCTGCCGCAGGCGGTGAGTGTCGACGCCGAAAGCGCGACGAGAATGAGAGCGATTGCAGATCGTTTCATGGCCCCTCCTACTCGCTCCCATTGTAAGGGGTTTCAACCGTTATCGCTTAGTGATCAGGCTCTGGAGCGAAAGCGCGTTCGGCGTCGCGGCGCCCGAATCGCCGGGCTCAAGGGTAATCGTGTGATGACCCGGTTCCGACCAGCGCCACGCGAAGAGGACCGAAGGTCCGGACGGCATCGACGGGTTCTGCCATAGGCCCGTCTGGTCCGTCGTTTCGACGCCGTCGACGAGCACGCGGACGTGGCCGTGTTCGCAAAGCGGACTCATCGTGCCGACGAGCGCGACCCCTGCGCCGTCAACGATGATAGTAGTCGGCACCGATCGCACGTCGACGCTCACGTCGCTGCCCGGATTCCATTCGCCCGACGTAGGGGCGGATTCGTTCGGCGCGATCGCGGCCGCGGCAACCTCTAAAGAAGCGCCGCCATTGGTTTCCCAGATCGACGTTGTGCGTTGCGGCGGTCCGTCGAAGAAGCGAGAGAAACTTCCATCGCTCGAACGCGCAGACAACGCAGCCGAAGCGTTGCGCAGCAGCCAATCGCGTGCGAACGAGAGATGCTCTCGTTGCGCGAGATCTAGCATTGCTTCGACGAGCGGCTCGGCCACATCGTTCTCACCTTGAACGTTCGCGAAGATTCCGCGGTCGTCGCTGAGGTTGGTATCGACTGCCTGCGCGGTGGCAATCGCCTCGTCCGCGAAATGTCGTTCGCCCGTCAAACGCCACAGCTCAACGCCGTTCCAAATCATGTCCCCGTTCACCGATGCAAAAAAGCGGTGCGGGACTTGCATGCAAGCTTGACCGTTATCGGCGACGTGCACGGTGTATAGCGGAAGCTGGGAATCAAGGAAGTATCGGCGAGCCGCATCATAGCCGCTTTGTGCGGCGCGAAGATACGCGTCGTTGTGCGTCGTTTCGTACACGAGCAGATCCGCTTTTACCGCGTTTGCCGTCGTCTCGAGCGTCTTCACGTGATTGCGATCCTGTGGTGGATGCTGGTACGGAATCTCTGCGCACGCTCCACGCAGAAACGCGCCCGACTGTTGCACGTACGCAAGCGCAGCTTCCGCATTGGCAAGCGTCTGCGGGTCGTGAAGCACCTGGTACTCGCGCATGTCCGCAACCGCGTCCCAAGCAGGAGTGTCGCTCCAATTCGGGCATGGACCGTTTTGACATGGCGCACCATAATGGGGTGACGCGGCTGCCAGCTGCGACATTAGTCCGCCGATCTGCGAATCGTGCGTCTCCATCCAACGCAAGTAGAGCGTGTACGTCGCGGCGTCGTCGCCCCAGTCGCTGTTAGACGTGGAGCAGCCCGAGCGGTCGCACGAGCGCCACTTGCCGTCGCCGGCATAGAATGCGGCAACTAAATCTTGGATAGCATGAAAACCGGCCTCTTTAAAGGTCGGAGTAGGATCCGCGGAAGCGAAGGTGCCAAGCAAGAGTACGCCGGACAGTAATGCCGCCCAGACGCGAACGAGAAACCACATCTGTCAGTCAGTATCGGAACGAATCCGAGGAGCATAAAGTTGCACGACGAGCATGGGAGCTAGCCACGGATGATTCAATTGCGCAATGAATCGGTTGCGCACTATGCGATCCTCAATGCGCTTTGGATTTCGTTGACGATCCAAGACACGGCGCTCATGACGATCGCCGTGCCGTCAGCAATCAATCAACTCACTCCGGCAACGCACGTTGAATCGCTTGCACTGCTTGTCGCTGTCGCCAATCTTGCAGCAATGCTCGTGCCGCCGGTTGCGGGATGGTTCTCAGATCGTCATCGTCGTGAGTCAGGCGGAACGCGTCGGAACTGGGTGCTGGCGGGGATCGCGATCGATGCCGCGGCGCTCGTTGCGCTGGCGTTTACGCACTCACTCTTGCTCTTTAACGTGCTGTTCATCGTCGCAATCGCCGGCGAGAATCTCGCCGTCGCGGCATATCAAGCGCTGATTCCCGAAGTCGTGCCGCGTCACGCATGGGGTAAGGCGTCAGGGATTCGTGGCGCGGCGACGCTGGTCGGTACGGTGGCTGGACTCGGCATCGCTGGAAGCATCGCGCATCCGAACATCGTCTTTCTGGGTACGGCGCTGATTCTAACGCTCGGTTCACTTACGCTCTTCGCAGTTACGGAACGGGAATGGGAAGCGCCGCTGGAACGTACGCGCATCGTTCGCTGGCACGATTTCATTGTCGTGTTCATCGCGCGCTTGTTCGTGTTTTTCGGATTGACACTCTTGATGACGTTCGTCTTGTACTTCTTTCAGGACGTGCTGCACTTCAAGAATCCGGGCGCGAGTACGGCGTTTTTCGGGGTTTGCTCGTTGTTGGGTGCAATCGCGTCGTCCGTGTTCCTCGGCATCGTCTCGGATCGTTTTTCGCGTAAGGCCATTATCGCGCTTTGCGGTGTCTCGATGGCGATCGCGGCCGCCGCATTCGCCCTCGCGCCGATTCCTCCGGTCATGCTCGCGGCCGGCGTCCTCTTCGGCGTTGGTTTGGGCGGTGTCGTTTCCGTTGGTTGGGCACTTGCGATCGACAGTCTACCTGCCATCGGTGACATCGCGCGCGATCTTGGCCTTTGGGGTATTGCGACGAATCTCCCCACCGTTATCGCGCCGATCGTCGGCGGTGCAATTCTTCATGCGTTCGGCGGTTCGCGCGCCGGATATCAAACGGTCTTCGCGCTTGCGGCCTTCAGCTTTGCGTGCGGCTCCGTCACCATACTTCGCGTCGGCGCGCGTCCGATTTCGTCGCTGCTAACAACGCCGATATGGATGGCAGCGATGATGTCGGTTAATGCCGGCATGCACTTGCGCCATCGCGTACGGTCGTGGGGACGAATGAAGCCCGATCGCGGCGGAACGCTCGTTGTGGCCAACCATCAGACCGAGCTGGAAGCGATGATTATTGTGAGCGGCGTCGGCTGGCACTCGTCGTGGCGTCATCCGATTTTTTCCGCGACCGGCGGACGCATGTGGGAACCCGGATTCTTTGCGGTTCGATTCCCCAAGCTCTACTGGCTCATGCGGCGCATGAGCCTCGGACCACTCTTCCGTGCGCTTGGATTTCTGCCGATCGAAAACGATCTTTCGGCGCGCGCACTTTCGTCGTTCGCCTTGAGCGTCAAAAAACGTCACGGCGACATGCCGCTGAGCGAAATGGTGACGAGCGACGTCGCCGATCGCTTCCCGCGGGAAACGCGCATCGGCGAACTATGGAGCACACGGTACTACAATCAGGCGCAAGAACCGGTGAAGCTCTCGAAGTTGCGCGAGCCGTTTCGTTCAGAACTCATGGCGGATACTCGTGAAGAGGTCGAGCGCGACATTTCGGCGATGGAAGACGTCGTCGAGCGCGGCGCGACCTTCTATATCACGCCTGAAGGCCAGTATTCATCGACCGGTGAGCTACGGCCGTTGCGCGGCTTGCTCCCGCGCCTGTCACAGCACGCAAAAACGATCTATCTTGCCGGAATCAGCTACGACGTGTTCCACGGAGAAAAAACGTCGGTGCTGTACCGTCTCGTTGAGCTCCGCGATCGCGACAACATCGCAAACGAACTCCGGCTTGCGCGACCGGTCACGGTAACGCAACTCCTCGCAGCGTGGCTTTACGAACGTCCCGAACCGTTCGACGAAAGCGAAGCGATCGAGCAAGTTGAACGCTCGCTCGGAAATCTGCCGTCGATGCTATTCGTCGATCCCGAATTGAAGCGCGACCCGCGACGTGTCACGCACGAATCACTAGCGTCGATGGTTCGTCGAGGATTGCTACGTCGCGACGCACGCGGCACGTATCAAATCGCGAGGCGCACCGTCGACGTCATCCCACAGGCCGACGATATCTTTGCGTATCAGGCGCGGTTCTATTCGGAAAGCGTGAATGCGGTTTCCTCAATGATGGTTGTACTCACGACGACGGGCTCACCAAAGAGCGCGCTGTAGAGCCACCCGGCGACCGCACCTCCGATCAGCGGTGCAATCCAGAACAACCATAACTGCCCGAGTGCCCAGGCGCCCGCAAAGAGCGCTGGACCAGTACTGCGCGCAGGATTCACCGACGTGTTGGTTACCGGAATCGAGATGAGGTGGATCAGCGTCAACGCGAGGCCGATTGCAATGCCCGCGAATCCGGCCGGCGCACGCGCGTCGGTTGCGCCCATGACGACCATAACGAATGCGAACGAAAGAACGAGTTCGCAGATCATACAAGCGAGCAGCGTGTACCCGCCGGGAGAGTGAATCCCATATCCGTTTGCGGCGAATCCGTTCGCGGTGGTGAAGCCGGCCTTGCCGGTGGCGATGGCGTACAGAATCGCTGCCGCGAAAATCGCGCCGACGACTTGCACGATCATGTACGGCAAGACGTCGCGTCCGGGGAAACGGCCGCCGGTAAAAAGTCCGAGCGTAATCGCAGGATTGAAATGGCCGCCGGAGATCGGTCCGAGTGCATACACACCGGTGAGTACGGTCAATCCAAACGCGAGCGCAACGCCCGCATACCCAACTCCGAGCGTCGGTACTGCAGCAGACAGAACCGCCGTTCCACATCCGCCGAAAACGAGCCAAAACGTTCCGAAGAACTCCGCCATCAGGCGTTTTGAAAGTGCCATACCTCAACGGTAAGTGAGGGAGCAGAGCCTTTTCAATCCGTAAAGCGCAGGTCTCGCCCTCGCCCCGGCGTAAGCCTGATGCAAAGGAATTCCACTCGATGCAACAGCGCTCCGTAAACGATTTCACGATTCGGGTTGCAACGGTCAACGGATCAGGCAGTCAGTCTTCCAATCTCGTTCTGACCAACGCGATCTTTCGCATGGGTATCCCGGTTGCCCCGAAAAACGTCTTTCCGTCGAATATCGAAGGCCTGCCTACCTGGTTCGACGTTCGAGTAACCTCAAAGGGCTATCAGTGCCGCACCCGCGACGTCGATGTTCTCGTTGCGCTCAATGCCGCGACGTGGCGCACCGACGCCGCCGCGGTGCGTCCGGGCGGCGTGATCGTTCACGAATCGACCTATCCGATAGCCGGCGAAGCGCAGCGCGACGACGTGACGTACTATGCGGTGCCGTTCAATGAGTTGGCGAAAGCCAATTTCAAAGATGGATCGTTGCGTAAGTACCTCATGAATATGATCTACGTCGGTGTGCTCGCCGAGTTGCTCGGCATCGACGAAATGACCGCTGAAGCGGCGATCGGCGCGCAGTTCAAACGCAAGCCGTCCGCGGTGACGACGAATATGGACGCTGCGCGCCTCGGATACGTGCACGCGCGCGAACATTTGACCAAACGCGATCCTTTTGTACTCGAACGTATGACCGGCGTTACCGACGGCTTCACGTTCATGGATGGAAATCGCGCGGCTGCGCTCGGTTGTATCATGGGCGGTTGCACCGTTGCGGCGTGGTATCCGATCACACCGTCGTCGTCGCTCTGTGAATCGTTCATTGCGCTCGCCGACAAATATCGCGTCGACTCCGCCACCGGCGAGAAGAACGTCGCGATCGTTCAAGCCGAAGACGAACTCGCGGCCATCGGTATGGTACTGGGTGCCGGCTGGGCGGGCGCGCGCGCAATGACGTCGACGTCCGGACCCGGTTTGTCGTTAATGGCCGAGTGGGCGGGCTACGGATACTACGCTGAAGTTCCGGGCGTCATTTTCGACGTGCAGCGCGCGGGGCCGTCAACCGGCTTGCCGACGCGAACGATGCAAGCCGACGTTGCGTTTGCGTATCACTTATCGCACGGCGACACGAAGCATATCGTCCTGTTGCCCGCGACCGTCCAAGAAGCGTACGAAATGTCGATGGCCGCATTCGATCTTGCGGATCGCTTCCAAACGCCGGTGTTCGTGCTCTCGGATTTGGATCTCGGAATGAATTCGTGGATGACGGAGCCCCTGCCGTATCCCGAGCGGCCATTCGATCGCGGCAAAGTGCTCGACGAAAAAGACTTGAACCGTCTTGAATCGTGGGGACGTTATCGCGATGTCGATCACGATGGCGTTCCATACCGCACGCTTCCTGGAACGAATCATTCATCGGCTGGATTCTTCACGCGCGGAACGGGACACGACGAAGAGGCTCGCTACTCGGAATTACCGGACGTGTGGCAACGTAATTTGGATCGCCTCGTTCGTAAGCATGATACGGCGCGCCTTGCGGTTCCTCAGCCGGTCGCCGACGAGCGTAAAAATGCTATAGGTATCCTTGCGTACGGCACGACGCATCACGCGGTGGTTGAAGCGCGCGATGAACTGCGCAAGGACGGCATCGAAGTCGATTACATGCGGATACGAGCACTGCCGTTCTCGTCCGATATTGCCGCGTTCGTGCGGCGCCACGATCGCGTGTACGTCCTCGAACAAAATCGCGACGGGCAAGTGTATGCGTTACTGCGTGCGGAGCTTCCGCAGCACCTCATCGGGCGGCTCCACTCGATCCGCCACTACAACGGCGTGCCGATTGACGCGCACGCCATTATCGACCCTCTCCTCGCTGCCGAGCGTCAACCGGCGGTGGTAGCTGAATGACTGTGAATTTGATCGGCCTCGGCCGCGACGTCTACAAGGGACTTCCCACGACGCTTTGCGCCGGCTGCGGGCATAACTCGATTACCAATCATCTCATCAAAGCGCTCTTTGAATACGGCGTTCAGCCGCACAAGCTCGCGAAGATGAGCGGTATCGGTTGCTCTTCGAAGACGCCGGCATACTTCGTGGAACAAGCGCACGGATTCAACGGCGTTCACGGGCGCATGCCGTCCGCTGCAACCGGTGCAAAACTTGCGAATCGCGAGTTAATGGTCCTCGGCATTAGTGGTGATGGAGATACCGCAAGCATCGGCATCGGACAATTCGCGCACATGATCCGCCGCAATCTCGACATTATCTACATCGTCGAAAACAACGGCGTCTATGGATTGACGAAAGGTCAGTTCTCGGCAACGGCCGACATGGGCTCGACGCTCAAGAACGGCACGCCGAATGAATTCTCGACGATCGACATTTGCGGCCTTTCTATCGAGCTCGGTGCAACGTTCGTCGCGCGCTCGTTCTCAGGCGACGGAAAGCAACTCGTTCCGATGTTGCAGGCGGCGTTCTCGCACCGCGGTACGTCGATCATCGACATCATCAGCCCGTGCGTCACGTTCAACGACCACGAAGGTTCGACCAAGAGCTACGCGTACGTGAAGGATCACGAGTTCGTAGCGAACACCCCCGACTTCATTCGTCCGCGCGAAGAAGTCACGGTCGACTACGAACCGGGCACCGTCCAGCAAGTGACGCTGGAAGATGGCGCACACGTTCTACTACGCAAAGTCGACCATGACTACGACGCAACCGATCGCATCGGTGCGCTGCGCACGATTCACGAAACGCGCGCAAAAGGCGAGTTCGTCACCGGCCTACTCTTCGTCGATCCCAATGTGCCCGATCTCTGCGAACGCGAGAACCTTGCGAGCAAATCGCTCAAGGATCTAAACGAAGAAGACCTCCGTATTTCACGTGAGGCCTGGTCCGCGTTATTTGATTAGGCGAATCGTCAGCGGATAATGAAAGTCAACGCCTTGTGAAACGCGCACGGCGGCAACGACGCTCAGGATGATGCTCAGCGCCCAGACGATCACGAACAAGAAAAAACCGATCAACACGAGCGTGAGCGCCGACGAGACGATGTAGCCGATCAGCACGGTGATTTGAAAGTTTAGGGCTTCTTTCGACTGCTCGGAGAGCCACGGCTTCGTGTCTTTTGCCGTGAGCCAGACGATCAGCGGGACGATGAACGAAAAGATGATTCCGCTGAGATGTGTCAAGATGGCAAGCGTTTTATCGTCTTGAGACGGTTGAGAGTCGATCACGAGAGACTCCTAGCTATGAGGGTTAGCAGGACTGTTCGCTCGGGTACATTTCGCGATGGTAACAGCGTTGTTCCCGTTACGCAGCTACACCCCGAAAAGGAGCTTTCATTCGCATGAAATTCATTCATTTTGCTATGGCGGTCGCCGCTGCGGCGGCGCTTGTCGCGCCCGCCTTCGCTCAGACGTCGAATTCACAACTCAACGCCCAGAACCAGAAGTCCAGTACCGCGCTCAATATCAACATGGGCGCGGAAAACAACTCAGGCATGACCGGCACGGCCTCGGTGAAAGACGTTCCGGGAGGCGTGCGAGTGGAAATCTCGCTCAAGAATGCACCAAGCCATGTGAACCAGCCGGCACACATTCACAAAGGCACGTGCGCGAAACTCGATCCGGCGCCGTGGAAGCCGCTCAACAACGTGGTCAGAGGCAAGTCCGATACGACGGTCCAGGGCATCACCGTCGCGGATCTTAAGAAAGGGCAGTACGCCATCAACGTGCACAAGAGCGCGGCCGACCTTGCGACCTACGTCTCGTGCGGTGATCTCTAAGTACTAAGCGCTGCGGCGAGTATTGTTGGGCTTGTCTTTGAGCCCTGCGAACGCCGAGACCACGTTGGGATCGAACGCCGTTCCGCTCAAACCGACGATTTGAGCAACGGCGTTCGCCGACGTGAACTCGACGCGATGCGGACGCTCGGAAATCAGCGCAACATAGGTATCGGCGACCGCGAGGATTCGCGCCGCGAGCGGAATCATTGAGCCGCACAACCCTTCAGGATAGCCCGTGCCGTCAAAACGCTCGTGATGATAGCGCGCCATCGTTTCCGCGGCGCGAAGCAGCGGGCGGCGTCCACCTCCGAGAATAGCGGCCCCCGCGTCAACGTGGGCGTTGACCACGCTGCGCCACCGGGTCGGCAACACCGACGGCATCTCGCGAATCTTGTCCGGCACGGCTAACATGCCGATGTCATACACGAGGGCACCGATCCGAATTGCTTCGATTTCCTCGCCGGAAAGGTGCATTTCATTTGCGATCGCAACGGCGAGATCGCGAACCGCAGCGGCGTGCGAGCTTAGATCTTTGTTGTGCGCTTGAAGCGCGCGAAAGAGGCGAAGAATCGTATCACGCTCGTCCGTTGGCATGACGACTTCACCGTAGGTCACCCTGCTGGCCGGTGCACCGGCAAAGTGACGCACGTGCGCGGTCAAGTCTGCAAGCGGGAGCGGCTTTTCCAAGAACATCGTCGCGCCGGCTTCCAAGGCGCGCTCTCCCAGCGCGTTCTCGCCGCTCGCCGTGAGCATGATGATGGGTGTGAAAGCATGCGCGGGCTTTGCTCGCAAGCCGCGGATGAAGGACAGCCCATCCATTTCCGGCATTTGATAATCGACAACGACGAGCGCCGGACGTAAGTCATCGAGCCGCTCCAGAGCCTCGAGCGGGTTTTCAAAGGCCACGGCGTCCTCACCGAGGACCCGCTTCACGACGGCCGCGTATAGCTTCAGGTTCGGCTCGTCGTCATCGACGACAACGACGCGATTCATACGCTCCTAGTGTCCCCTAGCAAGCGTCCTGCCTGCCTTATCCGTAGGCAAACTCTTGGCTTGCCCCTTGTAAAACGAGTGTCAAGCTAGCGAGCTGCTCAACATTCTAATCTTGACACAGTTCATGCCCAATTTTTCGGAATTTTTGTCTCATTCGTGGGTGGGTATTTATGGCCACTGAAGGGAGAATCAGGTGACGAACCTTGATGAACTCAAGCACAACGCCAAAGGCGTGGTAATCGAACAAATCGATCGGCGTACAACACAACTCGGCAACGTGGTCGGCGGCCACGTGAACAACTTGTACAGGATGAGCGACTCGTTCCGCGACCAAGGGCAAGATACGACCGCTCGGTTGGTTGCTCTGGCCGCCGAACGCCTCAACGCCGTTTCAACGTATCTTACGCAGGCCGACGGCGACCGCATCATTCACGATATTGAAACGGTTGCGCGCACGCAGCCGATGGTCACCGCTGCAGCAGGATTCATTCTCGGTTTGGCGGCGGCGCGCGTTCTGAAAGCCGGCGCAGTTGCGCGCTACCGCATGTCCGGCGAGCCAAGTTCGATTGCTGATGATGAGATCGATTATGGCATCCGGTGATTCGGATCCACGCGACGAGTCGGTAGGCGAACTCTTCAAGCGTCTCACGAGCGATATGACGCTGTTGATGCGTGAGGAATTCGACCTGCTTCGCGCCGAGATGACCGAGAAAGGAAAGCGCGCGGGCCAACAAGTTGGTCAAGGTGCCGGCATGCTGAGCGCTGCCGCGATTTGCGGACTTTTTGCGCTCTTGTGTTTTACTGCAACAGTGATTGTCTTGCTCGCGCAAGCGATGCCGGTGTGGGTTGCCACCCTCATTCCGACCGTTGTTTACGGTGTTATCGCCGCGGTCGCCGCAGTTGCGGGTAAACACGCAATCGACGATCTACAGGTGCCCGTGCCGAGAGAGACGATTGAAACCGTAAAGGAGGATGTGGAATGGGCAAAGACCCGGATGAGCTCCGCTCGGAGATAGCGGAAACGCGCGAACGCATGGGCGACACTGCCGACGCGCTCGCATATAAAGCCGACGTTCCACATCGTGCGCAAGACGCAGTGCGAGAGAAAATGGAGCAAATGAAATCTGCCCTCACCCGAAGCGTCGAGCAGGCGCGTCGCGCGGCTTCGCGCGCGAGCGACGCGTTACCGGATACCGGTGACGTTCAAACGAATGCGATGAACCTCATGGACGCGGTTCGTAGAAACCCACTCGGCCTATTCTTTGGAATGGCTGCAGCCGGCTTCCTGATCGGATCGCTCGTACCAATGACGCCGCTCGAGGACGAGCAGCTTCGGCCGATAGTCGGTCAGATGCGCGAACGCGCAAGGGACCGCGTAAAGGGCGCGATCGAGCGTGCGCGCGACGCCGCAGTTTCCTCAATCAGTGACGCGCTGAGCGACAACGCTTAACGTTTTTTCGTTGCTTTGGCGTTGACGTTTAGGGCCACGGCCTCAGCAATGAGCGCCTTCAATGCCCTTTCGTCGATTTTTTCGCCTTCGTGAAAATCAATGGCGCGACGCGTGTTGCCCTCGAGGCTAGAGTTGAAGAGGCCTGAGGGGTCCTCGAGCGCCGCGCCTTTGGCGAACGTCATCTTCACGACGTTCTTATAGGTCTCGCCCGTGCAGATAATTCCGTCGTGTTCCCACACCGGAACGCCTCGCCACTTCCACTCTTCGACCACGTCGGGGTCGGCCTTCTTGATCAATGAGCGGATCTGGGAGAGCATCTTGCCTCGCCAGTCGCCCAGCTCTTTGATTCTCCCGTCTATCATTTGAGACGGAGTCGCTTCTTTTTGAGACACGCTCTTCGGCATAACGTGTCTTTCGATGACACGGTTGGATTAGCTTGCGTAGGCGACTTCGGCGTGTTGGGTTGCGTCGAGGCCAAGGCGTTCTTCGTGTTCGCTCACGCGTAGCGGCATCAACGCGGTGACGAACTTGAGGATCAAGAAGGTCGCGGCGGCGGTGTAAAGCCAAACGGCGCCGACGGCGAGCACTTGCGCGAGTAGTTGTTTCGTGACGTCGACGTGCAATGCGAGGATGCCCGTCAACAACGCGCCGACCGTTCCACCGATGCCGTGCACCGGGAACACGTCCAGCGCGTCGTCGACGCGCATCCGCTCGCGCAGGCGCACCGCGGTATAGCACGCCGCTGCTGCAATTCCACCAATGAATATCGACGATGCGGGTGTCACGTATCCCGCTGCGGGTGTAATCGCAACGAGTCCCGCGACGGCGCCCGCTGCGGCACCAACGACGGTCGGATTCCCGGAACGCCACCACGCAAGCGTCATCCACACGAGCGCGCCCATTGCCGCAGCGACGTTCGTATTGAGGAACGCAATCGCAGCGGTGCCGTTTGCAGCAAGCGCGCTTCCGGCGTTGAAACCGAACCATCCGAACCAGCAGAGCGCCGCACCCAAGAGCATCATCCGGCGATCGTGCGGTTCATGAGGTTCGTGCGTGAGGCGTGGCCCCAGAACCCACGCACACACGAGCGCTGCGACGCCCGATGAAATGTGCACGACGGTACCTCCCGCAAAATCCAGCGCACCAAGATTTGCAAGCCAGCCGCCGTGTCCCCACACCCAGTGTGCAATGGGATCGTACACAAACGTTGCCCAGAGCAACGTAAACAGAACGAACGCTGCGAAGCGTTTGCGTTCGGCGAACCCGCCGGTAATTAGCGCCGGCGTGATCGCGGCAAACATCATTTGGAACAGCGCAAACGCCGCGTGCGGGATCGTCGGCGCGTAGTCAGGGTTTGGTGTAGCACCGACGCCGTTCATGCCGATCCATGCGAGGCCGCCGATAAAATGGTGCCAGTCCGGTCCGAACGCGAGCGTGTACCCCCAGAGCACCCATTGCACGCTGATCGCGCAGAGTGCGATGAAGCTATACATCAGCGTCGAGAGCACGTTCTTCCGACGCACGAGCCCCGCATAAAAAAAGCCGAGCGCGGGGGTCATCAGCATGACGAGCGCTGCGCTCGCGAGCACCCACGCGGTGTCGCCGCTATTGAGCTGCATAGTCAAACGTTACAGGAAGCGCGATGCGCTGGCACTCGACTTCTGGTTAAGCGTTGCCCTCCCACCCGTAACGAGTGTAGCGTGGCGAGACGTGCTGAGAGCAGTTTCGCTGAAGCGATAAGAAGTCGCGTAACCGCACGCCAGCCGAAATGTTTAACGAAGTGAAGGCCAGGCGTATGGCATAGGAATGAGGCAGACTTGATGCATGAAACGCATCGAGCGAATTCGCTTGTATCCCACGGCTCCTCAGACCAAGCGGCTGCGCTTCATGCTCGATGTAACGCGCCAACTCTATAACGCGCTGCTGCAAGAACGTCGTGATGCCTACCGTCTTCGCCGTATCTCGGTTTACGCCGAAGATGCAGTACGCGGAACTCACCGACCTGCGTCGGCGCGACTCGCGAGTAGCTGCAGTGTATCGCGAGTGCGAAGACGTGGTGTTGCATCGACTCGATCTCGCAATGGAGGCATTCTTCCGGCGCACAAAGCGTGGCGAAACACCGGGCTATCCGCGTTTTAAGTCGTATGCCCGGTGGTCGCAGCTGGAGTTCTCACATGGTGATCGCGCGCTGAAGTTCGATTCCACGCAAAGCCGCTTGCGCGTTCCCGGGATTGGCTCGATGCGCCTGCGGAAAGGACGCACCGTACCCGTCTTTGGTCGCGCCTGGCTGGTTTGCAAGAACGAACGCTGGTACGCGTGCTTCGAGTGCGAGCGTGACGCGATGCCGCTACCGAAAACCGGTGCACTAATCGGCGTTGACCGTGGCGTGCACGTGCTCGCTGCGCTCTCGGATGGGGCGCTCATTAGCAATGCCGCAGCGGGCGAAAAGCGCAAGGTCGCAATAGCGCGACTGCAACGCGAGCTCGAAGCGCGCACCGATCGTGATGCGGCAGGACGCATCCGGAACCGGCAGGATCCCGCACGCCGCGCTGCGGCGCTACGGTTAGCGCGAGCGAAGGAACGCGAGGCCAATGCCCGCCGTGATTACGCGCATAAGGTCGCGCGCCGCATCGTCAACGCAGCGGACGTGATCGCGCTCGAAAAACTGAACCTGCGCGGAATGACTAGAAGTGGGAAAGGCACAGTCTCGCAACCCGGCCGCAACGTCGCAGCGAAGGCGGCGCTGAATCGCAGGTTGTTAGATGCAAGTTTTGGTTTGCTTCGGCAGATGATCGTCGCGAAAGCGGAAGAGGCTGCGCGTATGAT